>NZ_JALCLM010000001.1:1800000-2100000 GCF_022647885.1 Bifidobacterium sp. | reverse complement strand
AGCCGGATGCCTATCAGGATCAGGCAGCCTTCGCTGGGGTTGCACGTTTACGCGCTAAGGGTTTGGATGCGCAAGAGATTGAGCACAGCAGAGAACGTGTGTTGAGGAATGCCTTAATGACCTTATTAACGCGTCCAAGAAAAGGACTGTTCCTGTACGCGCATGATCCTCAGCTGCTTCATGCATTATGCTCTATCCAATGAATGAAGCAGCTGAGAATGACTGAACTCAGTGCACTGTAGAGTGCAATCCATGCTCACATCTACCTAGATATGAACTATAAACCACTGCCCACGGCCTGCGAAACATTCTCAAAGCCGTCGCGTCGCAATAGCTGAACCAGACCTCGTTTGAATACACTGATTTGCTGAGGTCCACGGAACATCAACGAGGAAACGAACATCACCAGACTTGATCCGCATCGTATTTTTTCGTATGCCTGTTCGGGGGTGAACACACCACCTATTCCTGCAATGGCAAAACGTGAAGCAAATTCACGATAAGTGTTGGCAATAAGAGCATTACTACCTTCATAGCATGGTCCACCTGAAAGGCCGCCCGCCCATTGCACCGGCACGGATAGTCCAGTGCGGTCCTTTTGCAAGTTAGCGATAGAGATGCCTTGAACATTATGCGTTGCTAGTACATCCAGTAGATCCTTAAACTCAGACCATGATTTGTTGAGTGGCATTTTTACCAGCAAAGGTTGTGAGCGCTCAACAGAATCCAAAGATGTGAATAGCCGATCGAGGTTGTCAGGGTTTTCGTTGAAGGGTTCGCCAACATGTGTGTTTGGACAAGAAATATTAATTTCTACCATTGAGGATCGCCCAGCAGCTCGTTCAAGCGAAATGCGGTAATCTTCAATACCCTCGTCAATATCGCCACACTGGTCATCATTGGTACGAGCTATCGAAATCGACATCGCCATACTTGCAGCCTTGGTGTACGCCTTCTCGACTTTGGGGATTACTTGTTCAGAACCATCATTAGCTAGTCCGACGTGGACCATCATTGAGTCATACTCTGGCAGTCGGTGGAACCATGGGCGTGGATTGCCTGCACACGGCCGTGAAGTGGTAGATCCTACAGTTTCAAAACCAAATCCAGCTGCATCTAGCACTGTAGATAAATCGCAGTTCTTATCCAGGCCGGCTGACAGACCAAATGGATTTGAAAAATGTAGACCCATAACCTCGCTTTCGAGGCTGGGATCAGTGTAATCAAGCATCTGGCGTAACAGCCACATCAGTGGTGGTATGTTGCCTGCCGCTCGACAGAAGCTAATCATCTGATCGTGAGCAATATCTGGTGCCTGATTGAACACCACAGGCTTTACGGCATGCTTGTAAACGAAGGAGAACAAGTCCGTACTTGCTTTATTAACAGCATCTCTGGCCGTTGATTCTGAAACATACTGCATGCACCTATTCTTGCACACCGGCGTTGTTTGGGTGTGCGTGAAATGTGTTCAATGATGCATACGACACGCCACTAAGTACAGAGCACGGGTGATCTTGTGCTTATTTTCACAGCAAACATCCAGTATTTCACACCATTACGGGCATTGCGCACAGTAGTGTTGGAGTGAATACCTCAGGGGGTGCATGATGACTGATACAGCTGCGCGAAATACGAGTACCAAGTCTCAACGCGATAACAGGGTTGTAGTAGTTATGCCTACATATAACGAAATCGACAACCTTGGGACCACGCTGGCGGGAATTTTCTCATGTACCCATGATGTTGATGTGCTGGTTGTTGACGATAATTCACCGGATGGTACCGGTAAAATGGCAGATTTCATTGCGCAAGGGGAACCTCGACTTCATGTGTTGCACAGGAAAGCAAAAAATGGTCTTGGCCCTGCATATCTCGATGGTTTTCATTGGGCCCTACAACAGCGTTACGATGTGATCTGCGAAATGGATATGGACGGCTCTCATCGACCGCAGGATTTAGCGCGCATGCTGGATGTGGTTGAGCGTAACCCTCACGTTGATCTGGTAATAGGATCCCGTAGGGTTAGGGGCGGTCAAACAGTTAATTGGCCTTTGCTGCGAGATGTGATTTCTCGTACAGGTTCGTGGTATGCCCGCTGTATGTTAGCCTTACCTGTTCACGATGTCACAGCCGGTTTTAGAGCGTATCGAGCTTCCCTATTACAACAGATTGATCTCGAAAATATTGAGGCCAACGGATATGTGTTCCAAGTTGATATGACTCGGCGAGCGCATCAAGCTGGTGCCAACATTTTGGAAATCCCCATAGCATTTATCGAGCGGACTCAAGGGAAATCAAAAATGGGTATGGGTATTGTGCTTGAAGCGATGCTGCGGGTGACCGCGTGGGGTGCTGAGAGAATAGTAAAACGATCATAATTCTTGTCGAAACGAAAGAAAAGCGACATCAGAAGTTGTAATTCTGCGCGTATGTGTGCGATAATGTTCGAATGATATCCTCACAGCGTCAACATCTGATTTTGAGCAGATTACGTACCCGTGGAGCGGTGCGTATTACTGCATTGTCAAAGGAATTAGGCGTTTCTGCAATGACGATACGCCGAGATATTGCAGAATTAGCCGATAAAGGACTGTTAAAACGTGTGCACGGCGGTGCGGTCACTACCAGCACCCTTTTGGCAGAGCCGCTGTTTTCTGTTAAGTCGCAGATGGACATCGGATTAAAAGATGCTATTGCGAAACAGGCTTTGACTTATGTCTCGCCGGGAGATGTTATTGCTATCGGTGGTGGCACCACAGCCTATGTATTTGCACAGCATCTGCTCGAGAGCCGCCGTTCCGCAGGAATTACCATTCTCACCAATTCGATTCCTGTTGCGGAACTGGTCCAGGCCTTGGAAAGTAAAGATGTTGAGGTTATCGTCACGGGCGGAGTGATTACTCGATCAAATTCTCTGGTGGGGCCGATTGCTGATAAAGTCGTCGCCTCATTACGCGTCAACACAGTCTTTTTGGGTACGCATTCGGTGTCAATCCCTCGTGGTTTCCTCATGCCTAATTCACTCGAAGCTGCCACTGATATGGCTCTGATGGATATTGCGGATAACACCATCATTCTTACTGATCACACCAAGTGGAGTAGCACATCCTTGTCGCTGTTTGCCAACTTCGATCAAGTGAGTGCAGTGATTACCGATGATGAGCTTGACCCACAGTCTGTTGAAGCAACCCGAAAACTGGTCAAAGAACTCGTCCTGGCACATCAGGTCGAGAGAAGTGAAGGAAGTGAGCAACAAGAATGAGCGATGATATTGCTTATCAGTCTGCACAGTACAAGCCTGCCGAGTATGCGGCGAAACATATTCGCATAACCCCGACAACACTTGCGGACGGTCGAGATTTCTTCTATCTGGATGATGACCCTGCATATGTGACTGGTCAACGCACTCGTGAGCTAACAGACCCACGTCCTCTGACTGATCGTTTCGCGCCACATGTAGATGCTGAAGGTCATCAGATACCTATTCAAGCTCCACAGATGCGCAGGGATCCCCTCACAGGAGAGTGGATACCCATGGCAACTGCACGCATGAACCGACCCATCACTGCGGGTCCTGGAGCCACAGCGAGCGGTAATCCATTAGCGGCGCGCAAACCAGGAGATCCTTATCAGGACGGCGAAGTACCGGATACTGATTACAACGTTGTGGTCTTTGAGAACCGTTTTCCCTCAATGATGCAGGTTCCTGGTGTTCCAACACAAACGCAACATATCGATGGCAAAGATATATGGGAACAACAAATAGCTAATGGGCGTTGTGAAGTAGTGTGTTTTGACCCTAAAGAGGATGCTCTGCCAGCTGATTTACCAGTGGAGCGCATTCGCACCGTTGTTGAGGCTTGGGCATTTCGCACAGCCGAAATCTCCGCTCTAGACGGCATAGAGCAAATATTTCCCTTTGAAAATCATGGACAAGAAATTGGCGTTTCTCTAGCGCATCCACACGGGCAGATTTATTGTTATCCCTTTGTGGCGCCAAAGATGGAAACCGAGCTGCAACATACCGAAGAATACTACGCACGCACAGGTGGAAATCTGCTTAAAGATATACTTCAATCTGAGCTAGATGCCAATGAACGTATAGTGTTCCGCAACCACGACTGGGTGGCGTATGTGCCAGCAGCTGCACGCTGGCCGCTAGAAGTTCATGTGGCCCCAGTACGCGACGGAGTGCTCAGCATCGACCAGTTAAATGATGATGAGCGTTGGGGATTGGCACAGATATACTCTACGTTGCTCAAGCGCGGCAACGCCTTCTTCGATACTGGTGACGGTAAAGGGATGGATTTGCCATATATCTCTGCGTGGCATCAAGCTCCACTACATGATCAACGTCGTGATCATTATCGCCTGAACTTACAGTTCTTTTCTTTCCGTCGTTCTCCAAACAAAATCAAGTATCTCGCTGGATCAGAATCAGGTATGGGAGCGTGGATATCAGATACTACTCCTGAGAAAATCGCAGCTCGATTCCATGAGCTTGGACCTATCGATTTAGACGTATAAGACTGAAAGGGAAGCAACGATGTCAACAGTGCAGTTCATCAACCCGCTTTCGAGCGAAGAGGGTTCAGCTAAGGCTTCTGAACTTTTTAACAATACTTTCGGTGAACAAGCAAGCGGAGTTTGGAGCGCTCCTGGCCGAGTGAACCTCATCGGTGAACACACCGATTACAATGCAGGTCTCTGTTTACCAATAGCGCTACCGCACCAGACTTTCATCGCTCTCAAGCCGCGAACTGACAATATTGTTCGTGTGGTCTCGGATGTTAACCCCAACAACGTTGTTCAAGCGAAGCTTGATGGTCTCGCAGCTGGTGGTGTAGACGGTTGGGCAGCTTATCCTGTCGGTGTTGCTTGGGCTTTGCGGGAAATGGGATTCTCACAAGTAAGAGGTTTCGATGCTGCGTTTGCATCGTGCGTGCCACTCGGATCGGGATTGAGCTCATCAGCTGCTATGACATGTTCAACTGCTTTAGCTCTTGATGATGTGTATGCCTTGGGATACGGCAGTTCAGACGCTGGGCGCGTGACGCTTATTGAGTCTGCGATGAAATCAGAGAATGATATGGCTGGTGCCAGCACTGGTGGTTTGGATCAGAATGCATCTATGCGTTGCACAGCAGGGCATGCGTTGCTGTTGGATTGCCGTCCGGAGCTGACCGCACTTGAGAACACGTCGCAACAACCTTTTGACCTTACTGCTCATGGTTTGGAACTATTAGTTGTTGATACTCAGGCACCTCATCAGCTTAATGACGGACAGTATGCACAACGTCGTAGCTGTTGTGAAGAGGCGGCAGCAGTCCTTAACGTTGCCAATCTTCGAGTTGTTGCCGACGGTATTGCAAAGGCTGACGATCCATTCCAAGCTTTGAAAGAAACATTAGATGCTCTGCCCGATGAGGTGATGAAAAAGCGTGTACGCCACGTAGTCACTGAGATAGCACGTGTGCGGGGTTTTGTGCGAGCATTTGCGAACGGACAGATTGAAGAAGCTGGTCGTTTGTTCAACGCTTCACACGATTCGTTAAAGGCTGATTACGAAGTTACTGTCCCAGAACTCGATGTCGCTGTGGATGTAGCACGCAAAAATGGCGCATACGGAGCGAGGATGACTGGCGGCGGTTTTGGAGGTTCTATCATCGCGCTCATTGATGAGGGGCGGAGTGAGGAACTTGCCCAGAAGATAGCTGATGAGTTTGCCGAGCGCGGTTTTCATGCGCCTCGTGCACTCGCAGCTGTTGCGTCGGATTCGGCTCGGCGGGTGTACTAAAGGTCCAGACGCCTAGTTCGCAACCTAGCTATTTCCAGCATAACCCCGAGCATATGCTCGGGGTTATGCTGTTGTGCTGGTGAATGACGAGACAATCAAAGGCTTTGGCAGTCTTACACATATACTGGGGGAGTTCCCAACTCTCAGCCAGGCGTATTCAGGAGACCCCCATGAATAAGGCAATAATCACCGTGGTCGGACAAGACACGGTCGGTATCATCGCACGAGTGTGTACTTATCTATCTGCTCATCAGACCAACGTTCTCGATATTTCCCAGACTATAATCGACGGTTTCTTCAACATGATGATGATCGTTGATTACAGCACATCCGACAAAGAGTTTGGCGAAATTGTAGCTGATTTAGACAGCCTTGGAGAAGAAATTGGCGTCCGCATTCGTTGTCAGCGAGAAGAGATCTTCACCGGAATGCATCGCGTCTGAGGAATCAGTCAGAACGTAACCACAGCCCTAAGAAAGGTGAAGATAGCCATGTTGAATATCATGGAGGTTCACGAGACTAATCAGATGATTGAGCAGGAAAAGCTCGACGTGCGCACTATTACTATGGGCATCAGCCTGTTAGATTGCGCCAGCGATGATCTTGCGACGCTTCGGACTAATATTTACCAGAAAATCAGCAGTTACGCGAAGAACCTAGTCTCTACGGGAGAAGCGATTGAGAGGGAATATGGCATCCCTATCGTCAATAAACGAATTACAGTAACACCTATCTCATTGGTTGCTGCCAGTGCTTGTAACAGCGTGGATGACTATGTACAGATTGCACATACTCTCGATAACATCGCTAAAGAGGTTGGCGTCAATTTTATCGGTGGGTATTCGGCTTTAGTCAGCAAATCAATGACACCAACGGAGCGTTTACTTATAGAATCACTGCCGCAGGCACTTTCTGAGACAGAACGGGTCTGCGCGAGTGTGAATGTTGGCTCGACAAAAACTGGTATTGATATGGATGCAGTTGCTTTGCTTGGGCGAAAGATTCTAGAGGTTTCAGAAGCTACTGCTGATTCAGATAGTTCCGGCAACTCAAAACTGGTGGTTTTTTGCAATGCACCTGACGACAATCCATTTATGGCTGGCGGATTCCACGGAGTTACCGAAGGCGATGCTGTTATCAATGTCGGCGTCTCTGGTCCTGGAGTAGTTCGTACTGCGCTAGAAACTGCTCGAGGAAAAGATTTCGGTGTGCTGTGTGAAACCATAAAGCGCACCGCATTCAAAATAACTCGTGTGGGCCAATTAGTTGCGCAAGAGGCAAGCAAACGGCTTGGTGTACCATTTGGCATCATCGATTTATCGTTGGCTCCGACACCTGCTGTCGGAGATTCTGTAGGTGAGGTATTAGAAGAGATGGGTCTTGAACAGGTTGGTGCCCCTGGCACAACTGCTGCACTTGCCTTACTTAACGATCAGGTGAAAAAGGGCGGCATTATGGCATCTAGCTATGTTGGCGGTCTTTCTGGAGCGTTTATCCCTGTCTCAGAAGATCAAAACATGATTGACGCTGCGGCATCTGGGTGCCTGACAATCGAGAAGTTAGAAGCGATGACCTGCGTGTGTAGCGTAGGTTTAGATATGATTGCTATTCCAGGTAACACCACTGCTACTACGATTTCGGGCATTATTGCCGACGAATCTGCCATCGGTATGATCAACCAAAAGACCACCGCGGTGCGTGTAATCCCCGTCATTGGCAAAGGTGTGGGTGATACGGCAGAATTTGGTGGTTTATTGGGGCATGCCCCGATTATGGCTGTCAATCAAAAGAGTTGTGCTGCCTTTGTTAACCGCGGTGGAAGAATCCCCGCCCCAATTCACAGCTTCAAAAACTAATCTGAGTCGATACTGAGAGATAACTGCGATAAAAGTTGGGATATGTTGGACGAAATGGCAGCATAATCCCAACTTTTATCGCAGTTATCTATTTTTGTGGTGAGTGTGGTCGTGTTGCTTGCTGGAAATCTGATTGTGGGTATCCTTGCCTTCATGACCAATGATCGATATGAATTGAATAAGAATCTTGCCCAAATGCTCAAAGGTGGCGTCATTATGGATGTCACTACGCCAGAGCAGGCTGTTATTGCCCAAGATGCTGGTGCATGTGCAGTAATGGCTCTGGAACGGATCCCCGCTGATATTCGTGCTGCTGGTGGTGTCTCTCGTATGAGTGACCCCAAAATGATACGAGGCATCCAACAGGCAGTTTCAATTCCAGTTATGGCAAAGGTACGTATCGGTCATTTTGTTGAGGCGCAAGTTCTACAGGCTCTCGACATTGATTACATCGATGAATCTGAAGTATTGACACCAGCAGATGATGTCTATCACATTGATAAAACCCAATACAGTGTGCCATTCGTATGCGGTGCAAAGAACCTTGGTGAGGCACTTCGTCGTATTACTGAAGGTGCTTCTATGATTCGCACTAAGGGTGAGCCTGGAACCGGTGACGTGGTTCAAGCTGTCAGACATATGCGCGAGATGAACAGACAGATTCGAGAAGTGGCCGGATTGCGCGATGATGAAATCTTTGAAAAGGCTAAGGAACTTGAAGTGCCGGTGGAATTGTTGCGCTCAGTACATGACAATGGTCGTCTGCCTGTGGTTAATTTTGCTGCAGGTGGCGTGGCGACACCAGCCGATGCTTCTTTGATGATGCAGCTAGGTGCTGAAGGTGTATTCGTGGGTTCGGGAATATTCAAGTCAGGCGATCCAGCTCAACGTGCAACGGCGATTGTGCAGGCAACAACCAACTATCAGGATTGGGACCTTGTGGCGCGTGTATCCGAGGGTCTTGGTGAAGCCATGGTTGGTATTAACGAAAATGAAATCGCTGTATTAATGGCGGAGCGTGGCAAGTGAGCCAAGTTGCTGCACAGAGCAAGGGAAAGATGGGCGCTGCAACGGGGCCATTGATTGGTGTTCTAGCGCTGCAAGGTGCATTTGCTGAGCATCAGCGTATGCTGTCACAACTTGGCGCGAGAACTGTCCAAATACGTCAGCTCAGTGATCTTAGTGGTGGTATAGACGGTGTGGTGCTGCCTGGTGGCGAGTCTACTGTTCAGGGCAAATTGCTACGAGATTTGGGTATGCTGGACGACCTACGTCAACGCATTGCTGCTGGATTACCGGTCTTTGGAACCTGTGCGGGATTGTTGTTGTTAGCAAAGCGTGTTGAAGATGGCGATAGTCATCTCGCCATGATGGATATTGTCGCCAAAAGAAACGCTTATGGGCGCCAACTGGGCTCATTCTCTACAAGAGCAGCAGTTACAGGAATCGGAGAAATACCGATGACCTTCATTCGAGCTCCATATATCGAAAGCGTTGGGGAGGGTGTTGAGGTACTAGCTGAGGTGGATGGTCATATTGTGGCTGCTCGCCAGAGTAATATGCTTGTCACTTCATTCCATCCTGAACTGAACGATAACCTGTTCACGCATCGATATTTTCTCGACAACATGGTGCTCGGCCGATGACGCTGACTAATTGCTAAATAATGACATGATGTGCGTAGCCACGTTCCGACGTCTTATATAGCTCAGCGGTGGATTCTTCGGAATGCTGAATCTACTAATCGCTTGATGATGCCTATATAGGTGCAACTACGCACACTGCGGGTGAGTGTCCTCATGGACGACGAGGCATTCAGTTCCCGCCGGCGAAATCGAGTTGTCGCCATGCTTCGTATATAGCGATTGAAGCACAATTGGTGAGATTGAGACTTCGCAGCGACGGGCGCATAGGCAAGCGAACCTGTTCCGCCACATGCGGGCCACCCATAATATCCATCGGATCGGGAATGTCGCCTGGCTCAGGGCCAAAGAGCAGAATATCTGTGGGACGATATTGAATCTCTGTGTAGAGCTTTGTGGCATTCGCGGTAAAGGCGATGATGCGTGAGTCGGGCATAGAGTCAACCAAACTTTCGAAGTTTGGATGCAACACCACATGTGCCATATCGTGATAATCCAGACCAGCTCTGCGAAGTTTGGTGTCGTGCAGATTGAAACCTAAGGGTTCTACTAGATGCAAGATCGTTCCAGTTACTGCGCACAGTCTGATAGCTGAGCCGGTATTACCTGGAATTCTAGGAGAGTAGTAGCACAGATGTGGGGTGTGCGTCGTGGATTTGGCAGCGTCCTCGGCTTTGAGCATCGCGTCAACAACGCTAATTGGGTTGCCATGAGCATCAGTTACTAATTCGTCGGTCCGGATAGTAGATTTGCGGTACCCATACTCATACATAGCTTCGACAGCTTCTTCACTGCCTGCTGTAGATGCGGTATTACCGTGCTCACGTGCACTTCCAGTGTGTGTTCTTTGTTCCTCATTGCTCACATGGGCAAGAATAGAAGTGAAGAACGACAGCTCATGCTTCGCTTCTTGATTTCAACACATCCTATCGCTGTGAGCGCTTGTTGATTGTAGATAATCTGATATCGGCTAGGCTGGTCAATCGTGATGGGCATATGACGGCAGAACATGAAAATCAGCAAGCGCACCGAGAACGCAGCGGATACGGCATTGAAGACATTACTGCTGACGGTATTTCATTGAACACCAGCCAGATGCGGCAGCAGCTATGTTCTTGGTGGGAAATCAACAAACGTGATTTGCCGTGGCGTTTCGGGAGGACGACGCCTTGGGGAGTTCTGGTTTCAGAGGTGATGAGCCAGCAAACTCAAATGAGCAGAGTTGTTCCTTATTGGAAAGCTTGGATGGATATATGGCCGGATGCTCGTGCACTCGCAGAAGCTAGTCCTGCCGCCGTAATAACTGCTTGGGGAAAGTTAGGATATCCGCGACGTGCACTGCGATTACAAGCTTGCGCGCGTGTGGTGAGTGAACAGTACCATGATGAATTGCCACGAACATATGAGGAGCTCACCAGCTTGCCTGGAGTTGGAGATTACACGGCGAGTGCAGTAATGAGCTTTGCGTACGGCGAGAGGATCGCCGTAATAGACACTAATATTCGACGAGTGCTTTCTCGAGTATTTCTTGGTGTGGAGTCACAAGGTGGCTCTTCTTCTGTGGAAGAACGAAGCTTGGCTTCGATGGTGTTACCAGATGAACTCCGTGAATCGGTTTTATGGAATCAATCCTTGATGGAACTGGGAGCTTTGCTGTGTACTGCTAGAAGGCCGTTGTGCGATATTTGTCCTCTCGCTCAGTGGTGTACTTTTAAAGCGGCAGGTAAGCCTGGACTCGGTAATCGCCCTACAAGACCACGACAACATTTCAAAGGTACTGATCGACAAGTGAGAGGTATCATTCTCGATGCATTACGCGGTCGACCTGCACATGCACGGGTGAGTCGCATAGAGATTGACCAGTTGTGGTCTGTTCCTGGTCAGTTGGATGCTTGTTTAGCTTCTCTAGATGACGATGGTCTTATTGTGATTCATCGAGATTCTTCTATTTCATTGCCTGATTGAGCGCGTTAACGTGCAACTGTTACGGCTCTCGTCGTACACTCGGCACTATGGCCAAGCGAAGGATCAGTGCAAGACAACGCCGGATATATCGTCGTCGAAGGATTGTAGCCGGCATACTCGCGGTCGTAATAATCGCTTTGTGTTGGGGCTTTGGTTGGCTTCTTGTTCGTGGGGTTAGTGCAATTAATTACGCCATTAATAAGGACGACATCAATGCTATTGCTCGTCAGGCGGCTCCTAGTCCAAAAGAGGTTTCGGGAGTTAAGGATTGCACAGCGAATGATGTGGACCTCAGCGTCAGTGCAAGCTCAGCAACGTTGTCACTCGCTGGCTCTGTAAAATTTACTGTGACTATTAAGCATCACGGAGCTGCGAGTTGCCTTATCGATGGCTCCAACGCTTCGCGGGTGCTGACGATAACATCCGGCAATGAGACAATTTGGCGTTCGGACTCTTGCCCCGTAGATTCGCGCATGCTGCTTATGGCTGGTAATGACAAAGACATCCAGACTATTACTTGGAATGCCAATGCTACGGGGGAACAGTGTCAGCAGGATGCTACTCTGCCTAATGTTAATAGAGGTACGTATGTAGCCAAGCTCTCCATGAAAAGCAACGACAAAGTCCAGTCTGATCCAGTCTCCGTAGTGGTGCAGTAAAGTCTGATTTTCATGGTGTGCAGTAGACGGTGTGTCATTGCAGATACACCGCATGTAAAGTCACCTTTGTTTGCGTGACGATTAGAGAGATTGGCAGTAATATGTCGTGCTTGTGAGATTCGGTAAGGTGTGCTATTCTTTTGTTTCTGCGTGAAGTGTGTCATATAGCGGGCATGCATCATTGGGGAAATGCCCGCGAATAGGCATATGGTGGCCATGAGGCGTTTTCCAGGCAAGCAACGATCCATCGAACATAGCGAGCGATAAGGAAAGTCTACTTTGGCTGCCAACAAAGCTGCAAGAAATAGCACACAAACATACGCACGCGCTGATGAAGAAGACATCAGACTTCACAAGGCACCGAACCGCGTGAACTTCGGCTCAATTCAAGAGCCACTTGACGTCCCATACCTGTTGGGCGTACAGACCGATAGCTTCGATTGGCTGATCGGCAATGAGCGCTGGAAGAAGCGTGTTGAAGAGGATGAGCGTGATGGGACCAACACGGTTGGACACATCTCAGGGCTCGATGAAGTATTCAAGGAGATCTCACCAATTGAGAACTTCGCCCAGACGATGAGCCTCGCATTCTCAGATCCTTATTTCGAGGAGCCACGTCACACGGTGCTCGAATGCAAAGAAAAGGATTACACTTACTCTGCACCACTATATGTGAATGCTGAGTTTGAGAACGGCGACACAGGGGAAATCAAGTCACAGACTGTATTCATGGGTGATTTTCCACTGCAGACACCTCATGGAACTTTTATTATTGGTGGAACTGAGCGCGTTATCGTTTCACAGCTGGTGCGTTCCCCAGGTGTGTACTTCGACCGTAACCGCGACCGCACAACCGATAAAGAAGTTTTCGGAGCGAAAATTATTCCAAGCCGCGGAGCATGGCTTGAGTTTGAAATCGATAAGCGTGATGTCCTAGGCGTACGTGTTGACCGTAAGCGTAAGCAGTCCGCCATCGTGTTCCTCGAAGCCATTGGCATGACCAAGTCTGAAATCAAAGAGTCCTTCCAAGGATATCCACTGGTGTTGGATGCTTTGGAAAAGGAGTCCATCGACAATCAGGATGCAGCATTAACTGATCTGTATCGCAAGATTCGTCCTTCAGACACCGCAACTCCTGAAGCAGGACGCAACCTGCTAGATTCCTTCTACTTCAATACGAAGCGTTACGATCTCGCCCGCGTTGGCCGCTACAAGATCAACCGCAAGCTCGGTCTTGAAGCTGATTTTAACGATCGCAGCCTTAACCGCGACGATATCATCGCCACCATCAAGTACTTGGTAACTTTGCACGCTGGAGACAAGACTTTCCCTGGTTCACGTAACGGAGAAGCTGTTGATCTGCGCGTGGATGTGGACGATATCGATCACTTCGGTAACCGTCGTATCCGTCAGGTCGGCGAGCTCATTCAGAATCAGCTGCGTACAGGTCTATCCCGTATGGAGCGTGTGGTTCGTGAACGTATGACTACTCAAGATGCGGAAGCTATCACCCCACAGTCGTTGATTAACATCCGTCCAGTGAACGCGACAATCAAGGAATTCTTCGGAACCTCGCAGCTCTCGCAGTTCATGGATCAGAACAACCCACTTGCAGGTGTGACCAATAAGCGTCGTCTGTCCGCTCTGGGCCCTGGCGGCCTTTCCCGCGACCGCGCTTCGATGGAAGTGCGAGACGTTCACCCCTCTCACTTTGGTCGTATGTGCCCAATCGAGTCCCCTGAAGGACCGAACATTGGTCTGATTGGCTCACTGGCTACCTTCGGTCGTATCAATCCCTTCGGATTCATCGAGACCCCATACCGCAAGGTAGACAATGGTCAGCTGACTGATGAGATTACCTACATGACTGCCGATCAAGAGGCTGAGCATGTGATTGCTCAGGCCAACCAGATTATTGACGACAAGGGTCATCTGGTCGAGTCCACAGCTTTGGTGCGAGACAGTGAGGGTGAAGCAGAGGATGTGCCGGTCGAGCAGGTCGACTACATGGATGTTTCTCCACGTCAGATGGTTTCGCTGGGTGCTTCGCTGATTCCCTTCCTAGAGCATGATGAGGGCCACCGAGCACTGATGGGGACCAACATGCAGCGTCAGGCAGTTCCACTCATTAAGTCTGAGCGTCCGCTGGTGGGAACAGGCTCTGAATGGCGTGCTGCAGTTGATTCAGGCGATGTGATTTTGGCTGACAAGCCAGGTGTAGTCACTTACGTTTCTGGTGACATCATTCGCGTCCTGAACGACGACGGTACTCAGTCAAGCTATAAGCTTTCCAAGTTCCAACGTTCCAACCAGACCACCTGCTACAACCAAGTGCCAACGATTAAAGATGGTGAACGTGTTGAAGCTGGTTCAGTGCTAGCTGATGGTCCTGCCACTCAAAACGGTGAGATGGCTCTCGGCAAGAATCTGTTGGTAGCATTCATGCCTTGGAATGGCTACAACTACGAGGATGCTGTGATTATTTCTCAGCGTCTGGTTCAGGACGATACGCTGAGCTCGATTCACATCGAAGAATACGAAATCGATGCTCGTGAGACGAAGCTGGGCTCCGAGGAAATTACTCGCGATTTGCCAAATGTTGGTGAAGACGCGGTCGCTAACCTTGATGAGCGTGGCGTGATTCGCATCGGTGCTGAAATTGAAGCTGGCGATATTCTCGTGGGTAAGGTCACTCCGAAGGGCGAAACTGAGTTGACCCCTGAAGAACGACTGCTCCGCGCCATATTTGGTGAGAAGAGCCGCGAAGTTCGCGATACGTCGCTCCGAGTGCCTCACGGTGAGACTGGAACTGTTATTGCAGTCAAAGAGGTATCACGCGAGGATGCCGAAGAAGATGGCGACGAGCTGCCAAACGGTGTAAATCAAATGATTCGCGTATATATCGCGCAGCACCGCAAGATTACTCAGGGTGATAAGCTCTCAGGCCGTCACGGCAACAAGGGTGTTATCTCACGTATCCTGCCGGAAGAAGATATGCCATTCCTGCCGGATGGTACTCCTATCGACATCATGCTCAACCCATTGGGTGTGCCAAGCCGAATGAACCTCGGACAGGTTCTTGAGCTGCATCTTGGATGGATTGCTCATGCAGGATGGGATATCAACCTCGATCCGAATCTCGAGGCAGAGTGGAAGAAACACATCCCAGCAGGCGCTGAGAAGGCCGACCCAGACACTCCTGTCGCTTCACCAGTCTTTGATGGTGTCCGTCAGGATGCGCTGCACGGTCTGCTGACAACCACATTGCCAAACCGTGATGGTGAGCATCTTGTAGGAGACCACGGCAAGGCTGTGTTGTATGACGGCCGTACCGGTGAGCCTTTCACTAAGCCAATTTCGGTGGGCTACATGTACATGCTGAAGCTCCACCACCTCGTGGACGATAAAATCCACGCACGTTCAACTGGTCCTTACTCGATGATTACCCAGCAGCCACTTGGTGGTAAAGCTCAGTTCGGTGGACAGCGTTTCGGCGAGATGGAGGTGTGGGCACTCGAGGCTTATGGTGCCGCCTACACGCTGCACGAAATGATGACTACCAAGTCTGATGATGTTGACGGGCGTGTGCGCGTCTATGGGGCCATCGTAAAGGGTGACAACCTTCCTCCTGCAGGTATTCCAGAGTCCTTCAGGGTGCTGCTTAAGGAAATGCAGTCTCTGTCTCTCAATGTCGAAGTGCTCAATGCCGAAGGTGTAGCCATTGACATGAAGGATGAGGACGACGATCCGGCCTCTGCATCAAATGACCTCGGTTTCAACATCGGCGCAAGGCCAGATGCGGGTGCTGCAATGTCATCGAATGATTCAGAACCGGAATACCGCTGAACGCAGGTTCATATGGCGTGCGGGTGAAGGGATACACAACCCACCCGCACAGCCCCTTAAGAACGTACAAGCAGTAACAAGCGAAAGACAGGACATAGAGTGCTGGACGTCAACGCATTTGACAAACTGAGAATCGGCCTGGCTACGGCAGAGGATATCCGCAGCTGGAGCTTCGGTGAGGTAAAGAAGCCTGAAACTATTAATTACCGTACTTTGAAGCCTGAGAAGGACGGTCTGTTCGGAGAACAAATCTTTGGACCTACACGCGATTGGGAATGTGCTTGTGGCAAATACAAGCGTGTTCGTTTCAAAGGCATCGTCTGCGAACGCTGCGGTGTTGAAGTCACCCGTTCGCGCGTGCGTCGTGAGCGTATGGGACACATCGAGCTAGCTGCTCCTGTGACTCACATTTGGTTCTTCAAAGGTGTGCCGTCGCGTCTGGGATACCTTCTGGATATTGCGCCGAAGGATCTAGAAAAGGTTATCTACTTCGCTGCGTATATGGTGACGAAAGTTGATGAGGATCAGCGTCATCAAGATCTTCCAGATCTTCAGGATGAGTTCGATACTGAGATTAATCATCTCGAGAAGGCGCGCGATAACGAGATTGAGAAACGCGCTAAGAAAATCGAAGAAGACTTGGCAGAGCTTGAGGCTTCAGGAGAAGCCAAGGGTGCTGTGAAGTCCAAACTGCGAAACGGCGCAGAGCGCGACATGGCTTCAATCCGCCAGCGCTATGACGATCAAATTCAGCGTTTGAGTGCCGTATTCGACCGCTTTAAGAGCCTTAAGCCAGGCGACATGGAAGGTGATGTCGATCTGTGGCGTGAAATGGAGGATCGTTACGGCGATTACTTCGAAGGTTGCATGGGCGCAGAAGCTATTAAGAAGCGTCTACAGGCATTTGATCTTGAATCATCGTCGAAGGAACTTCGCGAGGAGATTGAGACAGGTACTGGCCAGCGTAAAGCTCGTGCTCTCAAGCGTCTGAAAGTTGTTAACGCCTTCCTATCCAATGGCAATAGTCCTGAGGCTATGGTTTTGGATGTTGTTCCAGTTATCCCTCCTGATCTACGTCCTATGGTGCAGCTTGATGGTGGACGATTCGCGACTTCTGATCTCAACGATCTATACCGTCGTGTTATCAACCGTAACAACCGTTTGAAGCGTCTTATCGAGCTAGGTGCTCCTGAGATTATGCTCAACAACGAGAAGCGAATGCTGCAGGAAGCTGTGGATTCACTCTTCGATAATGGTCGCCGTGGACGCCCTGTTACCGGTGCTTCTAATCGTCCGCTCAAGTCTCTTTCCGATATGCTCAAAGGCAAGCAGGGACGTTTCCGTCAGAACCTGCTCGGTAAGCGCGTCGATTATTCAGGTCGTTCGGTGATCGTGGTTGGACCTAGCCTGCGTATGCATCAGTGTGGTCTGCCAAAGCCAATGGCATTGGAATTGTTCAAGCCCTTCGTTATTAAGCGTTTGGTGGATTTGAACTATGCGCAGAATATGAAGAGTGCCAAGCGTTTGGTTGACCGTGGCGATGCCGAAGTGTGGGGTGTGCTTGAAGAGGTCATTTCAGAGCACCCTGTACTGCTGAACCGTGCACCTACACTGCATCGTCTGGGCATACAGGCCTTCGAGCCGATTTTGGTTGAAGGTAAGGCAATTCATCTTCCACCTCTGGCTTGCGCTGCTTTCAACGCCGACTTCGATGGTGACCAGATGGCAGTCCATCTTCCTTTGAGCGCTGAGGCACAAGCCGAGGCACGCTCGTTGATGATGGCATCTGACAATATTCTTAAGCCAGCTGATGGTCACACGGTGACTATGCCTTCTCAGGATATGATTCTGGGTCTCTATTACTTGACTACTGGTAAGGACGGAGCCAAGGGACAGGGACGTATCTTCAGCACTCTCGCTGAGGCGCATATGGCCTTGGATCTCGGCGAAATCGAGATGCAGTCGAAGGTACTCATTCGAGTGGCTTCCGATTTTGTACCTTCAAAGAATTGGGAACCAAGCGAACTCAAGGTTGTAGACCCAGAGCCAGGCAGCCCAGATGTAGTGAAGGAAGAGCGTCTGAGCGATGGCTCATACCTCTTCGCCACTAGCTACGGACGCATTCTGTTCAATGAAACTCTGCCAACTAACTACCCCTTCATTAATGAGCAGGTTGCTAAAGGCAAGCTTGCTGGCATCGTTGATGACATCGCTACCCGCTACTCCACAGCACAGGTTGCAGCTACCCTTGATGCGCTCAAGGATCTTGGCTTTACCCGTGCACCGTGGTCCGGCGTAACTATGGCATTCTCGGATATCGTGGCGCCACCTGAGCGCGATGAAATCGTGCAGAGCTACGAGAAGCAAGCCGATAAGGTTAATGCACAGTTTGATATGGGTCTGTTAACTGATGAAGAACGTCGTCAAGAGCTGATTAACCTGTGGACCGAATGCACCGATAAGGTTGCAGACGCGATGCAGCAGCACTTCACTTCTGACAACAATGTGAACATCATGGTGCAGTCTGGAGCCCGCGGAAACTGGATGCAGATTCGTCAGATTGCTGGTATGCGTGGTCTTGTGGCAAACCCGAAGGGCGAGATTATTCCTCGTCCAGTCAAGTCGAACTACCGTGATGGTCTATCAGTGCTGGAGTACTTCATCTCTCAGCACGGTGCTCGTAAGGGTCTGGCTGATACGGCACTACGTACTGCAGAATCGGGATACCTCACACGTCGTCTGGTTGATGTTTCTCAGGACGTTATTGTGCGTGAAGAGGATTGCGGTACTAAGCGTGGTCTGCCGATGAAGGTCGCAGAGCGTGACGAAGCAGGTAACTTGGTGCTCGTGAAGAACGCTGACGGTGGCCCATACTCCCGTCTGCTTTCCTCCGATGTGCTAGATCCAAAAGATAGCAAAACGGTTCTGTACAAGAGCGGTGATGCACTGTCCATGGATGTGTTACGTGATCTCGTAGCTCATGGTGTTGAGGAAGTCAAAGCGCGTTCCGTGCTGACCTGTGAATCTAAGCGCGGCGTGTGTGCCAAGTGCTACGGATGGTCACTAGCTACCAACAAGTTGGTTGATGTTGGTGAGGCAGTGGGTATTGTTGCAGCACAGTCCATCGGCGAGCCTGGTACTCAGTTGACACTTCGTTCCTTCCACTCCGGTGGTGTTGCTTCAGCTTCGGATATCACTCAGGGTCTTCCTCGTGTGACCGAGCTTTTCGAAGCTCGTACTCCTAAGGGCGAAGCACCTATTGCCGAGTTCCCAGGAATTATCAAGATTGAGGATACTGACCGTGGCCGTCAGGTTACGCTGAGCCCCGATGATTCGTCAGTCGAGCCGATTGCTTACACCGTGACTCGTCGCGCCCCCTTGCTGGTCAAAGACGGCGATCGAGTTGAGGCAGGTACACAGCTCATTGAGGGTTCAATGGATCCGAAGAAGATCCTGCGAATCCTTGGTCCTCGTGCAGCTCAGGTAAACATTGTGGAAGAGGTTCACAATGTATATCGCTCACAGGGTGTGGATATCCACGATAAGCATATTGAGGTTATCGTCCACCAGATGCTTCGCCGCGTGACGGTGATTGATTCTGGCGACACCGACCTGCTCCCAGGCGAGCTGGCTGATCAGTCACGATTCAAGGCTGCGAACATCAAAGCTGTGAAGAATGGCGGTCGTCCGGCGGCTGGTCGTCCTGAGCTGATGGGTATTACCAAGGCTTCCCTGGCGACTGATTCATGGCTCTCTGCGGCATCCTTCCAGGAGACAACTCGTGTGCTCACAGAAGCTTCGTTGAGCCAGAAGGTTGATGATTTGAAGGGTCTTAAGGAGAACGTCATCATTGGTAAGCTCATTCCTGCTGGAACTGGACTTGCTCGTTATCACAATGCTGTTGTGGAGCCAGATAAGGCTATTCGTGACACGATCTATCCAAACTTCGGCTTGGGTGGTGACGGAAGTGATGTCGACTTGAGTGATGCAGATTTGAGTGATGTTGATTTCTCCAATATTGATTTTGGGGATCTCAAGCTCGGAGATGACTTCAATCCTGATGACTTCCTCAATGACCAGGGAGGTCAGTCCGGACTAGGCGGCACTGATGATACAACGCCAAGTGACACAGCTCTCTAAAATACGAGAGTGACACTGATTCGCTGTTGGGTGGGTTGGTGATTGCAGGGGTCTGATTGCGTGTACACGCAATCAGACCCCTTTTGTGTGTGGTAAAACACCATTTTTCGTGGGATATTGCTAGCTATCAGTATCTGGATATCCGTTTGTGTAGGGATTTTCAAGTTGCAGCATGGTTTGGTCTGAGATGAATGGCGTTATTGCAACGGAGTAATTCTTACTGGTTGGCGTTCTATTTGAAAATCCCTACACAATGAGAATTCGGCCTCAAGAATTGCGACTGTTAGGGTTAATGCGGGAGAAAAGTCACAGATACACGAATCAATCGTGTCGCGACTCAGAGGAGTTGGGTATTTGTATCAGGATAACAGTGCTGATTTCAATAGAAATGTTGAAGATTCTCAGCAATTGCAAGCGGAATATACAGATTGGGATAATGAGGAACGCTGGAATAGGCTTCCACGCAGAGTAATACGTGTATGGTTTCTGTCCTCTGCGATTTCAGATATTGTGGTGTTGCTTATCTGCGCAGTTGCGGCCGGAATATTGATACATATTGGGTGGTGGGGTTTTTGGCAACGAGTAATTGTATGTGTGGCTGCTATCCTTTCAATTCTTGATCTTGTGGTGCGACCATTCCTGTCGAGATACGAATATGCTGTGAATCGATTCATTCTTGGCGAACACGAAGTCTCAATCCGCAAGGGTTGGTTCTTTCGAAATCTGACAGTGGTTCCCTATAGCCGCGTTCAACATGTGGAGACGAAGCAAGGTCCATTGCTACGTGCATTCTCTCTTATGTCCGTTGAAGTTCATACAGCTGTAGGCTCGCACACCATCGATGCCTTGGACGTTGATGATGCCCTAAGCGTGGTGAGCCAAATCACTGCCAAGGTTCGTATTGAAAAGGCAGACCTGTGAGCATGCAAACAGCGAATATAAGCCAGGATGAACTGTCTGACCAGGACAACCAGTCTGACCAAGGCAATCAACAGATTGGGGATTGGCGGCTGCTGCATCCTTTGGCGTTGGTTGTAGATGCTATAGATGGCATCAAAAGCAGCGTATCGTTGATTATTGCAGTTGCGGTGATTCTTTTTCGCTTTAATCCGCCACGTTGGACAATCTGGGCCGTCGGTACGGCCATAGTGCTCTGCGCTTGCGTTATTGCTCCGTTGCTGAGTTATCTCAACACTAAATACCGTTTGACCGGCGAATCAGTTGAATACCATTCTGGCATCGTAGTGCGTAAGCACAATATTATCGCCTACTCGCATATTCATGCGATAAGTAGTGATGAGCCCTTCTATTACAAACCGTTTTCGGTGGTAAAGCTCAACATTGCTAGTGCAGGAATAACCTCCGCTGATATGTTGCTCAAAGCGGTGCCATCCAAGGTGCAGTATGAGCTTGAGCATTTGAGGAATGCATCACACTCGTCTCGCTTAGATAGTGCTGCAACGCATGAAGAGTTTTCTGCAGAGACTCTGCCTGCCGGAGGTAGTGCATCAACTGAGGGCGTACAACAGCCTGAACAGGCTCAGGTGCAAGGTACAAGACTCTACAGAGCTTCGACCTCAGATATCTTGTTGTACGCTCTCACCGATTTACGGTTTCTTGCTGCAATTGTGGCGTTGTTCGGACTGTTTGACAGAGTCAGAGACGTGGTTTCAGAGCAGCTTTTCGACGAAGCGGCGAGCACGGTAAGCAGTTTTCTCAGGGGTGGAGTGCTCGTGGTGATATTGCTGGTGCTATTTTTGGTGGTTTCGATCATGTTGGTGAGTGTGGCCAACAGTATGCTGCAATTTTATGGTTTTGAAGTGTGGCGCAGAGAGGATGATTTGGTCATCGTTCGCGGGCTGATGACCAGGCGAAGAGTGACTGTTCCTGTAGACAGAATCCAGAGCGTAGGCATTCAACAATCAGTGATTCGTCGCATGTTGCACTTGAATTCTGTCACTCTGGCACTCAGCGCCTCACACGGTGAAGACGACGACGGAGACTCCACTAGCATCAGTGTATTGCCAGTCATCAGACAGCGAGAACTCATTGATACGCTTGCACGAGTGTTGCCTCAATGGGACATTCCCAATCCTCATGTACAACGCACTGCTCGTCATCTGACACGATATCTACTATTTGTGCCTTGGGTAACGACGACATTGGCCGTGCTGTCGGTTGTACTATTCGCAGTAATCAAGCATGAAGAAATATTGCTGTGGTGGGCGTTACTTCCTCTGATTCTCGGTGCTTTGTGGAGTTTGTTACGTTGGCTGCGGGGAAGATACGAAGGATTCCAGTTACTGGACGACCATCGAATCGTTGTCTCGGGTGCACGGGGTTTCGCTCTGTTCTGGGTGGTTACTCGAAGATCGAGAATCCAGAGTGTGCAGAGGCAGACATCGTGGATGCGCCAACGTCGGGGAATAGAGCGGATGACCATGCCGCTTTTTGTCTACTCTGGGGAGTCTGAACTACGATTCTCTGTGATCCGACAGAATCAGGCTAAGCAGTTGCAGGAGTGGGCCACGAGACTGTCACAGTAATCAGTGAGCAACAGCATGCAAATGTGGGTGGTCATGTGAGTATTGCCAGGCTATTCATTCCGATACTTACATGATCCGCGCTGCCACCGCTGTGGCAACAGCGCCTGCACCGCTATGCGCTACCAAGACCACCGGTGTGTGAACAGCCTTCAACATCTCGGTAACATATTCAACATGCTGTGAAAAATGTATGGACTCTCTGGAAACCTGCGGTGACGAGCACAACGTTTAGCGGGAAGAGTATGGATTAACTACACTGAGGAAGAACAGCGTGTCAATGCGCAAGTACAGCGGATACTTGAAAATGCGTTGGCAACGAGACGTACTGTATCCATGCGTTATACAGATTTGAATGGACATGCGACTGAGCGCCGCGTTGACCCACAATTGTTGGGTAAAACTTTTGGTATCTGTTATCTCGTTGCATATTGTCATCAGAAGCAGGCCATCAGATGGTTTCGACTGGATAGAATCGACGCCGCACATCTCACCGTTCAAGCATCAATAGATCAAGCGATATCCGAAATTGGTGCTCCTCCTGATACCGACCAGCCCGTATGGGCATGAACTTTTGAAGGGTACTGTGGTCATGCTGCAAAAATGCAGTTTTTACAAGAAACGTCCAGAGGCAGCGTGACCTTGGTCAATCTGCCTACGAATTTCTTGATAAGCCTGACGTAGTTCAGGATTTGGCTCCGATTGCGACTTCTTGTCTAAGCGTCGTTTAACGCTGAAAAATATGGACAACACTATAGAAATCGCAGCAATTACAACGATGGTAATGATAGTTCCCCAAGACATCAGATGCCCCTAACTTCGGTGACTACTGTGGCGACAGTCACCGCCTATTCTCATTGCTATGATTCTATCCCTTGCGGTTTGCGTCGTGCGAACCACAAGCCGTATCCAAGGGCAAGAGCGGTCATTAGTAGACCATAGACGATGAAGGGCGATTGCAAAGCGTCGGAAGAAGTGACCATGGCAGCAAGTTTCAGCATGTACGGAGCTGTGAAAATACTGAGGTTACAGCCTACTAACACCACTGAAGTACATAGATTTAACGAGTGTGGTGGGCAGACTTCGTTAATTTTGTTGAAGCAGTAGGCGATCATTGTTGGGTATGACAAACCTGCTATCAGCGCACCTATGCACAGAATCGGGAAATTGGGGGCAAAATACACGATATAGCAAGCGACGGCAAGGAACACCACGCCAAGGGTCAGTGTTTGGCGTTTGAGTGCACGATGAACCCTGCCGAAGGCGAATCCCATCAGCATCCCGCAAAATACCATAACGCTCAGCAGTGTACTGGCCTGTTGCATACTGCCGAAGCCTGAGGCGGTAATGATCGAAGATAACCTGACAGTCACACCTGTATACATCGTGACTGTGAAAAATAGGAATACAGTTATTACCAAAATCGACCCGTTAATATGCTGCTTGTCACCTGGATCAGAAACTGCTTCAGAAGTGCGTTGTACTGGTTCTTTGGGCACGAAAGACACAAAGAGTATCAATACAGGAATTGCCAATAGGTACAGCAGGAACGGTCCGTGCCAGCCCATATTGAGTAGGAAACCTGCAATCAGTGTTAATGTGGCCTGTCCCAAGGATACAAAAGCGCTGCGGAAGCCCATCAGTGTGGCACGTTCTTCTCCTGAAAAATATTTGCCAATCATGCTTACAGCCAAGGAATTAATGAGACCGAGACCGATGCCCAAACCGATGCGTGAGGCCATAATCAACCAGAAATTGTTAGTCATGAAGAAGGGAATGATACCGAATATGGTGGCTATTGAAATACCGGTAACTACCAGAGTGCGGTCGCTTACTGATTTAGCCAGTAATCCAGAAACAATAATCATCACAATCATTGCGCAAGTCGGAGCAGTAGTTAATAGCTCCACATTGGTTCGAGATTGCTCTGGAAACTGCTGAATAAGGGCAGGTAATGCTCCGGCGATGGCATTGTATGAGGTTAAGAGCATGGATATCGACAGCAAAGAGAACTTCATCGCCCAGCCGTATGTTGATGTTTTCATAATCTCCCGTGTCGTAAAGTTACGCTGCAGTGCACCGTCTTGGCGGTACGAATACTTACTTACCTATCTCAGGCAGGGTATGGATACATTCCGCAACAACATCCATGACCGATGCCTTAACATATCCTCGCCGTGTCAGCTTTTGAGGAACAGTCTTTGTCGCAGTCGTTCACACTATCCGCCAAAGCGACGAATAGCCGTATTGATGTTTGTTGAAATCCTGTGTAGGTCTGACTATTACGGTCCCAGAGATGACTGATGACAAGCCCAGTCGGGGCATCGCGTTTAGGCAGTTGCCGACAGCAAACTATGCAATAGCTCAATCCTGTATGTGCTGATCTCTGAAGGTTCCGTGAGGACGGACAGACCAGGTCATATTCTTGAGGATATGACTGATCTTGAGGACAAAGGTATAAGGCAGGCGCTGTCCTTGACAAGGCGACTGTTTAGCGGCACACTGCGCAACGATAACGGTGAGAGCACCTCAAGCTTGGTGGTGACAGGACCACCGTGCAGTGGCAAAACAAGTTTTGCACTCGCAAGTCTTCTGGAAGGTATTGAGATTTTCGGCGTTGATAATGCCCTTATGGTGGTCTCAGGACGTCAAGCAGCTGCTCATATGAGTAGAAAAGTGATCGAGTCTAGAGGAGTCGTCGACCAATCAAGACCAGTTGGCACACTGTCAGCTTTGGCATTTCGTCTACTTAATGAAGATCATCGTGCCAAGCATTTGCCCATCCCGAAATTGCTTAATGGCGCGGAACAGGAAACACTCTTAAGGAACGTGTTAGCGCAGCATGTTCAACATGTCCTTAGGGGAGATTCATGTGAATCTTGTGGCCTACTACGCAAGTATTACGGTAATGTCCCATCCTGGGTCAATATGCTTACCGGCAGAGACTTGCAACAATCAATAGGAACGAGTGGTGAGCAATATCAATCCGGCGCGTTTATGCGCAGCATGCAACAGAGCGATGGCGGATTGGATTCTTTGCCCACATTATCGGATGCCATCAGAGCCGACTTCGTGGCCCAGCTACGTGACACTCTCGCCCGTATCAACGAACTAGGTTTGGAATTTGACGACGAGCAAGAGGTCATAGATGCTCTGCAAACAACTATGTTGCCCGAGCAGGAGCGGTCATCACTCGAAATACAATGGCGTTTGGCTTTCAGCTTGTGGCGTGAATACGCCGAACATATAGAAAGCACATACCCCGACGAGGCTCGTTTGGACTCATCTCGGCTGTTAGTTGAGGCTGCACAAGCAGTCCGAAGCAACCCTCAATTGCTGCGTATCCCGAAATTGTTAGTTGTTGATGATTGGCAAGATGTCACTCTCGCGGGGATGTCATTGCTGCAGGCGCTGTCTGAATCAGCACCGTCTGAATCAGTCCACAAGCATGGGTGTTCTCTGATATTAGTGGGCAATAGCGATGAAGCAGTGCAGGTGTTCAGAGGTTCGTACCCTGAATACCTTGATCTGCGCATAACTACTGGGCTTACCAGCCAGAAACATGCTGAGGTGCTCAATATGGACAATGCCCAGCGAGCTCACGCTCATCTTTTCGATAATGCGTGTCAGCTGGGTCGTTTGAATGCTAAAAGAATTCTTTTGCCGGCGAGACCTTTGTTGGATGCGGCTAACCTAACAGAGCAACAAAGTCATAGCTATCTGGATTTAGTGGCGGCCAGAGTTTCGTTGAGCATACCCAGCGAAGAGCAAGAAAACACAGCTCTACCTCGAAGGCCAGGGAAACTCCCGCAGTGGGAAGGATCGCTGCCTATCCGAAAGCTCAGTGCTGAGAATGGTACGTCTAAGGACGGTAGCATCCAAGCGCATCTATTCCATACTCCAGAGGAAGAACTGGCTCACGTAGTTTGGCAGATTAAGCACGAATCTTTGGCGAATGACAGAGATTGGAACGATATGGCGGTTATCGCTCACGATAATGTGACGGTAGAGAGCTTCGGGCAGCGGCTACGTCAAGAGGGTGTACCGGTTCGGTATTCTTCAGTTACTAGACCCCTTAGGGAAGAACCTGTTGTACAAGGTTTATTTGCTCTGATTGAATTAGCGGAGCGGCGGTGTAACACTCATTCAGGCGATGTCGCTGGTAGCACGCAAACGATTCCAGATAGTGATACTCAAGCTCAGTGGATTCGTAATCGCATCAGAGCTGTGCTTTCGAGCCCGCTTGTTATGGCGAAGATGCCTGAGGGCGCAGGTGAACGACCAGTGCGTTTGCAGCGCCTCGATATGCTGATGGATTCATGTGTGGCTTTGGCCAAACTCGATAATCTAACTGCATATTCTGACGCATCTTCGAGTACGGACCGAACTGACGGAGAAAAAATCTCCGTGAATATGGTCGCGTTCAATGACAAGATAAGAGATCAAGATAATCGCAGTTCTGAATCTTCAGACGCTTCTAAAGCCTCGCAACTGATGCTCGTGTGGAAGCGTCTTCACGAGGGCATCGAAGCCATGAGGCAGCAACGCTTCGATGAACGAGGCATAGTTGTCGACGATTCTCTGACTGCTACAGGACGTTCGCGCTCCCAAACGAAGGGAGCACTCAATCGATCTTCTATGTATGCAGTACTACTGCTTTCTGAACAGCAAGATCGGGAAAATCTGCTGAATATGATGGACGCGATCGCCTCAAAACATGGACACGATGCTGACGTTGATGCTTTGAGACGCTTATGCGACATATTGCACAAAGTGTGTTCAGGGATTTCTGCTTTGGATGTTTCTGAACCAGAATATGTGTTGTGGCAAGCTTGGGATGCCTGTGGACTAGCAAGTGAGTGGCAACGTGAGTCACTATCTGCCACACATCGAGGCGAGCTCGCCAATGACCGCCTTGATGCAATGATGCGTTTGTTCCAATTTGCTTCTGGCACACAGACCTTCAACAATGTTGATGCATTTATTACGCAGGTCTCAGGCATGCAAATCGAAGCGGATTCCTTGGCACACATCGGACCGGTGGAGCATGCGGTGACCTTGACCACGCCAGCTGGAGCAGCGGCGGAGGCACAGCGCTGGCCTTTGGTGTGGCTTCCTACTTTGCAAGAGGGGGTATGGCCGAATGTTACGCAACGCGATACTTTGTTTGGTACCGAAGATCTTGCTGATTTGGTGATGCGTTTTCATGATGTGCCAGCCGGTTTCGTTTTCTCATCTGCTGGCGGCCGTTTGCGCAGCACATTGCATGCGGAGAAGAAAAATATGCTGATGGCCTTGAGCCGAGCTTCGCAACAGGCGATATGGAGCGCCGTTTGGAATGAGGATACTGTCCCTTCTGACTTCCTCTTCGGCTATTTACCAGAACTCTGCCCTCGTGTGAATGATGCAACGCATGCACAATTTACTGAGGTTGGATCGTCCAATGGCGAGCATTCAGATTTTGGAGGTCTAGAACTCAGTCCACGCGGGCTAATCACTGTGGCACGAAGCGTGTTACTCAGAGCATCAATGAGCGAGGCAACAAAGCAACATAGCCATGGAAATACTGTCGATATGGCACCGGGCGGGGCTCCAACCAAACGCGAGATTGAAGACGCATCTCGCACATTGAGACTGTTAGATAGTCTTGGATACCAAGCAGCCAATCCTGATTCCTGGGCATTTCTCTACCGTGGTGACACGCACCATGGTGAGGTAGAGCAGCAGATGCCCATCTCGGATTCGTCAACGGTGCTCGATATATCCGGCGCTGCAGATGAGGCGACAGTCCACTCTTTGCAGACTGCCGAACACACCACCGCAGAGTCCACGATTACGGTCACACTGTCTCCCTCCGCTGTAGACAGTATCTGGCAATGTCCACTTGAATGGGCATTGGGTAGGCAGCTCAGCGGCCCGCAGCCAGGATCAATCTATATGAGCTTTGGCACAGTAGTGCATCATGTAGCGCAGTTGGCCAGCGAACAAGGTTTGGATAAGGCTGAAAGCATTGATGAGGGTCTACAACATCAGGGAGAGCAAACTCTCATTGATTCCAGAACCGATGTCATGATGGCTTTGTACAAGCAGCTTTCTCATGAGCTCAGTAGTCCACCCAACTATCAGCAAAACTATGACCTGCTTCGTCGAGATGCCAGCGCTCGCAAAATCATGAGCAATATTGCTTCATATTTTGTACGGAGTGTGCAAAAGAATTATGCGCAATCAGGCAAAGCGCCTATTGACGTTGGTCAGCTGGAAAGTGTGGAATGCGAGTTGCCATTCACTGCCAGACTGACTTTCTCAGACATACTTTCTATATGGAACGCTACGTATGGCGATGAGTACTTGCTGGAACTGCCAGAATTATGTGCGGTGATGTCAGCTTTGGTTGGGGGATTCCCCGCGCAGGTGAACACCGGATTAGCGGTACAACTCTCAGGTCGTATTGATCGTCTTGAGCATCGTATCTTGAATGGCCAACGAGTAACACGATTGGTGGATTACAAAACCGGTAAAGGACATTCGCGTAGGGAAGTATTTTCAGATTTGCAACTGGTGTGTTATCAGTTGGGACAATATTTTGGTGCTGGTGATATTAGCAATGGTGATGTACCACAGAGCATTTCTCAGGCTGTACTCTTTGACGTTGCTGTGTCTGATGCACCCGCAACCTCGAGAGCAGAGGAATCAAGTTATCAGCCTGCGTTGATTAGAGAGGGCAAGTTTAATTCAGTATTCGTTCCGAGAACGGGTTCACCCACCATCGACGCATCGTATAAGCCAGATGAGTTACCTGAGGAGACACCGTCTGGTGTCAGTGAACGAGTATGGAGTTTTGTGCGGCAACAGTGTGGGCAGCAAGGAATTTGGGCATTGACCATGATATCGCGTGTCTTTTTTGCAGCAGGTGTGAAACTGTCACTGAGTAGCGATTTGGCTCAGTTTAATGCCGATCGTTGTCACAAAGGTGGTTCAGAGGGATGCCCTGCTTGGAAGGCACTGCATAACAGTGTGATGGAGGATAAGGGATGAGGGACACTGCTGAGCAGCATTCCGTGATTGGGGCACCGATCCATGGTGATTTGCTTGTCGTTGCAGGCGCAGGTTCAGGTAAAACTTGGACGATGACGCTTCGTATCATCAACCTCATTCGTCAAGGGGTTCCACCTGAGAAAATCTTAGGCCTCACCTTTACTCGCAAGGCAGCTTCTGAATTGCTTTCACGAGTGTCGGCAGCGGTGCTTGCCGAAGAGCATTCTGTGCAAAGTGAAGGACTAGACCCTACTCCGAATCACATCGAGGTTACGGAAAAGCAACTTGATGCAGACAAGGGTTTTCTGAAACCAGAAGTGTTTACCTATGATGCTTTCTTCCAATCTATCGTTCGTCGTTATGGCTTATTGGTAGGCATGGATCAGCAGACTCAACCTCTCAGTGATGCTGGTGCATACCAACTCGCTGCTTCAGTGGTCCATCAGAACAGTGAAACAATTTTCGAGGCATTCAGACAGGCGCGAGCTGATAGCAATCAGTCTTCCAATGACGATGAAGCTGATGTACCGACTGTATCCTTCGGTACGATTGTGGATCAGGTGTTGGCACTAGCGCATGCGTGCACGAGTGCGATGATTAGTGAACAATGTCCAAGCTTTGAAGAAGCTGCCGAGCGTGTGAGTCAATGGGATGAGGGATTTATCTCCACATTGCAGCAAAGGATGCATGGTGAGGAGATACCTGCAGTAGCATTCACGGATGTCAAATTGAAGGCTCCGAAACGTCTGAAGAAAGATTCTGATTCAGATTATGCCGAGAAGATTCGTCAGATGGGGTATAGACAGCATCAGCAAACGCTGTTCAAAGCTCATGAATTGTTAGGAGTTGCACGTCAACGTGAGTTGTTGCTTGCTTTGGCTGAGCAATATCAACGGGCGAAACGTGAAGCGAGTATGGCGGAATTTAGCGATTTTACCTTGGCTGCTTTCCAGCTCTTAACGCGATTCCCCTCCATAGGCACGCAATATCGCAAACGATTCTCTCACGTTTTTTTGGATGAATATCAAGATACGTCAACCACCCAGGCAATGTTGTTGGCTGCTCTTTTTCACACTGATGCTTCGTTCCATAGCGGCACCGGAACTTTTGAAGAGGGGAATGGGGCAGCAGTCACGGATACCACATCTGTAACTGCAGTGGGGGATCCCTTCCAATCTATCTACGCATGGAGAGGCGCCAGCCCAGGTGCTTTTCGAACTTTTCAGGAACAATTCGGGACCCTGCGTGAGCCGAATACGCTGTCTATCACATTTCGTAATCCTCGTATTGTGCTTCGAGCAGCAAATGCTTTAACACGTAATCTGCGTGAACACAGCGGTCCAGCTTCCAGTGCGAGAATGCACGAAGTTGAGGTGCATGAGCTTCGCCCGAGAGATGAAGCTGATGAAGGCACTCTCGGTCTGTTGGGGTATCGGACTGTCGCACAAGAGATCGATGGAGTAATTCGTTTCGCCAAACATGCGATTACACGTTTCGGTAAAAAATCTGGTGGGGATGATCGCGTTGATATTTCAGCTCCACACGTAGCAGTGCTGTTTCGCTCTAAATCAGAGATGCCAAAATATCGTGATGCGATGCAAGCGGCCGGACTACGTTGTGAAGTGGTAGGGTACTCCGCTTTGTTGGAGAAACCCGAAATAATGGATGTGCTTGCCGTGCTACACGTTATCAGCGACCATACGGATTCGGCTTCGCTGATGCGCTTGCTAGCCTCGGCACGATATCGAATTTCGCCACGTGATCTCAACGCTTTGGCTAGATGGTGCGAGGATCTCAACAACGAACACCGCTACCGTGCGCTTGTGGAGGCAGGTGTGGTTGTTAACGGCTTATTCGGTAAGGATCTTGCTCAGGCGGTTCGGCTGCATCGTGATTTGGTTCCGGATGGTGTGTTCCTCGTAGACGTGTTGATGGATGAACGCTGTTTCTCTCTTGAATCCGGTAATGCTGCGAAAAGTCGGTTTAGCGAGGATGGATGGCGTTCGTTGTGTCGTGCGTCACGAGTATTGCGTCAAGCTCAATCTCAGAGCACCTCTGGTGTGAAGCAGGCAGTAAGGGGTGCGATTGAGGCTTTAGACCTCGATATTGATGTAGTGCTCTCGCGCGTAATACAACAACCCTCGGATGGTTTACAGGCCAGTGAAGCTACCGCAACATTGGGGTCTCTTGACAGCTTGGTTGATAACTTTGTTGCTGATCTGCCGGATGACGGTGTGGCAAGTCTTTACGGTTTTGTTGCTTGGCTAGATTCCATGAGAAAAAGCCCTGATGAGCCATCATCTGCCCAGCAGAATCATGCTGATGTAGTGCTGATGACCATACATCAAGCTAAAGGTCTTGAATGGGATGCTGTAGCTCTAGTGGGGTTAAAAGATGGAAGTTTTCCTAGCAGTCAAGGCGACTATCTGAGTATCACGCGTATAGATGAGAACAATACGCAAGAGGATAATGACTACGCATCAATTCGTTATGAACAAACTGCGAACAGCTGGCTTAGTGATCCAACTGCAGTGCCGGTACCGGTGCGTGCTGATGCGATGATACTGCCACGTTTACCACATGATGCTTCTCTTGACAGCGATCCAGTACAAACGATAGGAAATCTTACGCTTGATGCCATTGTGGATGAGGCCTTCGGTACTTTGCGTCCCTTCCCATCAGTAGATGAGCTTCAGCAAGGTGTGCCGCACCGCAGTGAGCATTTCCTAACACAAATGCAGGAATATGGTGCTAGACAACATGACGATGAGCGTCGTCTGGCATATGTGGCGCTTACTCGTGCAAAACACGATATCCTGCTGACTTTCGCAGCCACCCCCAGCGATCCTATGGCAGCTCTGGATACTCAGCAGGTAGATGTTGAAGGTGTGGCTTCCAATTTTTGGGTGGAATTACGAGATTTATTTATTCGTGACAATTCCTGCGTGCCATCCGGAGGCAGTCGTGCGGTTAATGATGGTGAAGCCATGCCTCCGGTGGGCTTGTTTGTCGGTGCCAATGCTCAGGAATACGAATGCGCTGTTGTGCAATCTGCACAGCAGGATGCCCCCTCAATTGGCCATGTTAATGCTCAGCCTGCTCTCTGGCCCATCTCATTAACGCCCTCAGTATCAGCTGCGTTGGAGCGCTCTGCAGAGTTGGCCAGTGAGTTACGAGATGCAGACGACAGCAAATACAACGCAGAGTTTTCATTGTTTGCTCAGGCTGAACGTGTGGTGCAATCTACCGTGGGCCGTTTCGGTGGTCCATCTATCAATTCTGAGAACCTTGAGGAGCTGCGCAATCTTGGCGGTCGTATTCTTCAACACGGCACACAGCATGTGACAGCTATACAGGCAAGATCAGGTGTGCTCTCTGAAGAACATGAACGAGAGTACTGGCAAGGTGTCGTTCGTCCTATTCCCAAGGTGTCGTCCCCCTCAGCCGCTGCTGGAACGATGTTCCATGAGTGGGCAAGTCGATTTTTGATACCAAGCATCGACAGTGACGCACCTTCGCAAGGCGATGATCGAGGACTAGTAGATGTTGAGCAGATGAGGAAGGGAATGCTACGCGCAATCGATGAAGCTCAGGATGCTAGTGCAGTGAGTAGTGACGTTATGAGCTCGACTGTTAACGCGCAACTAAGTATGTGGCAACGAAGGTTGGCAGCATCGGCGTGGGCGAGCAGAACAGTGCTTTGGGTGGAACGTCCGATCGTGGCATATCTTGATGGTTCAGTGGTCAACGGCAAGTTAGATGCCATATTCGAAGGTGGCTTAGACCCCAATGACACGACTAAGCGTTTTACGATTGTCGATTGGAAAACGGGACGCCGTCCGAGAAGTGCTGCCGAACGTAAGGAAAAGCTGATGCAATTAGAGATATATCGCTTATTGCTCTCAGTGATAGAAGGTGTGGAATTGGACAGCATCGACGCTTGCCTCTACTATCTGAGTGAGGAGACAGCACAGAGCGCTGAAATTCCTGTACTAGGGGAAACGCGAGAGGCAATTATGGACATCGTCAGGCTTGGTGTCCCAACTGCATCTGACAATGATTGAGGTACATGCATAAAAGGGCACAGTCCGCAGATGCGTAAGCGGGCATGCTGGGTAAGTGTGATTTCCCATAACCACATATTGTGGTTTATTACTTACAACAACGTAATAACATTCAAAAAGTTATCAGAACATAGATTTTGCGTCGGATCGCCGCGCAGGAGAGAGTTATGCAGAATTCAACAGACAACATGGTTGAGAAGACAACGCCAGAATCTCGCCAAGGTCAGGTGATGTATCGTGAGATTGCTTGGTCTGATGTGGACGAAATCTGCAAACTCTTTGAAGATATGTGGTTCCACATTGAGCCTCATATTGGTACTCTTATCGCGGCTTTGAGCGCACGGAGAAGTGTACTGCGATACTTGCGCGAGAGCACGGATGGTGAAGTCGCCGTATTAGATGGTCACATTGTCGGGGTGGTGCTGCTCAAGATTGAAGACCGTCCAGCGCTATTCAAAGAGGCGGGTACCAAGCTGAATATTGTTGACGCTCAGATGTCTGCCAACCCCGAAGGTTGCAGAGCGCTGTCTGATTTGATGCACTGGCACGGTATTGAAGTTTGTATGGACAAAGACGCTGATGTGCAAGATCGGAGTCAGGCCGAGTTACAGCTGTTTCTTGTTTCCTCACGCTCTCGTGGACACGGCGTTGGTGGCACATTGTTTGGCAACATGAAGCAACGCTTACGCGAGCAGGGTGTCAACCATTTCTTCCTGCATACCGACACCAGTTGCAACTACAGTTTCTACGATCATCAGCAACTCGAACGAATCGCAGAATTGCCAGCTGCTGACGATTGTGTGGTTGCGGGTGATGATGAACATCCCTTCTGGCCCTCGGATGACACTCGTTACATCTACTTAGGTGCTGCCTAGTCCTCTCCGAATCAAGATAACTGCAATAAAAGTGCAGCTTTTTCGCCAAAAATATGTCGAATAGCTGCACTTTTATTGCAGTTATCTCTGTTTAGGGGGCTGTATGGTGGAATTTGGTCATGGTTGTCGAGTGGATGGAGGTTTGGGATGATTCGTGTCTCAGTGGTGGGTGCGCATGGGCGTATGGGCGGAAATGTAGTGAAGACGGTGCAGAACACCGATGGCATGGAATTTGCGAAAGGTGTGGATGCAGGTGATGATCTGGCGGCTATTACGCCGGAGAACACCGATGTTGCAGTCGATTTCACTGTTCCTTCGGTGACATTGGATAATGTACTGACGTTGATAGCTCAGGGAGTTAATACCGTGGTCGGGACCACCGGTTGGACGGACGACAAACTCGACAAAGTGCGGAAAGCACTCGATGAACACCCTGAGGTCAGCGTATTCATTGCACCGAATTTCGCCATATCAGCGGTGCTTGCCGATCATTTCGCCGGTATCGCCGCAAAATATTTTGAATCCGCCGAAGTTATAGAACTGCATCATCCGGATAAGGTTGATGCTCCTTCAGGCACTGCTCTTCACACTGCTAAAGCCATTGCATCTGCTCGCCGTCTTGCAGGGCTAGGCGATGTGCCCGACAACACCACGAGTGATGGCGGTTCACGCGGCCAGATCGTTGACGGGGTTCATGTACATGCTGTGCGTTTGCGTGGCCTTAATGCCCACGAGGAAGTGCTATTCGGTAATGCTGGTGAGCAACTGGTTATTCGCGCCGATAGCTTTGACCGATCATCCTTTATGCCGGGTGTGGTGTTGGCCGTGCAACAAGTGGCAACTGGCCAGTATCCAGGGTTAACGATAGGGCTGGATTCCTTCCTCGATCTGTGATGTTTACTACTCTGATGTCCAATAATTTCTCAATGACTTGCTCTGGTCTCAACCCAGAAGTACCTTGAGATGTATGAGTGACGGTGAGATGCAACTGCTAGACGCTGCGCCTTTTGGGCGCGTCCTTCCTGCTATGGCTACCCCAATGAGGGCTGATGGCTCGGTAGATTTTGATGCCGCAGCCACATTGGCTCAACGCCTTGTTGCTGATGGCGCTGATGGTCTTGTAGTCAACGGCACTACGGGTGAGTCACCAGTGACACATCTCGATGAAAAAGTTGATTTAGTCAAAGCCGTAAAAGCTGCTGTTGATGTACCAGTTATTTCAGGTGCAGGTTCCAACGACACTGCACACACTGTGCGCATGGCTGAAATGACTCAGGAAGCCGGAGCCGATGGCTTACTGATTGTGATGCCGTATTATTCCCGACCTTCTGCCAATGGGGTAGTAGAACATTATCGAGCGGTTAACGCCGTGGCTGAGAAGCCTATCGTGATTTATGATGTCCCGGGGCGTACTGGACTACATGTCAACATCAATACGTATCGCAGACTGGCTGAATTGGGACATATTGCAGCAGTTAAGGATGCTACGGGCAACTTGACTGAAGCGATAGTCAAGAAAAAGGCAACTGGACTTGCTTGGTATTCCGGCGATGACGGCTTGTTCCTCCCCTTCCTTGCTATCGGGGCTGTGGGAATCATTTCAGTGACAGCTCATGTGGCTGCCAAACCGATGCAAGAGTTGGCTCAGGCTTTTAACCGTGGTGATATTCGTAAGGCGCAGGAACTCGCCGAGCGGCTGAGCCCGATTGTCGAAGCGCTGAATGGGGATGGATACCAAGCAGTGATGGCCAAAGCCGCGCTCAAAATCAAGGGTTATATACCCACGGCGGCAATGCGTTTGCCGAATGTCGAACCGGGTCCCAAAGAACTCGATAAGGCTGAAGAAGGCATGCGTCAGGCGGGCTTGCTGTAAGCAATGTCCCTGATGCACTACGCGTTCGCCGAATGTCGAACGTCGCTTCCGTACAGGCGGTAGCAAAATAACAGAAAATCAAGTGAGAATGGCAAAAGAACAAGAAACGAATACACGTAGCAACAACCGTCAGTCCTCGAATAAGGGGCGCTCAAAAGGAGCTGGCCGAGGTCGATCGCGCCAGGGAAACTCGCGCAATTCCAGGAATAAGACTGAGCAGCAAGAAGTGGTGTTGGTACCACCGCCAAAGTATCGCAAGGGTTCGATGCGCATCGTCCCCCTGGGTGGACTCGGCGAAATAGGCCGCAATATGAATGTGGTCGAGTACAACGGACACATATTACTCATCGATTGTGGTGTGCTCTTCCCTGAAGAAGAGCAGCCTGGCGTCGACCTGATTCTGCCTGATTTCAGCTATATCAAAGACCGCCTTGACGAGGTTGATGCATTAGTGCTGACTCACGGACATGAAGATCACATTGGCGGCGTACCTTATCTGCTAAAACTTCGTCCAGATATTCCATTGATTGGTTCTAAGCTGACACTGGCATTTGTGGATGCGAAGTGCAAAGAGCACCGTCTGGATCCAACTAAGGTTGAAGTTGAGGGACGGGATAAGCTCAAAGTTGGTCCCTTTACCCTCGAATTCATTACCGTAACTCATTCAATTCCTGACGCTCTTGCGGTATCGGTCAAGACTCCTGCAGGTCATATCATCGACACTGGTGATATGAAGCTGGATCAGCTGCCTTTAGATCACAAAATTACAGATTTGCGTGAGTTCGGTCGCCTTGGTGAGCAAGGTGTGGATCTGCTGATGGTCGATTCCACGAACGCTGAGGTACCAGGTTTTGTGAAGCCTGAAACTACTATTGGTCCGGCTTTGGATCGCGCTTTCGCAGAAGCGACGCGCAAGATAATCGTTGCAAGCTTCTCTAGCCACGTTCATCGTGTGCAACAAGTTGTGGATGCTGCTCATAAGAATGGACGCAAAGTAGTTTTTGTCGGTCGTTCTATGGTGCGCAATATGGGTATAGCCTCAGATTTGGGCTACCTGCACCTTCCTGAAAATACCGTTGTGGATCTCAAGCAAGCTCATGATATTCAGGATGACAAGATTGTCTATATGTGCACCGGTTCTCAGGGCGAGCCCATGGCAGCTCTTGGTCGCATTGCGGATGGAACGCATCGGGACATCACTGTCAATGAGTTTGATACTGTGGTGCTCGCCAGCTCGCTCATTCCTGGTAATGAGCATGGAGTGTATAAGGTCATCAACAAACTCATTCGTATGGGTGCTCGCGTTATCAATAAAGACAACGCCGCAATTCACGTTTCCGGACATGCCGATGAGGGAGAGCTACTCTACTTCTACAACATTGTGCAACCAAAGTGTGCGATGCCTATCCACGGCGAGAATCGTCATTTGGTGGCTAATGGTCTAATCGCAGTCAAGACTGGTGTTGATCCTAAGAATGTAGTGCTTGCTGAGGATGGTGATGTGGTTGATCTCTATCATGGTCAGGCAGCAGTTGTTGGATCAGTCCCGTGTGGTTATGTGTATGTCGATGGTGATTCTGTCGGTGAGTTGACCGATGACGAACTAGAGAAACGTCGCATCCTAGGTTCTGAAGGTTTCGTTTCGGCATTTGCTGTAGTAGATACTGATAGTTCTGATGTGGTTTCGGGACCAAAGATCTTCTTGAATGCTGTAGCTGAGGATGAAAGCGAATTCGTTAAAGTACGTGAGCAAATCACTCAGCAATTGCAAGATGCAATGATGCAAGGGACACGTAGCACCTATCAGCTTCAGCAGATCATGCGTCGCACCTTAGGTGGATGGGTATCGCGAAAGCTGCATCGTCGTCCTATGATCGTGCCGGTTGTAGCCGATATAGCACAGGATGTGCAAGAGCAACAGCACTAAGTGATTCACTGCTGATAACACAGCGGAATATGGGTCTGACCAACGCGCATATGCATTGGTCAGACCCTTGTCATACTGACATTCGTCTGAGAACGCGATAGGCTATCTGACGGAGTAAGTTAGACCGGCCAGAGTCGGGGTAGCGGCCAGAAGTCGCATAAACGTATAAGGAGTGCAATGCCAGGAGCAAATCTCACTAGAGTTGAAGCGCAGGAGCGCAGCGAAATCGTAGCGAATCCGCTCTATACGGTGGAGCTTGATCTTACGGTAGGACCAAAGAACTTCATCTCGAACACCACGCTCACTTTTGATGCCAAGCAAGGCGCCAGCAGTTTCCTTGATCTCATCGCGGATAGCGTAGAGAAGATTACGCTTAACGGCAAGGAGCTCAACCCAGCACAGGTATTTGTTGATAGCAGAATTGAATTATCTGATCTTGCTGAGCACAACACTGTAGAAGTTCTGGCAACATGCCAATATTCAAATACCGGTGAGGGATTGCACCGTAGCATTGACCCTTCCGATGGCAATATCTATTTGTATAGCCAGTTCGAGGTGCCAGATGCCAGACGTGTCTATGCAGTATTCGATCAACCAGATTTGAAGGCGACTTTCAACTTCACTGTCGAAGCTCCACAATCTTGGGAAGTCATCTCGAATATGCCAGTCGCATCGGTCAACAATATCGACCGTCTAACGCAAGATGGCACGCTTGGTGAAGGCCGTCAAGCAGAGGGTATACGTCGCTGGGTTTTTGAACCCACGGTAAAGATGAGTTCTTATTTGACTTCATTTGCTGTAGGACCATACGCTCAGTGGACTAGTGAATATGCCAATGAAGACGGGCGTACCGTGCCGATGGCACTTTACTGCCGACAGGCTCTCAAGGATGCGATGGAGAAGGATGCGGAGTACCTCTTCGACATCACCAAAAAGGGTTTTGCCTTTTATGCCAACATATGGGGTGTGCCATATCCATACGCGAAATACGATCAGGTTTTCGTGCCAGAATACAATGCCGGTGCGATGGAGAATATCGGCATGGTCACTTTCCGCGATTCGTATATTTTCGAATCTAAGGTCACCGATGCAGTGTCGAATCGCCGTGTCGAAACGGTGCTGCACGAGCTGGCACATATGTGGTTCGGTGATTATGTGACCATGAAATGGTGGAATGACCTGTGGCTCAATGAGTCATTTGCGGAATTCATGTCCACATTGGCCACTGCTGAGGCGACAGAATGGACTGGCGATTGGGCCACCTTCTGCTCCGGTGAGAAAAGCTGGGCGCTCCGTGAAGATCAGCTCTCGACGACGCACCCAATCGTTGCTCCAATTAACGATTTGAACGACACTTACGTCAATTTTGATGGCATAACGTATGCCAAGGGTGCTTCTGTACTCAAGCAGCTAGTGGCTTATGTTGGCCGTGATGACTTCTTCAAGGGTATTCACAACTACTTGGAGAAGCACGCGTATTCCAACGCAACTTTGAACGATTTACTGACTGAACTCGCTGCAGCTTCAGGACGTGATCTCAACGCGTGGTCGAAGCTCTGGCTCGAGCAGTCAGGTATCAACACCATCAGCGCGGATGTGCAAACGGATAATGAGGGTGTTATTACTTCAATGACCCTGACTCAAAGCGCATCTAAGGAGTATCCGGTGCTGCGCCCGCATCGTCTGGCGGTGGGCTTCTATGATGTGAACGACAAGGGTTCTGTCGTTCGTAAGGAACGCTTTGAGCTTGATGTTGATGGTGAGAGCACTCAGGTGGATGCTGTTGTAGGTAAGAAGCGTCCAGCGTTCATCCTGATTAACGATGATGACCTTACGTATACCAAGATTCGTCTAGATGAGGACTCGCGTAAGTTCGCGGAGGAGAACCTCTACCGTTTCGATGATTCGCTCGCCCGCGCACTGGTCTGGTTAAGTTTCTGGGATATCACTCGCGATGGCGAATACTCAGCCGAACGTTTCATTGGGCTGTCTTTGAAAGCTCTATCCACTGAGAAGCATTCGACCACCTTCCGTTATGCCGTAGGGCAACTTTCAACCGCCGCGCATTCCTATGTAGCCGGACGTCGTCGTGAGCCGGTGCTGTCGCTGGTTGCACAGAATCTTTGGGATCTGGCAATGCATAGCAAGGCGGGCTCGGATGAGCAATTCCAGTTGGTGCGTTCGTATCTTGGTTATGGTGTAGATCCTGATTTCGAAGATCATGCGCGTGGCTTGCTCAATGGTGACCTGAAATTTGAAGGGCTAAGAGTGGATAACAACTTGCGTTGGGCGATTATTACAGCGCTTGCAGCCCAGGATTTGTTGGCGGATGGCGAGATTGATGCCGAGCTGGCAAAGAAGGACACCACCGAAAACAGAGAGTTTGCCATTGGTGCGAAGGCCTCCGTGCCTACGGACAGTGCTAAGGCTTGGGCTTGGGATGCTGCTCTGCATGACGATACCCTGACAAATTCGCAGATCGAGGAGGTAGCTGGCGGTTTCTCCGATAATGCCATTCCTGCCTTGTACAGCGATTATGTTGAGCGTTATTTCGATAGCGTCGATTGGATTTGGAAGAACAAGTCCTTCCACGTTGCTGAAAGTCTGATTGATCCGCTCTCGGGCCGTGGTCTTTATCCACGCTATGCTGATCCGGCTAAATTGGTCGATGCAGGGGAGCGTTGGCTTGAATCTCACCAGGATGCAGACCGTGCGCTCAGAGGCATGATTACCAAGAACACCGAGGAATCACGTCGCACGCTCAAGGTCCGCAGTTTTAATGAGCAGCTTAGTTAGTTACTGCGCAGTCTAGTTACTGCACTGTGTGTGATGAGTTCGGGTAATGAGTTTTTCATCCTTCTGGACAGGGAATTCATCACACACACTGGTTTGTATCAGGTACATACAGGCGAATTGCGAAGAGTTCCGTATGATTGCGCGTCGCCTTGCCGAGACATAGCTCATCATGGTTACCATGGAGCTTGGTGTTCGGCACAGAGACGAGGAGCAAGATGCCAAGGCTATTTGGAACTGACGGCGTGCGAGGACTGGCCAATAGGAAACTGACAGCGCAGTTGGCTTTAGAGTTGGGTGACGCGGCTGTTCGGGTGTTGGGGAGCAGCGACCAGAACGGTGGACGCAGGCGTGCTCTGATAGGGCGCGATACACGTGTCTCAGGTGATTTTTTGGCTGCAGCACTAGCTGCAGGCATGAGCTCAGGAGGTTTCGACGTCATTGATGTCGGTATTATTCCCACGCCTGGTATCGCTTATCTGACTTCTGAACTCAATGTTGAAATGGGTGCGGTTATTTCTGCATCTCATAACCCTATGCCGGATAATGGCATTAAATTCTTTGCCCGTGGCGGCTTCAAATTGGCTGATACTAAAGAGGATGATATTGAAAAAGTCCTCGGTGCGCAGTGGGATCGACCAACTGGCGAGGGCGTCGGACGTGTTTCGCACGACACTGTGACTGCGACCAATATGTACATAGATCATCTGGTGAGTGCTGTGGCACCGACGGGTGCGGATAAAACGAGACCGAAACCCTTAGCTGGGCTACGAATTGTGGCTGACTGTGCAAACGGAGCGACCTCAGTGGTAGCACCTGAAGCTTTGCGCCAAGCAGGCGCTGATGTCGTGGTGATTAATGCTTCTCCTGATGGGTACAACATCAATAAGCATGCAGGCTCAACTCATCCAGAGCAATTGCAAGCTATGGTCAAGGCATCCGATGCAGTGATGGGTGTGGCCTTTGACGGCGATGCAGATAGATGCCTTGCTGTAGATGAAGAAGGTACCATGGTGAATGGCGATCAAATCATGGGTATCCTTGCCCACGCTAAACAGCGCGAAGGCAAGTTAGCTAACAACACCTTAGTGGTCACTGTCATGAGTAATCTGGGTCTCAAACTCGCACTGAAAGATATGGGTATAGCTACAGTGCAAACAGGCGTTGGAGATCGCTATGTCCTCGAAGAAATGCTGCGAGGTGGGTTCACCCTCGGTGGTGAGCAGTCAGGTCACGTTATCAATCGCGAATTTGCCACAACAGGAGATGGAACGTTGACGGCACTGACGCTTGCCAATGAAGTGGTACGTACAGGCCGTGGGCTCAAAGAATTAGCAGCTGATTTTCCACAGTTGCCGCAACAGCTAATCAATGTTCCTAATGTTGACAAGCTTGCTGCTCCAACCAACGCTAAGGTACAGGCTGCCGTTGAACGCGAAGAAGCTTTGTTGGGTGAGACTGGTCGTGTGCTCTTACGTCCCAGCGGGACAGAGCCTCTCGTTCGCGTCATGGCCGAGGCTGAAACACAGGAGCAGGCAGACGAAGTGTGCCACCGACTGGCGCAAATTGTTGCTGACGAACTCAGTCTGTAACGCAATAGCTTATTCAATATATTCATTGCAAGTGCCGAGAATTGTCCGGATTGAGTTAAGTCGTGAAGGGGAGTGTGTAGGTGCGTAACGCCACAGTTTGGGATCAAGAAGTTGAACACTTACTGCATGAGGCCGGTAGTAGTCATCTGCTGCCAATTGTGCAAGCGGGTGAAGTGGTGTTACGCCAGCCAACGGAACAGCTTAATGGCCAGCTTTCGAAACGAACACTCAACAAACTCATTAACGCGATGCGTGCCACGATGCTTGAGGCTCCTGGCGTAGGTCTAGCAGGTCCACAAGTTGGGCTTGGTCTCGCGATTGCAGTGGTGGAAGACCACGTTCGTGCCGGTGATGATGATTATGATGACAACGACAGCACTAGCAACGCGGATGATAACGACGGTGATGATAGCAACGATCAGCATGATCCTCGTGAAATTGCTGAGTTGCCATTTCACGAGATTATCAACCCTAGTTATGAAAATATCGGTGATGCCACTCGTAGCTTTTATGAGGGGTGCCTGTCATTTGATGGGTATCAGGCTGTTCGTCGGCGTTGGCTAGACATCATTGCACGTTGGGATGATGCGAAAGGTAAACATCATGAAGAGCGCCTCCATGGTTGGCCTGCTCGCATATTCCAACATGAAACGGATCATCTTTCTGGAGAGTTGTACATCGATAAGGCAGAAATCCGGAGTCTAACAACTAATGAAAATCTTGAAGATTTGTGGTCCTATGACCCTAATCCTCAGGAGGCAGCAACTGAGCTAGGATTCACCATCTGAGCATGTGTGTATAAGTATTCGACTACGGTGCTTGCTACAGTCAAGAATCATGGCTAAACATCGTCCAGATACTACCCGCTTGGGAGTGCTCGATATAGGTTCCAACACTATTCATATGTTGATTGTCGATGCGGCTCCAGGGTCAAGGCCAGATCCCGAAGCATCTACAAAGTCCACAGTTCGCTTGATGCAGTACCTTAAAGAGGATGGTTGCATCAAAAAAGCTGGCGTTGAGGCAATCCTGGCAGGTGTCGATCAAGGCATGGCACTTGCTGAGGAATATAATGTCACTCAATTACTGCCGATGGCCACCTCAGCAATTCGAGAAGCCCCTAACGGAGCAAAAATATTGCAACAAATCGAGCAACACATTGGTAGAGGAGTAGTGGTTCTATCAGGTAATGACGAAGCTCGACTCACCTTTTTAGCTGCACGACGATGGTATGGATGGGATGCGGGACGACTGCTGGTACTCGACATCGGTGGAGGGTCCTTGGAAGTTGCGATAGGCGCGGATGAAGACCCATCCTTGGCTATGTCTGTTCCTGCAGGAGCAGGACGCATTACTCGTGAGCTATTACCTGAAGGTATGGCCACCGCCAAGGAGCTCGAATCCGTTCGCAATAATGTGCGAGACATCATGGAGCCTATTGCCAAGGCTTTCAACGACGAGAAAAAACCGGATCATGCAGTAGCGACCTCAAAGACCTTCCGATCTTTGGCACGTCTAGCTGGAAACATTGTGCAGACACCTTCGGGTGACAGTTGGATTATGACCCGAGAACAATTGGATGATTGGATTCCGAGACTCGCTGCAATTTCACCAGAACAACGCGTCGCTTTGCCGGGCATCACCGTTGAGCGAACAGTGCAAATCGTCGGGGGAGGCATAGTTGCTTCTGAAATCATGCGTATCTTGAAAGTGGAACAAGTAGAAATATGCCCTTGGGCCCTTCGGGAGGGTTCTATCTTGCGGTGGTTGGACCAATTCGGTCGTACTCGCTTAGGCTTCTGAATTACTCGTGGTGTTAAGCAGCAACACACTCATATGAGATGGGGCAATCCATATTCTGGATTGCTGTGAAATCCTACTGTTTATGTGGGGTTTAGCTGCATTGGTATTATTCCGCAGTATTTGTGAGATTTTCGTACTTGCATTTGTAAGTGTATGCAATGGCGCTACTTCTGAGGCCAATCGTTAACTGTATTCGATCAATAGCTGGTTTTGGGAACGTGTATCGACAGTGATACGAATCGAAATGACCGAGAAATGTTCATGTCGAAGAATCTGAGATATCCGATAACAATCTTGCACATCGGTGTTTGGCGATACGAATGGTGAGGAGCGCACTATGGGACATGAATTTCCCGAGGATTCAGCAATTTGGGATGACGCAGTGGCATTGGATAGAGCTCATGTATTCCATTCATGGAGTGCACAGAAAAAGATACATCCTTTTGAAATCGTAACGGGGCACGGTTCAACCTTGGTCGATGCACAGGGCAAAGAGTATCTCGATTTCACGAGTCAGCTGGTGAATGTCAACATAGGTTATCAACACCCGAAGGTACTTGAGGGGATTGCTCAGCAATCCGCATTGATGTGCACTCTTGGTCCAGGATATGCAAACTTGGCACGAGGCCGAGCGGCTAATCTAGTAGCTAAGCGGGCACCAGAGGGCTTTTCGAAGGTGTTCTTTACCAATGCAGGTGCCGACGCTAATGAAAATGCCATTCGTGCAGCAAGACAATTTACCGGTCGTGACAAAATCATCTCTTCATATCGTAGTTACCATGGCAATACTGGAGCTGCAATATCAGCGACAGGTGATTGGCGCAGAAAGCCCAATGATTTTTCACGCGGACATGTCCATATCATGACGCCGTACTTGTATCGCTCACCATTCTTTGCGAACACTGAAGAGGAAGAATGCGCTCGTGCACTCGAACATTTTGAACAAGTAGTTCGCTTCGAGGGGCCAGACACCATCGCTGCCGTATTGTTGGAATCTATTCCAGGAACTGCAGGGGTTATGGTCCCACCAAAAGACTATTTCAAGGGCATCCGAGAGATCACCAAGAAGTATGGCATTTTGATGATTACAGATGAAGTTATGGCTGGTTTCGGACGTACTGGCGAATGGTTTGCTTTGGACGCATTCGACTATGTACCTGATTTGATCTCCTTTGCTAAGGGTTGTAATTCTGGTTATGTGCCAGCTGGCGGTGTGATTTTCTCTGATGAAATTGCGCACTACTTTGATGAACGAGTGTTTCCTGGTGGACTTACCTATTCCGGTCATCCACTGGCGATGGCTTCAATCGTTGCTGCGCAGGAAGCCATGCAGGCCGAGGATATCGTTGGCAATGCTCACCGTGTGGGTGAGGAAGTCATTGCCACGGGACTCAACGATCTGAAAGCTAAGCATGAACATATCGGTGATGTACGCGGTAAAGGTGTGATGTGGGTCGCAGAGATGGTGGCTGATCGTTCCAGTAAGGAGATGCTTGACAGTGAAACGATGTCAGCAATTCACACTAAAGCAAAGGATGCGGGATTGTTTATCGATGTTCATGACAACCGTATCCATGTCGTGCCTCCCTGTGTAATCACACCGGAGGAAGCGCAACGAGGGATTGATATTCTTGATAGCGTGCTCACTGAGCTTGGATGCTGAAGAACTTTGACTCTTAAGTAAGATGACTGATTCAGTATGGTCGAATCAAGCTCTGTGGCCTATATGGTGTCATGTATACGGTGTGATTTACATGGTGTGATTTTACACAGTAACGATTCGCCAAGAGGATCATTCGTAACATTAATCGTACCTGATGCCTTAGCCTGATGGTGATTGATGAGGAATGCTGAAAAATTATATTTGGGAGGAACAATATGGCTGACGTGTCTCAAACAGCACAAACAGTGACACAAGATGCGAAGCGCGTGGTGATAACAGGTGCGTCAAGCGGAATCGGTGCTGAAACTGCAAGAGTGTTGGCAGCAGATGGATGGCACGTTGTTCTGTTGGCACGACGTGAAGAAAAGCTTAAAGCCTTAGCTGAGGAAATTGAATCGGCTGGTGGTGTCAGTAGCTATCAGGTTTGTGACATCACGGATGAAGATTCTACGGACATTGCTGTTAAGAAGATTATTGATCAAGGCCCTGTGAAAGCCTTAGTAAATTGTGCAGGCGGGGCAATCGGTAAAGACCCAGTTGCCACGGCCAATCTTGATGATTGGCGTGGTATGTATGAGCTCAACGTCATCGGTACGCTGCGTATAACTCAGAAACTCTTGCCTACCCTGAAGGAATCAGAAGGCACTGTGCTCATTATTTCCTCAACCGCAGGTATTGAGCCTTATGAAGGAGGGGCAGGGTACTGTGCTTCAAAGTTCGCTGAACGAGTGATGGCTCGTGTGCTCAGACTTGAGCAGATTGGTGAACCGGTACGAATTATTGATGTGTCACCTGGCATGGTTAAAACCGAGGAATTCTCTCTCAAGCGCTTTGGTGGCGATGCGAGCAAGGCATCCAGCGTATATGACGGCGTTCCTGATCCCTTGAGCGCGGCTGATGTGGCTGAGTCTGTACGCTGGGCGATTGACCTGCCAGATACCGTCGACGTCGATTCATTGGTTATCCGCCCACGCGCCGAGGGCTCGTATACGAAGGTCTTCCGCAAGTAACCGTATGTAAGTGAGATAACTGCGATAAAAGTGGAGATAATTCTTGAAATTTGACCATATTATCTCCACTTTTATCGCAGTTATCTCTGTGGAGACTTATCCGAAGGTGTTCCACACTGCTAGGGCGATGATTGCGCAGCCGCCGAAGGTTCCGGTGGCGAATTGGGCGTGACGCCCCTTTAACACCATGCCAATGGCTACGCCGACCAATGACAGGAGCATCATCCAGCATAGGGACGGTAAGAGCACACCTATGCAGAACATCAAACCGTTCTCAGGATTGCTGATACCTGCCGGTAGGGAGAGCACCAAAGTGGCGAAGTACACAATAGCTACCGGATTTGCAAGTGTAGCGGTAAGTAAGACTGCGAAGGCCTTCCACGGTTGTCTGAGTGCGTTACTTACTTGCGTGCCTTCTTCAGTGTCGTGTCTGAACTTCGTAATGAGGCAATAGCACTAAGCACCATGAATAATCCCATACCAATTAACACCGTGCAACAGACCCAGCGCAATACTGGGGAAGCCTCAACGATTATTGGCGAAATCATATTCCCTAGAAACACAGCCAGGAAGGCAAATACTCCGAGTATGACTCCTGTACCAGCTCCTGCGGCTAATCCTGATTTCCAGCCGTATCGGGCACCGATGGTCATCGTCAGTGCAGAGCTTGATCCTACGGGTATAGCAATGGCTAGTCCGGCAACAACACCTTGAAGAAAGAATGTCAACATTTTCGCATTACAACATAATTATGTTTCAACTCAAAGCAATAGTTTTGACATAGTGTATTGCCTGTTTTGGGAATTTGATTGATTAGTATCTGCTGGGGAGGATACGCACATTACTGCGTGATGGTATGGCGCTCCCAATGTCGGTTCATATTTCGGAAAAATGTTCAATATGTGGCGAGATAGTGCTATTATCGCTGTCCAGCGGGTTCCCACAAGGACGAAGCGCCTGAGCAGAGAGTTTAACCATGACGGTTGGTCATGGTTTTTTGTTTTACACGAGCAGAAGGGTCATCGTGTCTTCAACGTCCTCGCAGGCTAACGCGCCTGCATCCGTGTCCAAACCACTGAATTCACCAGCAAGAGTTATTGCTGCGAGCTTGGTTGGCACCACTGTAGAGTTTTATGATTTCTACGTTTATGCTACAGCTGCGGTGCTGGTATTTCCAAAGCTGTTCTTCCCTGTTGCTAGCGATACCGCTTCGCTGTTGGCATCTTTTGCAGTTTTTGGGGCTGCGATGGTTGCTCGTCCTATTGGGGCTGTCTTCTACGGACATATGGGGGATAAGCGCGGACGTAAGGCGACATTGGTTGCTTCGCTGTTGACTATGGGCATTGCAACATTTGTTATCGGGCTACTGCCAACGTATAACCACATCGGTATCATTGCCCCGATTCTCCTGCTGTTGTTGCGTTTGACACAGGGATTTGCCATTGGTGGTGAATGGTCGGGTGCTGCCTTGGTGGCTACAGAGAATGCACCTGCCGATAAGCGTGCTTGGTACGGGACTTTCCCTCAGCTGGGTGCCCCCATTGGCTTTATTATTGCCAATGGTCTGTTCTTGATTATTAACTTCCTGCTGCCTCATCCAACAAGCAGCTTGATGCAGTCTGAGGCATTCCTCTCCTGGGGTTGGCGTATTCCGTTTATATTCTCTTCGGTGATGGTGGCAATTGGATTGTGGGTACGTTTCAAGCTCGTTGAATCGGATGCTTTTAAGAAGGCACAAAAGCAGGGTGCAATCGTTAAAGTACCGTTTGTGGATACCATGAAGCACCACTTCAAAGCTGTAGTCCTTGGAACTTTCGCCATGCTAGCAACCTATGTGCTGTTCTATTTGATGACGACTTTCAGCCTGACGTACGGAACGAAATCCACTTCAGCAACACCGGCCGGATTAGGGATCACCTATACCGACTTTGTGATTATGCAGATTATTGGGGTGGTGTTCTTCGGAGTATTCACGCTGTTGTCGGGACCAATGGCTGATTCGATGGGGCGACGCAAATTACTGCTCATTATTACCAGTATCATCATCGTATTTGCGCTTGCCTTCCCGCTATTCCTTGATGACAAGAGCGGTACGTCATTCAATGGAGCTTTGGTAGAAGCTTTCTTGATAATTGGTTTTACGCTAATGGGTGTCACATTTGGCCCTATGGGGGCGCTATTGCCTGAGATGTTCCCTACTAATGTGCGATACACCGGTTCTGCGATTGCATACAATGTTAGTTCAATTCTTGGAGCAGCTCTCGCTCCAATCATTGCAACTGCCTTGTGGAGTCTTGCAGGGGGTAGCACATGGCTTGTCGGTGTATATCTTGCTGCGGCTTCGGTATTGACGTTGATTTCTTTGCTCCTGATGAAGGAGACCAAGGGTGTGGACTACACCGAGGCAAGTGTTGTAGAAAATGATGCTGTTGCATGATTAGCGCTTGATGTTGCCAGCATGTAGCTGACAATCCTTGTTACGCCAATGGCGCTCTCTTAAGTTGTATGAATAGGTGGGGAGCGGCATTGGCGTATTTGTTATGTGCATAGTTTCTTGTGGTTGGCGCTGCTTCTATGAAATACGTGTGTCCTATGCAAAGAAGCCTCAATGCTCGGCGCGTCACTGTACAACCCTCGTATGTCAACCTACTATATTCATATGTTCGAAGATATGAATATATACGAGTATGGCGAGAATAACGCCTATATCGAGCTTGCTGCCAGTGTCTTTTCTCTGCTGTCTGATCCGACAAGACTGAGAATTATTTTGCTGCTCAAGAATGGCGAATTTCCAGTCGGTGAGATTGCTCATCGACTAGGGAAAAGACAGGCTGTCATCTCACAACATCTTGCAAAAATGCGTTTAGGAAAGTTAGTGCTCGCTCGTCAAGAAGGTACTTATGTGTATTACAGATTGAGTGATGAGCATGTAAGCGCCTTGGTAGATCAGGCCATCTATCAATCAGAACATATTGTGGATGTTGTGCCGGCGCATCACTCAATCGAGTCCTCTCATCTGCAAGGCGTAGGCAATACTCAATATGTCTCAGTAAGCTCAGGTGATGCAAATCAGCCAGCCTCGGCAACGGTACCCGTGAATGAGGAGCTTAGCCATGAATGAAGCGGCTGAGAATCAGATAAGGCATATCGACGAAAGCACAGCTCAGGTTGAGCGTAACGGCTCGAGATCTTCGATATTGTCGTTGTTGCGTCGAATCGAGCACGAAGATCTCATTAGAGTATTAGTCTGTTTGGCGCTGACTGCGGCAGTTGGACTGTTGGATCTGTTTCAAGATGTTTCCACCGTGATGGTGCCGCTGATTATCGGATTAACGATAGTAGGCCTGATCGTTGGTTGTTGGCCGATCGTTAAGGAATCTTGGGAAGATATCCGTGCCAAAAAAATGAGCATGGATTTGTCAATGCTTATTGCAATCGTGGCAGCTGCAGCGATAGGGCAGTGGCTAACATCTTTGGTAATTGTGGTATTTGTGCTTCTTGCAGAAATTCTTGAAGACTTATGTATGGATCAAGGCGAAGATGCCTTATCAGATTTGATGTCTTTTCTTCCTCATCAGGTCCGTGTGCGTGTGAGCGAGTTTGAGCAAAAAGACATTCCTCTATCAGAGGTTCAGATTGGTCAAGTTGTTATAGTCTCTCCTGGTGGGCGAATCCCTGTTGATGGAGAAGTGGTTGCTGGATCTTCGAGTGTTGATGAATCAAGAATTACTGGCGAATCAATGCCTGTTGCTCTGAGCGTCGGAAGCGCAGTGTATTCGGGCTCGGTCAATCAAGATGGAGCTCTGGAAATCAGTGTATCCAAGGTTGGTGAAGATTCCTCATTTGGTCGAATTATTACTGCATTAAAGGATGCACAATCTTCATCAGCTCCCGTGCAACGACTGGCTGATACGCTCGCCACCGCACTGGTATTGATTGCTGTAGCAGGTGCTGTATTGACATGGATCGTTACCCAAGATATCCGCAGTGCAATTTCTGTGGTGATAGTTGCGGGTTCATGCGGTGTGGTTGCAGGTACTCCATTGGCAATGTTGGCATCAATGGCTCGTGTAGCTCGAACAGGGGCATTTGTTAAAGATGGGCTGCATATGGAGTCATTGTCAGGAATCGACACGGTTATTTTTGATAAAACCGGTACTTTGACAAAAGGGACTCCTGAGGTCACGCAAGTACTCGCGGAGCCCGATATAGACGAGTCAGTCTTACTGGGCATTGCCTCATCTGCAGAGTCCTATTCAGAGCATCCGTTGGGGAAAGCTATTGTTGAGTATGCCAATGCCCATGGAATCAAGCCAATACATGCGGAACATTTTGAAAGTACGGCTGGCCGTGGTGTACGGTGCTCTATCAATGGTCAGATAGTTACTGTGGGGACAGAGGCATTTATGCCTCAGAGAGTTCGCGAAAGCATTGCCACGCTCACGAGTACTTCCCTGCAGTCATCAACTTCAGCGCCTTCGACTGCAAATTCAGCCGATCGCACAGTAGTACAGAGCGCTGTGCACATTGCTTGTGATGAGCATTATTTGGGGAGCATCATGCTCGCCGATGCTCCTAGGACAAGTGCCGCCTCGTGCATTGCCGAACTGCATCGTCAGGGCATACGAGTGGTGATGCTCACAGGAGACCGTACTCAGGTTGCTGAAGAGATTGCCAAGCAGTTGGGAATCGACCATGTGCATGCAGAACTATTACCGGAAGATAAAGCTACAGCTTTGAAGCGCCAGCGAGAGGCTGGGCATCGCATAGCTATGGTTGGTGATGGCGTTAATGATGCTCCAGTATTAGCGCTCGCAGATGTTGGCATCGCTATGGGGAGCGGCACTGATATTGCGCGAGAAAGTGCTGATGTGGTGCTTATCAGTTCCGATCTCAATGATGTGGCTTCGTTATTACACACTGCACGCCGCGCTCGGCGCATTATCATGTGTAATTTTGTAGGCACCATTGTGGTAGATGCTATTGGCATGTTGCTTGCGGCATTTGGCATTCTTACTCCGCTGTTTTCTGCAATAGTGCATGTTGGTAGCGAGTCAGCATTCATTCTCAACTCTGCTCGGCTGATCCCTCGTCGTCACCATTCGATACCTGATGTTCAGTGAGGTCATACTTTGTTCTCGAAATTACTGGGCTTGAGCAACACTGCCTGAGACAAGCTTCTGTAATGACAATCGTTGAAGCTTGCGAATAGTCATGCAACACAGGCCTGTATTGGATCATTATTGCTATCATGTCAGGGCTTTGGATCGATACCACAACAGCAGTGACATCAGCATGCACAGAAACGCAAGAATCGATATGCCCCAGAATCCAGGGAGATGAGCCATTGCAGGCCCGCCCACGAAGCCTGCAACAGTACTTCCTGCGTACATGGTGATATTGCTGAGAGTCGATACAGTGCCACGTTGATTGGTAGTTAGGGATTGTAAGCGTTCGATAAATAGCGGAAAAATTGCTCCACTAACCATGTAGCTGATGCTGAGCAATATGCAGGCGACGACGATACTAGGAGCGCTAGCTAGGCAGGCGTACACCGCGAGATATATGCAGAATCCAGACAGTAGCAATTTACCGTGAGCTAAGCGTGAGGTCAGCAGAGGACCAGCGAAGGCCCCTATGCAGTTTCCTACGCCGATAATCAGTACTGCTAGACCGATTTGTGTCTGGTTGAGATCGAAAGCTTGTGCAAACCATGTAGCGATGAAAGTCATCACTGCAAAGTTGCCAATTTGGAAGATGAAATAGGCCAAAAAATAGGGTCGAGCCTGCGGATTCATGAAGAGTCTGTGATATGAGCCGACTAGTGACGAGATAATGCTTGGCAATGAGTGCTTGCGCAGATGACTCACGTTGAAATGTCTCATTCCCAGATGGTTATTTTCTGGATAGCTTCGCTGAAGTGTTGTTGTGCCGTGGCCTGCGATTGAACGGGTGTTGGGCAGATGGGGAAATAACAATGCCAGCGCCAACGTTACTATGAATGACGCGCCTCCTACGGCGAGGAACGGGCTGTGAATATCTCTGGCTGAAAGAAAGCTACCAATGGGTACTCCGAGCATTGTGGCTATGGTGAGTCCCGCCGTCGGAGCTGACATGACTGCAGCAATCTTGTCTTTGTGTACTAATTGGGGGATGATTGCCCATATTTGTGGAGAGCCTATGGCTGCACATATACCAGTAATGAATCGTAATATCAGTAGCATCGAAAAACTCGTGGCTGCAGCACAAGCCATTGTGGCAATCGAGAAGAGGAAGACCCCTGTTATCAATACATTTCGGCGGTTCAACTCATCTGAAAGTGGCCCAATGATAATTGCTGCGACGCAGTACCCTATCGCATAAGCTGAAACAAGCCATCCTCCTTGGGCGATGGGAAATGACATCTGCGCGGATAGAGCGGGTAATAACGGTGAGACCAGAAATGTGTCAGTTCCGATGAGGAACATGACCAGGAAAGAAAGCGTAAGCAGTTTCTTCATACTGAGTCCTTGGTAATAAGTTGAAATGAATATAGGCAGTCTGTGGTTTCAGCGCTTTTGCGTTTGGACGTGACTCACCCTAAACCTTGACATTAGTGTTAAGGTCAAATCGACGGTGATTTGAAAGGGATGGGTCATGCATATAGGTGAATTTGCACAGTCAATCGGTGTGAGTCCAAGGCAGGTGAGGTATTGGAGTATCCATCATGTGCTGCCTGACAATCGAGATCAATCCGGTTATCGCGAATATTGCAAGGAAGATTCGAAGATTGCTCTACGCGTGCGTGATATGTTGTCCGCTGGACTGAGCATTGAACAAGTTCAGCGCTTGTCGTCATGTCTGAATTATGAGCGCGGTGTGTGTTTGAGAGAACGGGCAGAGCTCAAAGCCAAAGCTGAAGATATTGAACAACAGATACAACAACTTACGGTTACAAAATCGATAATTGAAGAAGTGCTGCGGAATGCGCCGATTATTCAGGCTCCGGAGTCATAGAAAGCAGGTCGACATCTGCAATTGCTCTACTGAGTGCATCGGCTGATTAGAGGTAATGCAGGCACAATACAACTTTTCAGCATTGCTGTTTGGAGGCTGAGAACTCAATTCTCAAGTTGTTCATGCTGAGATCTGGGATGTGTGCCGTTATGCGAGGGTGCTACTGGGAGAAGTTTCTCAATTTGCTATGTTGCTAATAATATTGCTGTGTCAGCAATATTGAGTCAATAATGCTGTGTGATAGCAATAGCTGCACTGGCAACGTAGTCGGTGGTCGCTACTAATCCTCAACCATCTTGCGTTGTGAGCGCAGCTATTAACTGAGATAATCGTTTTCCTTCTTAGGCGGCAAGGGCTTGCGACAAATCCTTCAGATCGTTGAGGATTTCTTCATGAGACTCTTCGTCTGTATCAAATGCCAGATGGCAGAAAGCGCAATCGTGATGCTCGTTGTTTTCTCGGCATGCTTCATGGCAATCTTTTGCTCCACACTCCTTGCCGTTGACACAATCTGAGTCACCGCAGCAGTCGCCAGTGAAACAACATCCGCAGCACCCACATGCGGCAACGCCGTGCTCGTGCTTGGAAACATCAAAGTGCTTCAGGGTCTCGATATCTACGGCAAGTTTTCCCGCAGAAACTGTATCAATTTCAAATGCATGCTCGTCGTACTTTTTGATATCAGCCATGATTAGTAATCTCCTTGTGCGGTGGATTGGACAGCTTTGGGCTGTCATACATGGCTCAAACAATAAAGCAGACCTTTCGTAGATAAAAGCTGCTGAGAGTGAGTATCAATCCGCTATCACAGAGGTGTGAGAAGAAGGGTGGTGCCGACACTGGGCGCAAATCCCAAATATTTCGAGTGAATGGCTGATGTCGCTGAATCCAAGAGTTCTCCCTCGTTGTTCAGTCCATTCCTCGAAACCCGGGATTTCCAGTTCTACCGCTCTGCCACACTTACGGCAGACAAGATGGTGATGATGATGTTGATCCTTACAAAGTCGATAAAAAGTTTCTCCCTGAACATGCAAGGTATCAACTTCTTGATGGTCTGCCATGCTTTGCAAATTGCGATATACGGTTGCTATGCCAACTTTCTTGCCCTTTTGGAGCAATCTGTTATAAATCATTTGAGCAGTTGAAAAGACACCTGAATGATTGAGTTGCTCACTGATAAGTGTCCTTGGCCGTGTCACTCTTCTTGACGCAGACATTGCCAACCTCTCGACGCACATTTAACGCAGTGAACTTGTTTGCGAACAAGAGCACTACAAGACAGATATTAATAACAATTATCATTATAGTATATCAAGTCTTAGCGTTGTCGTGTTTGTTGCGAATTACTGAGCTAACCTCTGTTGTAACTATTGAACGTAGAGCGTTGAGAGTAAAGCAGCGTGATCAGATCCGGTTATAGGCAGCACCTTCACGTTTCCTACAGACACGCCTTGGTCGGTTACGATGTGATCAATGGCTACTAAGCGTGGGATATATTCTCGATTGGAAGGCCACGTGAGGGTAAATCCAGCACCGGATGTACGAGCTGCATCACTAAATCTGCTGCCAAGAAAATCTCGGAAAGGTGCATGATCATAGGTGGCGTTGAAGTCTCCCATTAACACAAATTTAGTATTCACATCTGCGTGCTCAGTGAATTGCTGCAACTCGGACAAACTGCGCTTCCACTGTTTCCAGTTGCCAGATGTGGGGGATGTGGTATGAACGGAAATAAAACGAATTGATGCCTTCCCTCCAGAAAGCATCACTGTTCCAGCTGGCATATATGATGCGCTGGAATTAACTTGGTCTTTCACTGCGCTGGTGAGTTGTGTTGCTGACCAAATGCCGTTGCCAAAGTGATTATCAGATGATGAGACCTTTGAATAAGGAAGATAATCACTGAGACCGGCCTGGTCCAGTTTAGTAATGAAGTCATCAGTGGTTTCTTGTAAAGCGAGAACTTCGACGCGTTCGTTTTTTACCGTATTCACAATGCTTTGTGCATCGGCTCGTCCTTTGTAGACGTTGAATGTCATCACGCGGGCATACGCATCAGCGGTGTTTGGCGCTGTGGAAGTTACAGCACTGGCACTCGACGGTAAGCTTTGGTGAGAAGTGAAAAATGGATACTGCCACCATACCTGTGCGCATAAGCACACTAGAGCTATCAAAGCAGTTGTCCAACGTCGTGAGAGTAGCCCTAGCGCCAGTGCGATGGCAGATGCAAGTGCAAACCAAGGCATTAGGGAGATTATCGCTGGAAGGTAGGGGATATCGGAGAATTGCGAAGGAACGAGCCGTGTGAGCGTGCCTAATACCGCCAGCAACATGATAATCCTTGCGATGATGCTGACAATCATTCTTAGCAACGACGAGTGGGATCCTCGTTGAGTATTCATAGCTGCTTTCCTTTCGACGCAATCTCAAGGATAATGGTTGACATTTATCACCTATCGTTTTCAAAGACCGTGCTACTTGGTTTATTAGCGTTATACCTTATGGATTCTTAAGCTTTCAATGCCGCAGGGGAGTTCTCCGATAAGCGGATTTATTACTGTCGCAGCAACAATGTGGAGTTTTATCTGTGCATAAGACCCATATTCAGAGGGATGTGGGTTTTTTACAGTTGCACGAAAGATTTTCTCTGAGTACGTGTACGATAGAACATCGTTGCCCCGGTAGCTCAGGGGATAGAGCACTTCTCTCCTAAAGAAGGTGTCGTGCGTTCGAATCGCATCCGGGGCACAATCACGGGGCTTCATTACCTCAAAAGGCTTATATCAAGCCAATAAGGGGATAATGGTAACCATGCGTTCAGAACTTTGGCTGGTCAGAGATGTTTCCTTCGACTAAGATGCCCCATTGTGCGAGTTCGGGAATGGAGAGTCGGCTGACGCGTTCGTCTTCGACACTCACGACGAGCTTTTGTTCCCATTGCGTGCGTTTGAGGGGCTCCAGGCTGGTGATTTGTGTGCCGAAGAGATAAACATGCATGAGGTTGGACAGTCCGCCTAGCGGTGTGAGATCGGGTATGTGGTGCATGCCGGTGAAGTCGATGACCTCCAGGTTGGCGAACACTTCCAGACCAGTAATGTCGAGGCCTTCGGGGCTGATGCTGTCGCGTAGGGCGCCTGCGCAGTGTGGGTGCTCTTCGTTGGTGCGATCATACCCATTTGAGGCGCCGATCTCGGTTAGTGACAATGTTTCGTAAGCTGTCGAAAGCCAGAGCTGGTCGGTGGGCTTGGCGTCAAGGATCTCCGCTACGCATTGTGCGAGCACCGGGTTGGTGAACACCTGGTAGTAGGTGCCGAAGGTCGCCTGCGGTATCGGCGCCACGTTGCGTTCGAGATATGGGGAGTACGTCCGCGAAGTCGAGGACAGCGGATTGTCATATGTTCCCGAAGCGACGCTGCAGGCAGCGAGTGTCATGACTATACCGAGACAGCACGATGTTGCAGACAGTAGGTGTTTCCAAGGCATAGACATCGGCATAGCGAAATCCTGTTCTTGACGGTGAAAGGTCTTCATCTTTTACTGTTGATGGATGTCAGCAGGATGAATTGAGGAGTGCTGTTTGTCAAATGGTGTCAACATTAATGAACATTAACATAATTAGACATGATGACAATATTGTCAGCCAGTGAAACGAAAGCTCTTGCGGCTGCGGAGGGTACTCAGTCCAATTTATTCTAAATTTGGCTGGGCTGAGCCGTGAGGTTGTACAGCGCGGTGCGCTGTACAAAGGTGAGGTGAGCGCCCACTAGGGGCGCGAAGGGTACTCAGTCCAATTTATTCTAAATTGGACTGAGTACCCGCATTTTCTCCAGCGCTAGATTGTGCGGCCTGTGCATCGTCGAGTTTGGCCCGAACTTGATCGAGTAGTTCCTGAGCGCGTTTGGCGAGAGCTTCGCCTATTTCCCATTGCCTCATTGACGCGTCGAGATCAAGACCACCAGCTTCTAGTGATTGGACTGCTTGGATGAGTTGGTCGCGTGCCTGCTCATATGGCATTTTTGAGATAGCTTCGCGTTCTTTGTCGCTCAGACTGCTGGCGACTGTGGGTTGCGTTGTTGTGGTGGTCTCACCGTTGCTGACTTGCTTATTCTCTGATGTATTGGCCATGTTGCGCTCCTTCGTGTATTCCTCTGGAATAGGTATTGCGTGTTGTGTGGGGTTTAAGCTTTCACCTGCGTATGGGTACTCAGGTGTTTGGTGTTGAAGGTGCAGTTGTCGAAGCAGTTGCGAGGACTGTCCCGTGTCTGAGTGTGATCGTCAGTTCATCACCGCTATGAACGGTCTGCGCATTATCTACAACGTGTCCGGTCACAGATTGAACAACAGCATATCCTCTGTTCAAGGTGGACTGTGGGCTCAGTGCTGTCAGTGATGCATGCAACTTTTCGATAGTCAACCCTGCATCGTCGACTATTCTTCTAAGCGCTATGTCTAGTCGTTGACCAGATTCATCTACGAAGCGCTGTGGGCGCTCAAGCATGAGAAGCGGCTGGGTCAAGCTTGGTCGATTGGCATATCCTTCGATTAATCTCGATTCGTTACTGACTATGTAAGTAACGCGGTCTCGGATTCGGCGACGTCCCTCAGCAACTATCTGCAGCTGCTCATTTACATCTGGCACTGCTCGTTTTGCTGCATCGGTTGGAGTTGATGCCCTGAGATCGGCTGCTAAATCAATGAGCGTCCAATCGTCTTCATGGCCGACTGCAGAAATCAGAGGAGTTTGGCAGGATGCCGCTGCCCTAACCACACCCTCATCTGAGAAACCGAGTAAATCTTCAAAACTTCCTCCGCCGCGGGCAACAATGATGACATCGACTGAAGAGTCTGCGTCGAGACGTTGAATTGCTGCAATAACATCAGGCGGGCACTGGGGGCCTTGAACATGGGCATGTACCACAGTGAATTCAATGGTTGGCCATCGTAAACGTGCGTTAGTGATGACATCTCCCTCAGCACGTGCTTGGGGTGCGCATACTAAACCGATACGTGCTGGGAATTCTGGCAACGCTAATTTACGCTCAATGTCGAATAGTCCTTCGCCTTTGAGCTTTTTGCGGAGCTCCTCAATTTGTTGTTTAAGATCACCTGTACCAACGCGACGAATATCGTCAGCCATGAAACTCAGTCGTGTCTGCTTTACCCACAGATCCGGATGTCCGTGAATAACTACGCGGTCTCCTTGGTGAAATTCGCGAGCCATAACGGCAAATTGACGGAAGCCCATCACTGAGATAGAGATGTCTTCGAAGTTGTCCCTAACGGTGAGGTAAGCCGAGCCGCTGCGTCTGGTATTAATCTCGACGATTTGCCCCTCAATCCATGCTCCTGGCCATTTTGAGACGGCATCGTGGAACTTCTGGCTGAGTACGCTCACAGGCCAAGGTTGTTCTGCCGTGGTATCGCGTGCCAGCCTTGGTATCTCTGTAGGTGCTGATGGAGCTTGGTCGTTGTATTGCTCGTTCGCGTGGGGTGTGCTGGTAAATCCACGTTGCGAGGATGAAGAGAAAAGCGTTTCGCTCATAAGCTCCACTTTCCGACACCACGGGGACATAATCATTTGTAAAGAAATATTTACAGATGTTTATCGGGATTGAACTTACTCCTACAAGGTTTTCTTATGCGGGTATCTGCAACAAGCCCAAAAATCCATATGCGAAATCATCAATTTGGGGTTAGCATTCACTACGGTAGAAGTACACAAATACTGTGCATAGGAGATACGGCGGAATACCACTTTCGCAGAAGGCGGTGAAGTACTCCGACACTTTGGACGTTTCGACGTTTGGACTATGTGAGCGCTCGGCATGCTTCGATGCTTGATTCACTTTGCGCAACAGTGTTTGCCACAGTCACCACTGTATGGAACAGCTCGTTGGATGCAAAAACGTGCATAGTCCAAACTTCCAAGGTGACAGGTGTCGAGAAGGGGCGGGTCGGATGACAGGCGTGAAATATACCAAAACAGCCGATACCGATAGGCGTCTTCGTCCTTTACGTGTTGGTCTCGATGTCGGTTCGACAACGGTTAAAGCTGTGGTTCTTGGCGATTCTAACCGTCTTTCAGATGCCTTGTTTAGCGACTATCGGCGTCACCATGCCAATGTACGACGCTGCGTTGCACAATTACTGGGTGACATTCTCGAGAGTCTGTCGCGTAGTGGTCAGGATTCGCAACCGATTCAAGTGACAATAACTGGCTCGGGTGGTCTAGGACTGGCCAAGCAGTTAGGCGTCGAATTCGTTCAGGAAGTCATCGCTGAAACAGAAGCCATTAACACCACAAACCCTGAGGCTGACGTGATTATCGAACTCGGTGGCGAAGATGCGAAAATCACGTATCTCAAGCCGACACCAGAACAGCGTATGAATGGATCCTGTGCTGGCGGCACTGGTGCTTTCATTGATCAGATGGCAACGCTACTCAACGTAGATGCCCAGGGGCTTAACCAGTTAGCTTCTCGTCACAAGACCATCTATCCTATTGCTTCGCGATGTGGCGTGTTTGCCAAATCTGATTTACAACCCTTAATTAATGATGGTGCTGATAAAACAGATCTTGCAGCATCAATTTTTTCAGCTGTTGCTACTCAAACAATCTCTGGCCTTGCTTGTGGCAGACCAATTCGCGGCAATGTGGTATTTCTTGGTGGACCGCTGTTCTTCATGCCGGAATTACGTAACGCCTTTGCGACCTTTCTCGAAGGTAAAGCTGAGCACTACATCGTTCCTGAAGATGCACATTTGTTTGTGGCATATGGAGCTGCATTAATGGCTCAAGATGAGATGCAGCCGAATGCTGAACAGACGGTGACAGCACATGATGATACCGGCAAAGATACGCATTTTACTTTTGAAGAATTACATTCCTTACGCGGCATAATCGCTGCACTGCATATGCTTGAGTCATTACCATCTCAGGCTAGAACATTGCGTCCCTTCTTCTTGGATGATGCTGAGCGTGAGGCTTTCAATCAACGTCATGCGCAGTCAACTATCCCCTTTGGAAAACTTGAGCAGGCGCACGGGCCGCTGTTCCTAGGCATAGATGCTGGAAGCACTACTATCAAGGCAACTGTGGTAGACGATGACAACTGTATTGTGTGGTCCACATATGCCACTCATCAAGAAAACCCTTTGCTTGCCGCAGCAGATATCGTTCGCAGTATTCAAGAGGTGCTTCCTAAGGACTGCTATATTGCTCGCTCCTGTGCTACAGGATATGGCGAAGGCCTTATCACTGCTGGATTGCATGTCGACGAGGGCGTTGTAGAAACCATGGCACATTACAGGGCTGCCGAAGAGATTAGCCCGGGTGTGACTTCTGTGATTGACATCGGTGGCCAAGATATGAAGTTCATGTCGGTGACTTCCGGCGTGATTGATTCGATATGTGTGAATGAAGCTTGCTCCTCAGGTTGTGGATCCTTCCTGCAGACCTTCGCACAGTCACTGGGTATCAGCATTCAAGAATTTACTCAGCAAGCGCTCGCATCCAAAGCACCTGTTGATCTAGGTTCACGATGCACAGTCTTTATGAATTCTTCAGTCAAGCAAGCACAAAAAGAGGGTGCTACGCCTGAAGATATTGCCGCTGGATTGTGCTATTCGGTAGTGCGCAATGCTTTATATAAGGTTATTAAGCTTCGCGATTCTCAATCCTTAGGTTCCACTGTGGTGGTACAAGGTGGGACGTTCTTGAACGATGCCGTGCTCAGAGCATTTGAACTACTTACCGGTCGAGAAGTGACACGACCTAATATCGCAGGATTGATGGGTGCTTATGGGGCGGCATTAACGGCCCGAATTCACTGTGTTGAAGAAGAATCCGCGGCAGCTCATAATCAGTTGCAACGCAGCTCAATCTTGATGGGCGCTGACCTCGATGGTCTGTCGATGGATACCACACATGATGTATGCAATCTATGCCAAAACCACTGCAAATTAACCATCACACAATTCCAGGATGGTTCACACTTCGTAACCGGCAATCGATGTGAACGCGGAGGAGATAAGAATAAACAGCGTTCAGATCGCCCGAATCTTTATGATTTCAAATATAAACGAGCATTCGCATACCGTCGTTTAACTCCTAAGAAAGCCACACGTGGTGATATTGGTATTCCTAGGGCGTTAAACATGTATGAAGATTACCCTTTCTGGTTTACTTTGCTCACTTCTTTGGGCTTCCGCGTAATGATTTCAGGACGTTCGAATCATGAAGTATTTGAACGTGGCATGGACTCAATTGCTTCAGAAAATATTTGTTACCCTGCCAAACTGGTGCATGGTCATATTGAATCCTTGCTTGATAAAGGAATTCATACGATTTTCTATCCATGCGTGACCTATGAACAAGAACTTGCTCCCGATACAGACAATCGTTACAACTGTCCGGTAGTGGCACACTATCCTGTAGTGATTGAAGCGAATTTGGCAGGATTGCAAGAGCCTGATGTCCGTTTTCTTAGGCCATACATCAATCTTTCTGACAGAAACAAACTCATCGAGCGAATTGTGGACATTTTCTCATGGACTGATGTGAGTGAGGAAGAGGCTCGTATTGCGGTAGCAGCGGCATACCGAGAAGATGCCGTTTTCAAAAACGATATTCGGCAAGAGGGTTTACGCGCATTAGCGTACATGCGTGAGCATCAAACACGAGGAATTGTATTAGCGGGCCGTCCATATCATGTGGACCCAGAAATTAATCATGGTATTCCAGAAACCATCTGTTCTCTAGGCATGGTAGTGCTTTCAGAAGATTCCATATGCGAGCTAAATCCCAAAAGTATGCCTGATTTCAGCGCTTTTGTGGATGAGGATGGTCAGCGTGCATTGGAATCAAATAAGAATGCAGATGGTTTTCGCAAGACTGTACCCGCTTACGAAGGGCATCAGCGGCTTCCTCTGCGCGTTGAGAATCAATGGGCATACCACTCTCGACTATATGAAGCTGCACGTTTTGTTGGAGGATACAAGAATCTACAACTCGTGCAAATGGTGAGTTTCGGCTGTGGTATTGACGCAATCACTACCGATCAAGTGCAAGAGATACTCGCCGACAAGAATGATGTATACACTCAGCTAAAAATTGATGAGGTATCCAACCTTGGTGCTGCAAAGATACGTTTGCGTTCTCTGAAAGCAGCTATGGAGGAGCGCGACAGATCATCGCAGGATGAACTTTCATCAGCTCATCATGTTGCTCCGCGCAGCGTTTCGCCTTCCAGGGCATCTGAGATTAGCGAAACTGCATCTACCACAACCTCACCTGAACACAGAGTTGAGACACAAGAGCCTTCCGCTTTGTCGCGTTATGCTAACGTTCGTCCATTCAGTAAAGAGATGGGCCATAAATACACTGTGCTCGCCCCTCAAATGTCGCCTGTACATTTCTCGCTATTAGAATCTGTGTTTCGTAGTGGTGGATATGACTTCCGATTGTTGCAAACAGCCTCGCAGGATGATATCAATACCGGCACTAAATTCGTCAATAATGATGCCTGTTTCCCTGCAATTATTATCGTGGGGCAGTTAGTTAATGCCTTCCTTACTGGAACATATGATCCTCATAAATGCGCTGTAATCGTGACTCAAACTGGTGGTATGTGTAGAGCTACGAATTATTTCGGGCTGCTTCGCAAAGCGATGGAAGATGCAGGATTTGGATATGTGCCGATTATTACCCTGAGCGTTAACGGTCTGAATGCAAACCCTGGGCTCAAAGCGACCCCGACTTTGCTGCATAGAGCAGTCAAGGCCTTCTATTTAGGTGATGCGCTGATGGAATGCTTGCTTCGTGTGCGACCTTACGAAATGGAGCAGGGAGCAGCCAACGAGCTGTATAGCGTGTGGAACACGATTATTCGTGAAAGCCTCGAACACCATGGCTATTCTGAAACAGCCAAGAATTTGTATGGTTTTGGGAAAATGCGTTATGCGAAGCTGATGCACAATATGATCACAGCTTTTGACAAGTTGCCGTTACAAAACATTGAGCGCAAACCTCGTGTCGGTGTGGTTGGCGAGATACTGGTGAAGTACCACCCCGATGCTAACAACCACGTAATCGATGTGATTGAAGATCAAGATTGCGAGGCGGTTCTTCCTGGTATCTGCGATTTTATGATTAACGGCATATCCAATGCTGAATGGAATGAAGAGCATCTTGGAACCGGCGGTAAGACTTGGGTGAAAAAGCTTGCTCTCAATATTGCTGAGCAATACCGTAAACCGATGCTTAAGGCTTTACGTTCAACACACGGTAAGTTTGATGTGCCGGTATCGATCCAAGAGTTGCGGCAGAAAGCTAGCACTGTTACCTCACTTGGAGTGCAAGCAGGGGAAGGATGGCTGCTCACTGGTGAAATTGTTGATTTGGTGCAGTCTGGAACGCCGAATATCATTTGTGCCCAGCCTTTTGCTTGCCTACCCAACCATGTAACAGGGCGTGGCATATTCGGAAAGATTCGACGCGAATATCCGAGCGCAAACATCGTTTCGATTGATTATGACCCGGGCGCTTCACAGGCTAATCAGCTCAACAGAATCAAACTGATGATTGCCGCTGCAAAGAAAAACGAGATAAATACGGCAAGTGATAGTTGCTGCAGCTGAGCTGATAGTGAATCTGTCATCGATTATTCGTATAGGAGATTTGTGCAGTATGCGCGTGCTGAAGTCAAAGTTTGCAATACCATCAGAGCATGAACACTAAACGTGTCAATTTTGCTCATATGCTTGCAACGACCAATCCCAAGCATGTAGAAAGCTTAGTCAAGCTTTTTGAGAGCGGTTCAAAGCCGGATGGTCCATTTGGCTTTGGTATTGAAATTGAGCATCTTCCAGTACATAATGGCTCGGATACAGCTGTGACCTATTACGAGCCGAACGGTATAGAAACGTTGCTCAAGCGCCTCGCTCCGTATTATGACCCTGAAAAGGAATACTGGGAGAATGATCATCTTGTTGGCTTGGCTCGTAAAGGTGTGGCAATCTCTCTAGAACCAGGCGGACAGTTTGAGTGTTCATTAGATGTGTTGCATGATCCTCGTGAGGTGAGTGCGGCTTATAGAGCATTTAGACGTGAGGTTGACACCATCACTGAGGAGCTTGGGTTCCGTCTAGTTGAGTATGGCTACCAACCTGTATCATCGTTCGCTGATGTGCCGTTGAATCCTAAGAGCAGATACTCCGCTATGAATGCCTACCTCGGCAGGATTGGCGAATGTGGGCCAATGATGATGCGATGCTCATCTGCAACACAGGTCAGTATCGATTTTAAGAATGAGCGCGATGCTATTGCCAAAATGCGCATAGGATCAGCGATTGGGCCGATTTTGGCGTGGTTCTTCTGGAATTCTCCCTATTGTGAAGGAGAAGTCAATCCATTCCCACTGCTCAGACAGCGAATGTGGGATTGGATGGATCCCCAGCGGACAGGCTTGACGCCAGGCCTATTTAACCCTCATTTCAGCTGGGAAGATTATGCGGTTGATGTGCTGAGCACACCTTTGATGTTTGCCGACTTGACGCATACACCTGAACTGAAAGATACGGTCGACGATCCACATGTTATCGCTTGGCACGAGAATGCCGGCGAGATATACCCTGACCGTGCACTCAATACTTATGAAGTGAACCATATTCTGTCTACACATTTTAATGATGTTCGCTTGAAGAATTTCGTCGAGCTCCGTCATTGGGACTCTTTACCAATCGAGCGTGTGGAGCGTCTGACCGAAATCATTAATGAACTTTTTTACGATGAACGACGGTTAGAGCGCTTGCAAACCTATTTTGACGGTTTAACTGAAGAAGACGTGCTTGAGGCCAAGGCTAATATCCAGGCCCAAGGTCGCAACGCGGGTCCATACGGTCAACCTCTCGGATTTTGGCAGGAATTCCTCGGTCTAGAGGGAATCATGCCCGAAATTCCTGGAGATCCCGCTCACCCCGACGTCTTTCAAGAGTAAATACGCAGCAAAAAGGGATAACTGCAATAAAACTAGGGTTTTTGCGGCAATATTTGCGCTGGTATCCCAAGTTTTATTGCAGTTATCTCCTATGCTGCCGCGGGATGCCGGATATGGTCAGTTTATTGGCCATGTAGGTCGGGTTGATGATGTCTGAGAAGTCGAATCTGATGATTTTACTGATTCCGGCGAGCAATATGCGTTGTTCACGTTTGCGCTCTTCCAAAATAACCTCACCAGTGTGAGTATCCCCGGTCATGTCGCGGTCCAGATACTTCTGTTTGCCATCGTATTCCCCAACAATGCGTCTGCCATCAGGTAATTCCCAGAGGAAGTCCGTTCGGTAATGTTTCCAGGACTCAATCGGGTCGATGATCTCGACTTGCAGTGTAGGGGCTTCAAAGCCTTGCTCGATGATGACGGCGCGGCACATAGATTCTCCGCCGTTCTCGCTGTGTGGATCTGCGGCTTGAGCAACTTTCAAAGCTTGTGCGCGGCCTCGCCCTCGCTTCGGTGTCTCGCAATACTCGATAAGGTCATTATGTAGCACGGCACCTCGAGCCAACGCCGAATCAACAATGGGCAGCGCAGAGACGAAGTCATATTCTCGACCGCAATCGAATACCGTACGTAATGGGCTGGTCAGACGGATCCCATGGTGGATGTTGACATGTAATTGTGATGCGGGAATATGATGACGGCGTAGTTGAGGGGCGTGGCATCCGTTGACTGACCCTGTTGTGGCTACATGAACTAATCCACGGTGCAAACGATGGGCATGCTCAAAGGCATATATACAAGAAGCAGAGAGCGAACAAAATACCCATTCAGGGTGTCTTAGGCTGAGAGAGCGGATCATTGTCACGCATTGCTGATGGGGATCAAGTCCATCCCACCAAGCTTGTTGAGCATAAAAATTGGGGTAGGGTTCACAAAGGCGACCATCGCTCGCTCGCAAACGTAATGAGTCTTGCTCTGACCACCCTCGCCTTCGAGACACAGACCCTGTTGGTGCGCCAGGTGCAGTCGAATCTCAATGGCATGTTTGTTGCTTATACACAGAGCTTAAGAATCGTTGGCTAACTTGTAGCCTCAGATGTGAAAGGTGGTCGAATGAGATAACTGCAATATAAGTGGGGATAAATATGGAAAAAACCTCGGAAAATCCCCATTATTATTGCAGTTATCCTCTGCGCGGAGTCCAGTGTTATGATTGGCTTCGTTGTGGCGATGATCCGTTATCAGCGGGGAGTCTTTTGGAAGAACGGAATCGGCAGCCAGCACTTGCTGTCTGAATCTTAGTAGAACCGACGGGTGGGCCCGACATAGCCTGTCTCAAGCGGCTGCGAGAGCATGTCATGTGCATCTCACGTAGCAAGCGGGGTGGTACCGCGGTGAATTGCACCACAAGGTGCGGAGCATCGTCCTCGTCAACTGACTGAAGTTACAGAAGTGACGAACGAGGAGATTGCAGTGAGTGATACCACAGCTTCCCAGAGCGTGAATCAGAGCAATGTGTATCCGAAGGCATCAACGGATGCGAAAGCTCAAGCGGTTACGCCGAATCCAGACTTTCCGCAAATGGAAGTGGATACTCTCAAATACTGGGATAAAGACGATACCTTCCAGAAGTCTATCGATGAGCATGATTCCGGTGAACACTACAACAACGAATTTGTGTTCTTTGACGGCCCACCATTCGCCAACGGACTTCCACACTATGGTCATTTGCTGACCGGTTACGCCAAGGATGTGATTCCTCGCTATCAAACGATGAAGGGTCACAAGGTCAACCGAGTCTTCGGCTGGGATACACACGGCTTGCCTGCAGAGCTTGAAGCTCAGCGGGAGCTCGGCATCGAAAGCGTCGATGAAATCGAAGAGATGGGCATAGCGAAATTCAATGATGCCTGCCGCACTTCGGTGTTGAAATACACCGAAGAGTGGAAGGATTATGTCCATCGTCAGGCTCGGTGGGTTGATTTTGAGCATGGTTACAAAACGCTGAATGTGCCGTACATGGAGTCTGTCATCTGGGCGTTCAAACAGCTCTACGACAAGGGTCTGGCCTATCAGGGATACCGCGTGCTGCCTTACTGCTGGAAGGATCAGACGCCTCTGAGCAACCATGAGCTGCGCATGGACGCCGACGTGTATCAGGATCGTCAGGACACCACGGTTTCCGTGGCCGTGCGCCTTAAGGACGAGGACGATGCCTATGCGGTCTTCTGGACCACTACGCCTTGGACTGTGCCAACCAACTTCGCCATCGTTGTCGGTGCCGACATCGAATACAGCGAAGTCGAGGCTGTGAATGGGCCGAATGCAGGCAAGAAATTCTATATCGCCTCACCGCGCGTCGAGGATTTCGCGAAGGAACTAGGGGAGGACTATACGGTCGTACGCACCCTGAAGGGTGCGGATATGGAAGGCTGGCGCTATTGGCCGGTATTCCCGTACTTCTCTGACGAGAAGTCGCTGGCCGAAGGTGGCATGCCAGGTGCGAATGCCTACCAGATTTTCACTGCGGACTACGTTGATACAGTAGAGGGAACTGGACTGGTTCATCAAGCTCCTTACGGCGAGGACGATATGAACACGCTGAATGCTAGGGGCATTCGTAGTGTTGATGTGCTCGACGACGGTGCAGTATTTACCTCACAATGCCCAGATTATGAAGGCATGCAGGCTTTTGATGCGAATATGCCAATCATCCGCAATCTGCGTGCGGGCGACGGCCCTCTGGCTGATATTCCTGCGGACCGCAAAGCTATCCTCTTCCAAGAGAAGAGCTATGTGCACAGCTATCCGCACTGCTGGCGCTGCGGTTCACCGCTGATCTACAAGCCTGTTTCGAGCTGGTTCGTCAGTGTGACGAAGTTCAAGGACAGGTTGCTAGCCCACAATCAGGAGATCAACTGGATTCCCGAGAATGTGAAGGACGGGCAGTTCGGCAAGTGGCTGGCGAATGCCCGCGACTGGTCGATCAGCCGTAACCGTTTCTGGGGTTCGCCGATTCCAGTCTGGGTGTCCGACGACCCGAAGTATCCACGTGTGGATGTGTATGGTTCATTGGATGAGTTGAAGGCCGACTTCGGTAGCTATCCGGTTGACGACAAGGGAGAGGTGAATCTACACCGTCCATGGATTGACAACCTCACACGCCCGAATCCCGATGATCCCACCGGGAAGTCGCAAATGCACCGCATCAGCGATGTGCTTGACTGCTGGTTCGATTCTGGTTCTATGCCATTCGCGCAGTTCCATTATCCCTTTGAAAACAAGGAATACTTCGAGCAGCACTTCCCCTGCGATTACATCGTGGAATACATCGGTCAGACGCGTGGTTGGTTCTATCTGCTGCATGTGATGGCGACCGCGTTGTTTGATAAGCCTGCGTTCAAGAACGTCATCTGCCACGGCATCGTGCTCGGGTCCGACGGACAGAAGATGAGTAAGCATCTGCGTAATTATCCGGATGTGAATGGCGTATTCGACAAATATGGCTCCGACGCGATGCGCTGGTTCCTGATGAGTTCGCCGATTCTGCGTGGCGGCAATCTGATCGTCACGGCGGAAGGCATCCGTAACACGGTTCGTCAGGTCATGCTGCCGGTGTGGAGTTCATACTACTTCTTCACTTTGTATGCGAATGCCGCCAACAATGGCAAGGGTTACGAGGCGCGTTGCCTGAAGCCGGAAGAGATTGACGCATTACCTGAGATGGACCGTTATCTGCTGGCAAGAACCCGTCGCTTGGTGGATAAGGCCCAGCAGTCGCTTGACAACTTTGCGATTGCCGATGCGTGCGAAGCTGCTAGCGACTTCATCGATGTGCTGACCAACTGGTACATCCGCAATACCCGTGACCGTTTCTGGAAGGAAGACGAGCAAGCATTCAACACCCTCTACACGGTGTTGGAGGTCTTCATGCGTACCGTCGCCTCGCTTGCACCTATGGAAGCCGAGGAGATCTGGCGCGGTCTGACCGGCGGCGAATCGGTGCATCTTGCAGATTGGCCATACACTACGGATACCAAGACTGGTGCTGACACCGAGTTGGGACAGGTACTGCGTGACGATCCGGCTTTGGTGTCGGCGATGGAACAGGTGCGCGAGATTGTTTCCGGAACGCTGTCGCTGCGCAAGGCCGAACAAATTCGTGTGCGCCAGCCACTCAGCAAGCTCACGGTGATCGTCGAAGACGTTGAGGCGATCGAGCCGTATACGGCGTTGTTGGAGTCCGAACTTAACGTGAAGGATGTGGCATTCTCCACAATCGAGAATGCTTCCGAACAGGGCTTGGATATCGTGCACGAGCTGAAGGTCAACGCTCGCGCTGCAGGGCCTCGTCTTGGCAAGCAGGTGCAGTTCGCTATTAAGGCTTCCAAGACTGGCACATGGCATGTTGATGATGCTGGTACGGTGCTGGTTGAGACTCCGTCGGGTGAGATCGCCCTTGAGTCTTCAGAGTATGAGCTCAATAACAGCGTCAAGGAACGCGATGCAGAGTTGGCCGCCAATTCTGTTTCGGCATCGTTGGCTTCTGGTGGTTTCGTGATTCTCGACACTGAGTTGAACGATGATCTGTTGGCTGAAGGTTACGCTCGCGACGCCATCCGCGTGGTGCAGGACGCTCGTAAGGATGCAGGGCTGGATATCGCTGACCGCATTACCTTGAAGCTTAACGTGCCCGCAGCTGATGTGAGCAAGATCGAGCAGTTCAAGGAACTTATCGCGGGGGAGACCCTGGCAACTGAAGTTGCAGTCGAGAGTGATGATGTCGCGCAGGAGCTAAGCGTGGTGGTGGCGAAGGCTTAGCTTATCGGCTGAAGAGTTTGCGAAATAGGAAAGCGCCCTTGTAAGAGGGCGCTTTCCCCACTGTACAGTTGAGTAGAATATCGATAGACACGCAAGATCAGGGGGTGCTTGAGATGAGTACATTATTTTTGTCGTCTTCGTTCGAGGACGTCGCACAGTTTTTTCCTGATGTTGTCGGTGAGGACGTCGAGGGCAAGACCGCGTGCCTGATCCCTACCGCAAGCAATAAAGACAAGATTAATTTTTTTGTGAATTCAGATCGTAATGCTTTGAATGATATGGGTATCAAGGTTTCTGATCTTGATATTGCTGAGGCTTCTACACAAGAGATCAGCGGCAAGCTCGATGAAGCTGATTTCATTTTCGTATCGGGTGGCAACACCTTTTATCTGCTCGAAGAGATGCGTCGTTCGGGAGCAGGCCGCCTGATTAGTGAACAGATTCAGGCGGGTAAACCGTATATCGGTGCATCTGCTGGATCAGTGATTCTTTCTCATGACATCACCTATATTTCTCCGATGGATTCAAGCGATATCGCACCCAGTCTCAATGGTGATTTCGCTGCACTAGGAGTCACAGATTTCTCCGTTCTGCCGCATGTTGGGAATATTCCCTTCAGAAAAGCCGCTAATACCATCTTGAAAACTTACGGTGATCAATTCGATTTGCGTCCGATAAGTAATAACCAGGTTATTACTGTAGTTGACGGTCAAACCCAAACCCTCACCGCGTAACCCCGCCCCTAAAAAGGTCATCTGAGAAGAGATAACTGCAATAATTGTTGGGATTGTTAGCGATTTCTTTGTCAATTATCCCCACTTTAAGCGCAGTTATCGCAGTCATCGGTGCTATATCTTGCTGACCTTGTCATCCGAATGGGGGACAGTAGCCTGTCCTTGTGGATGACATGTCGAAAGGTTGATTTGCCATACCTTCTTACATGGTGAATGAGGTAACAGCCTCATCTGTGTAAGGAAGGTTTCCAAGGTGTCAATCAATAATATGACCCAACCTGGCGGTGCTGGGTATACAAACAGGTCAGAAGGCGTTCTGGTTCAGGGGAAGAAGCGCAATATGACGCTTATTCTGCTTGGTCTTATTGTCGCCGTCTCCATGAGCTCCATCGACCAGACCATCGTCTCTCTCTCATACAGTGCTATCCAATCAGGTCTAGGTCTCGATTCCGCCGGAGTTGCGTGGATAGTAAATTCCTATTTGCTTGCAGCGGCTGCGTTTTTCCCGCTGGCGGGCAGACTGTCGGATATCATTGGTTACAAGCGCATGATGCTGCTGGGTATCGTGGCATTCGGTGCAGGCAGCCTGCTTTGTGGTCTGGGACCGCAAAACAGTATCGCCTTGACGTGGATGATTGCGTCAAGAGTGATTCAGGGAATCGGTCTAGCCTGTATGTTCCCATCCGCTGTCGGGATCATCTTCACATATTCTCCGGTCGACAAACGTGCGAAATCCATGGCGCAGTTCTTTGCGATTACGGGGGCAATGACCGCGGTGGGTCCAATAGCTGGTTCTTATCTGATTGCGTTCTCATGGCGCTACGTATTCTTCATCAATATCCCACTGGCAGTGGCCGCGTTGTTACTTACCGCGTGGCTGACTCCCCGCGATGAGGTACTGGTGAGCAGTCGCACCAGCGGTCATTTGGATTGGCCTGGTGCTGTTCTTGCCGCTCTTGCGATGATTGCCTTGATTGTGCCGTTGCAACAGGGAGCATCGGTCGGTTGGACTGATTTGCGAATTATCGGCAGTTTGATTATTTCTGTCGGTCTGATTATCGCCTTCGTCGCGGTGGAGATGCAAAGTACGAATCCGGTCATGAATGTCAAGGTCTTCAGAAATTTTCGTTTCTCGCTTTCCGCACTCGCGTCCCTGATTGCCTCTGTGGTGTTCATCCCCATAATGTTCTTCCTCAGTGTCTATGGGCAGTTGAGCCTGAATCTCAGTGTGGGTAATGCCAGCCTGCTGATTTTGTACTTCTTCATTGGCTTTATGATCGCAGCACAGCTTGGTGCTAAGCGTTTTGGCAGACATGGGATACGCAGCGTTTTTATCGTCAGTGGAATTCTCACGATAATAGGTTTCTCAGGAATTGCCAGTGCTGTTACTGCAACGAAGTCAGGTGTGCCTGTGCAAACAGGCAACCTCAATGTGATGATTGGCTTGGCAGGTGCAGGTGTTGGATATATGTTCAGTCCGGCAGCAACGGATATGGTTAACAGGGCTATTGATGCATCCTATGGTGAGGTCACCGCGTTGTCGCAATTGCTGAAAAATTTTGGCGGTGCACTGGGCATGGCTGTACTATCTGCCATCTCTTCCTCAGCATTCACTGACAAGCTCTATTCGGGACTCCACACTTATGGCATCAGCTGGAACGACGCTCAGAACATTGCCAACTCAATCGGTTCTGGTAGCGGATCGCACTCATCATCGCAGCTTTCAAGCTTGCCGGAGCAGATCCAAACAGAGATCATGAATATCGTTAGAGCTTCCTACGCGAGCTCTGCTAGCCGCGTATTCACCGTTATGGCCTGCGCAGGAGTGCTGTTCATCATCATTGCGATGCTGTATCCTCGCGAAGAAATCGTGGTGTTCGACGACACTACCAACACAGCAGCTTCAGAGTAATAGTCTGAGTATTGAGTAAGAGTGAGTACAGGAGGAAATAGGTTATGGGAGAGACAAGCATTGAGCAAATGCGTATTTCCACCAGTAATGTGCATAGCAGGTGGAATATGTATTTTGCTATTGCTACACCTTTGCTCATCGCGTCTATCGTGTTGCTTTCCAAACTTGGTTGGTATCAGCGTTTCGCTCTAGTGATATTGCTCGGTTTGCCTACTCTAGTCTTCCTCCTGTTTGTCGATCCTTATTCAAGTGAGCATGCTGCAACTGCGAGCAAAAGTGGATACCGAGGATGGTGTTTCGCTGCGCTGTCGGTCGTCTGTCTGGTTGCAGCGGCGGCGATTAATCCGTCGGTAGTGTTCATGCAGTTCATCGTGGTGCCGCAACTGTTCATCGCTTTCACATATTGGCCGTCACTTGGAGTGGTCACCTTAATGAACTGTGGTTTCATCGGTGTGGCATGGATGCAGTCAGCTGTGCTCTATAGCGGCGATATCACGGACGCAGTTGTAGAATCCGTAGCTTCTGTGTTTTTCAGTGGGATGATTGGGATCGCAAATGATCACCTCGTCGAGGTCAATACACACAACATACAGCTCATTGAGCGTCTCCAGAGTCAGCAAGAGGTTATCGGGCATTTGAGTCATGAAGAAGGTATCGCAGCAGAGCGACAGCGTATGGCTGGAGAAATGCATGACACAATCGCTCAATCGTTGACTTCGATGCTGGCATTGTCTCGTGCTGCCTTAGATGAGATGGAGGATGATCAGGATCATGAGTTGGCAGCGAAACATTTACGCATGATTAGCACCATCGCCAAAGAGAGTCTTGACGATACTCGTGCATTAATCGCCAATAGCACACCTGTGGCCTTGCAAAAAAGTGGTTTGCGCGATGCTTTGAATCGAACGTTGGCTAATACTCAACTCAGTGGCGGCATTGCCTATACACTGCATGTGGATGAGCATCTGCCGGTGTTGCCGCTTGCGTTACAAGTAGCGGTGCTCCGCGTTGTGCAAGAAGCGGCGACTAACATTCAAAAACATTCGCGTGCCCATCATGTCAATGTTGAGCTCAAACGAGTGCCGGGTGATCAAGGTGGACAAGAGCGGCTGTGTTTGTGTATTGAGGATGATGGTATTGGTTTCGATGCCTCAACGATATCTGAAGAACAAGCGAGCACTACCGGACATGGATATGGTTTCATTGATATGCGCAGAAGAGTCGAAGGATTGTCAGGTAGATTTAGCTACAGTTCTTCAATAGGCGAAGGCACTCATCTTCTGGCAGTGTTTCCTCTACAGCCAGAATCGTCGGTAATGGTGAATGGAGTTGCTGCAGCATGATTCGTATTGTCATTGTGGATGATCATCCTATGGTTCGTGAGGGTATTCGCAGTATGCTCGAGCGACATGCTGATATGGATATTGTGGCAGAGGCATCAGGAGGGCAGCAGGCCTTGGACTGCGTGAAACAGAACGCACCAGATTTACTGTTGCTTGATTTGAGAATGCCTGATATGAACGGGCCCGAAGTGACGCGTAAGGCTTTGCGTATACAGCCAAATCTCAAGATTGTAATCCTCACAACTTATGACACTGACGGTGATATCCTCACCGCTATTGAAGCTGGCGCGCATGGTTACTTGTTAAAGGATGTTGAGCCACAATATTTGGCGGAATCAATACGCAATACTGTTGCAGGACGGACGGTGATGGCTCCTCGTGCTGCTCAGGCTATGGCAGATCACCTTCATCCTCAAAGCAAACCGCAACTTTCTGAACAGGAGCATCTTGTGCTTGAGTTGGCTGCCGCTGGTAACACCAACAGACAGATAGCTTCGCATTTGTATCTGAGTGAGGCAACAGTGAAAACTTATTTTAGTCGGATCTTTTCAAAACTGGGTGTCAATGACCGTACATCTGCGGTGGCTATGATGCTTGCGGACAACCCTTCTGATTTGGCCGATATACAGGAACGTCACGCAAAGCATGCTCAATAAAAGTCTGCAACACGCCACATCCCTAGGATTTCACCGAGAGTGTGTTGGTCACTAGTGGGCTACGATGGTGCAAAAGGGGGATGAACTTATGGTAAACGAACATGATTACAACGAGAATGATGAACAGTCCAACGAAGGACGTCCAGATGAGGGTACCGATTTCCAAGATTCCCGAGATTCCTACGGTTGGGATGATCAGCCAACGGATCGAAAGTGCTCACACGGCAAGCTGCTGCTGATTATCGCGGTACTTGCTGCTGTTGCTGGGTATTTCTTCTTCAAGTACCGCTGTGCTTCTGGCCAGTGTTCATCTGATTTATGTGGAACGTTGGATCGCAAACAGCAGCAAGCACAGAAGGCACTTGCTAAAACGGTGAAAACAGCTGGATCTGCGGTTGACGATACCACTGATAAAATCCGTGAATCAGTGCAGCAGTTGCTTGCCTAAATATAGATAACTAGATATATACAACTAAGCGCACCATAAATGCAGCTGTATGCAGACGATTGTTCCGCGTACCTGCTCTTATGGTGCGCTTATCTATTATCAGAAGAATTCGGGACTATCAATGTAAACGATAACGTTCAATAGTGGATTCCTAGAACGACACAGTGGTGTCGCTTCGCCGACATTAATAAGCTTAACTGTAAGCAGCATTTCGATGGTAACGTTCATTATCGCAATGGCGAATGAATTTTCGATGTGTCAGTGCTTTTCATCGGTAGGAGACCAACATTGGCTGATTCACTCTCAATACGATTTGGCGTCATCGGCTTTGGCAACATGGGGAAGGCCATAGTCTCTGGAGCTATGGATGCTCAAATAATCGGCGTGCATAACGTAGCTATATACGATATTGCTGCTGCAGCTCGTGAAAGTGCTGTTGCTCAGGGTCTCTCTGTGCTGTCTTCAGATGCCGAGGTATGTGAGCACAGTGACATTATATTGCTAGCAGTAAAACCCCAACAGCTTAACGAAGCATTGGAGCAATGTGGCACGGCTCTAGAAGACAAAGCGGTTATGTCTATTGTTGCTGGTGTTGATTCTCAGCATATTCGTCAGTTGACGCAAGGGAATATACGACTACTCCGCTTGCTGCCAAACACACCTGCTTTGGTTCAAGAGGGAGCCTTTGTGCTGAGCTCCGATAACGATTTCACCCCAACAGAGTATCGGTGGGCTGAATCTTTGTATGACTCTTTGGGACTTGTTGAACATCTTCCCGAAGCTCAACTTGATGCAGTATGTGGATTATCCGGAGGAGCTCCTGCGTATGCGGCGATGTTTATAGAAGCTCTCGCAGATGGTGGTGTACAGCAGGGACTCCCGAGAGATGTGTCGCTACGCCTTGCTGCACAGAGCTGCCTTGGTACAGCTAAGTTGTTGTTGAACACTCAGATGCACCCGGCATCCTTAAAAGATATGGTCTCATCGCCTGCTGGAACAACGATTGAGGCCTGTGCAGTATTAGAACAAGGAGCGTTTCGAGGTACGGTGATTTCAGCTGTAAACGCTGCGAGTGAACGTTCTGCTGAAATTGGCGGCGGCCATACATAGCTGGTCAAAGTTGATAAAACAATAAGTGCAATATCGAGGCAATGATGAAAGGAAACCATATGAGTGAGAATCTTGCTTGGGACCATACCATGATCAACGTGCTTGATGTTGATCGTCAGATCCGTAACTTTGCTGAACTAGGAATCGACTTCGTGCGCGGTGGTAGTCATCAAGTTTGGGGAACAGAAAATGCTCTCGGCTATTTCGGATTGAACTACATTGAGCTAATTTCTGTATTTGATAAACATACTGCTTGGTCATTTCCTCGTAAAAATGCTTCTGCAGTTTATGATGCAACTCATGATTATCAAGAAGGTATTGAACGCATCAACACCATCGCCATTCGAACGAATGATATTGAGGGCACACATCTGCGCCTCAAGAAAGCGGGTATTCCAGTCGGCGATGTCGTTGACGGTAAACGTATTGATGAGCAAGGTCATGAAATTCGTTGGTCTATTTTCTTTGTGAACGATACTATCAACGGGCTCCCGTATCCCTTCTTCTTGCAGTGGCCAGGTACCGATCAACAGCGTGAAGAGCAACTGGTGAAGCAAGGTCTTATCGTTGAGCATCCTGGTGGGAATCTTCGTGTGAGGCGAGTGATTATTGAAGTGCCAGATGTCTTAGCAGCCGCTGAGGTATGGTCGTTGATTACTGATCAAGAGGTGGAACACACTGCGGAAGATAGCGCGGTAATACATCTTTGTGACAGAGAGTTGGTATTCCGAACGGGACCTGCCAATCACATCACTGCTTTGGAATTCACAGGATCCAGTGATGAGCTGCAGGGCAAGTCTATAACTATCGGGCAGTCATCGCTGAAGTTCCTGTAAACGCTGTCGTCGCGTGAGCATTGGTGTTGATAAATACTGGTGTTGGTAAATACTGAAGCCTGATGAACGGGAAAACAGCTGTAACGGTGAAGGTGACAGCAGAGGTGATTGTGGTTTGGGGACTGCTACTAGCTAAGCGAATCTTTCAACCACAATCACCATAGTTCACGGCAGATGGCAGCATCTCGGTGTCGAGAAATGCACGGTCAGCGCCTGTCTATAAGCGTCAGTGCACGTCAAGCGCAGCCGTTTACTGCCTATGTGCCTAATCTAATAAGTCATATACAGCGTGGGTGTAATAGTCGATTGCGTAGGGGAGCGCGGCATCTTTGGCTTCGAAGTCTGGGGTATGCCAGCCAGCTGCCTCGGCACTGCCGTTGGACCCAATGAAACTGAATACGCCAGGAATGCCTGAGTGCTGGAAATCCGCAAAATCATCAGAACCGAGACTAGGTACCGGTTCAATCACGTGCAGTGCATATTGCTCAGCGCTTCGCGCAAGTGTCGCTGCAATGTTAGGATCGTTTTCTATGGGCACAGCGCGTACACTCCAATCGAGGTGTGAAGTGACTCCTTGTGCTTCGCTGACACCATGCACGATTCTTGTAAGTCTTTCTTGAATTAACTCGGCCGTGTGGCGATTGAACGCACGAGCAGTGCCGTGAAACTCCAGATCTGATGGAATGATATTCCATGCTTGTCCGGCGCGAACCTGAGTAATGCTGACTACCGCTGGATCCAGTGGCGGCATATTTCGACTGATAATTGTTTGAATCTCAGATGACATGGCTGTGAAAGCAGCAATCGGATCGGCCGAGTCCTCAGGACGGCTGCCATGCGCTCCTCGTCCATGAATGCTGACATCAAAACGATAATTACCGCCCATAATTGGCTTTGCGCTAATTCCAAGGGTTCCTACAGGAAGTCCAGGATGATTATGATACCCAACAATCACATCGACCCCATTGAGCCAGCCAGCAGATAACACTTTCTGTGCACCGAGTTCAGCCTCTTCAGCAGGTTGAAACAGTAAACGGACAGTTCCACGAAAATGATTACGATGCAGTTGCAATTCTCTGGCAGCGCCCAACAACGATGCCATATGCAGATCATGACCGCAGGCATGCATCATTCCAGGGTTGAGTGAGGCGAAGGCATGGTTCGAGTCCTCAACTACAGGCAAACCGTCGATGTCGGCTCGAAGAGCGAGGGTTGGGCCATCGCCTTTCGTGCCATGAATATCAGCTGTTAGCCCAGTTGTCAGAGTAGCGTTATGAGAACTTTCATCATTGCTGTGCTCTTTGACGTCGTTAACCACTATTGCGTATGAGGCCAACTGATCCTTAATGAAGTGTGTGGTATCAAATTCTCGGAGTGCCATTTCTGGATGCCGATGAAGCCAATGCCTGGCCTTCACAGCGGCTTCTAGTGTCTCCGTTTCGATATCTGTTGGCGCTGAGCTAACAGTGCTCATAGGTCACCTCCGATGACTAGTGGGCTTCACGTCCCAATGCAGTAGTGCGATTGACGGCAGCGAGAACGGCGCTTTGTACTGCTGCAGCAAAGCCTGCTTTGTTAAGCGTATACGCTTGGGTTATTCCCACGCCTCCAGGTGAATTATTGATATTAAGCAGTACCTGGGGAAGGACGTCCTTTTGTTTAAGGAATTCAGTGCCACCGATAACTGTGTCTAGTGCGATTGCTTTTGCGATGTCTCTCGGCAAACCGGCTAGAACACCAGCATCCACATAAGCGTCAATAAAGTGATAGACGAGATTCGGTGGATAGAAGCCGGTAATAACGTCGATAAGACGCTCTTCAACATATAGAGGTTTGCCAAAGTTGCGAAGAAAAGCATCAACATCTTCTGTTGTGGCACGTTCATTGAGTGCGACACCACTATAACCATAATCTGTGGTGGTCAGGGTATTGGGAATAATACGTGCAATGCCGAAATCGTGCCCAAGATGTTCTTCGAGTTGAGCAATGGTGTATCCCGCAACAATGGAAACTATCGTAGTGCGCGCGGGGTCAAAACGCTGTGCTACAGAGTTAAGGACGGTAGTGAGATCATCTTGTGGCCGGATGCCAATAATGACAATATCCGCATCTGGTGTGCTCGATGGATCAGCAGCTGTCACAGCAAAGCGTTGTTGCAAATCCTCGATTCGTTGCTGAGAGATTTCTTGTACATGGAGTGCGTCAACCGCATAATTTGCGGAGTTCTTGCGGATGGCTTCAATAATGGCCGTAACCATGTTGCCTCCGCCAATGAAATATAGTGTTGCCGCCATAGTGTTCTCCTTCGTTATATTCTACGAGAGTGTGTTATCGCGTGTAGGTTATTGTGAGTAGCCTATCTCTCACCTCTGTGCTATTTACCTCTGTGCTGTTTACCCTGTGCTTATCTATTGATGTGAGTGCCCCTTGCCAGGTTCACGGGTAGATTAGTCTTGATACGCCTTATTGAAGGCTTGTTCAAGATCTGCAATCAAGTCATCCGGATCTTCCAATCCAATAGACAGGCGAATCAGATTGACGCTTAATCCGTTTTTCTCCCAGAATTCAAAGGGAATCTCTCGGTGAGTAGTGCGTGCAGGGTTGACAATCAACGAGCGCACATCGCCAACATTAGGGATGTAACTGAAAACTTGTGTTGCATCAATGAATCGGTTTACTCGATCTTCTGAGCCGGATAATTCAAAAGACAATATTGACCCTATTCCTCTGGGGTACAAGTTCTTGACCAGCTCGGCCTGAGGACTATTGGGTAGACCCGAATAATTGACCTTATCAACATATTGATGAGATGCGAGGAATTCGGCAATGCGTTGAGCAGAAGAAACTTCTTTGCTGAGTCTTTCACTAATAGTTTCTAAGCCGAGTAGTTCAAGATAAGCCTGTTGTGGGCCAAGAACGGCTCCAAGCAGTCGTAGAAATTTACATCGCAGACGTTGATGGAAAGCTTCGTTACCATATGCCTCAACAAAACTGCGGGCATGACCAGACTCCTCGGTGTATAAGGTAAATTCCGGTTCTGAAAATTGCGGGAAACGCTTACTTGACCAGTCAAAGCGACCAGCGTCGACAACCAGACCGCTGATGACATTACCGTGTCCATTAATAGCTTTCGTGGAGGAATACACCACTATATCGGCACCGTGTTCAATGGGGCGGAATAAGTATGGAGTTGGGAAGGTATTATCCACGATGAGCGGAACACCTGCTTCGTGTGCAATTGCAGCGACCTGATCGACGTTGGTGACCTTCGTCAACGGGTTGGTCACACTCTCAACAAATACCGCTTTGGTATCTGGACCTATAGCATTGCGTAGCTCTTGAGGGTCGTTGATATCATCAACGAAGTCGAATTCAATACCAAGTTTGGGTGCAAGGGAAATGAACTCGTCCAAACTTGCGCCATAAATATCGTGATGGGCAACAATTCTGCCGCCGCCTTCTGCAACTGTCAGAATTGCATTTGAGATAGCTGCCATACCGGAGGCGACGGCGACTGCGGCAACAGCGCCTTCCAATTGTGCGATTCTACGTTCCAAAATAGCAACTGTGGGGTTTGCCACCCGTGAATATGTGTAACCAGACTCGCGCCCTTCAGCTATTGCTCTTCCGCGCTGTGCGCTACCCATGTTGAACGCGGCGCTCAAGTAGATGGGCACATTTGAAGCGTATTGGTGCTCTTCAGGTTGATATCCGCCATGAATGCGTACTGTATCAAAGCTGTTGTGATCACTCACCTGCTTGAGACTCCTTCGTAATTTAACAATTCTGAATCGTCACACTCATGAGGCCATGAGCGCAGTGGCAATTGCTGCCGCTATGATGTTGCACTATCTTTCCATCATCATTATTCAGCAAATTCCTCTTGCGCCACAGGAGGAGTGTTATAGACGTTATTAATACTTGGCACAAGATTCGCATCATTGCAATGGCTGATGAACAGTTATAACAAATGTCTCTAGCGTAATAGGCGTTTCTAGGTTGACGCAAGGGGTGGTAATGCGCTTTCCTAATGCTTACCGGCAAATCATTGAGGTGCTGGAATGATTGCTGCACATCACATAGATAAATCCGAAGGATCCTTACGAATCTGACGCTTTGTGCGTCCTCACAGAAAGGGACATCATGACTACAGATCGCCGTCAGATATTCCATGACATAGCCCGTCGTGACAGCAATGTGACGACACCATATCTAGTCGGTGGTTGGCAGCATCTCGTCGGTCACGAGTACGGTGCGCAGGAGTTTGCACAGGCATACATTGATTTCGTTAAGCATTGGGATTGGGAATGGGTGAAAATCAATCCTCGAGCTGTCTACTATGCGGAAGCTTGGGGTGCAGTCTTTGATCCCGAGGATTATCAAGGTTTTGTACTGCCTCGCAAAGTCAGCTCGCCGATTGCTGTGCCATCCGACATTAAAACTATCCAAGAACTTGATCCGCTGACCAACCCTTCTTTTAAGGAAGCTTTGGAAGCCGCGACCTTAATTCGGCGTGGACTTGAAGATCGAGCAGTGCTGCAGACGGTGTTTTCACCACTATCAGTGTTATTACAGATAGCCGATTTACCGCTATATCCTGCGGATACCTATGCTCATTCGGCTACTACTGTGCAAGAGTTAATACTCAATCAGCCGCAAGCAGCAAAGCAAGCATTGCAACATATCGCTGACACTTTGGCATCATATGTTGAAGCTTTGGTTAAGCCAGAATCAGAAGGTGGCGCTGGTCTGGACGGAATTTTCTTTGCTATTACTGGCACAGTAAGCGAAGATTATTTCGATCAAAATCAGTATCGTGAATTCTCTGAGCCGTATGACCAGATTGTTATTGATGCTCTGCGCAAGGCTTCACCTGATGCAGTAGTACTGTTCCACACATGTCAGGCACACTCACATGCATCTTGGTTCGATAACAAGAGTATTGAATTGCTGCAGTGGGATCCATTCCTTGACGATAACCTCGCTGTGGATCAGCTTCAAGAAAGTGTTCCGGTGGTTGGCGCAAGCGCACAAGATTTCGCGGTTGATGCAGGCTCAGAGGGTGTAACTACAGAACTGGATAACACGATTAAGGCACTTGTCGGAACGCCGTTCCTGCTTGCTCCAAGTTGCACTGTGCCAACGCCTGCAAGCGATGCTTCGCTACAGGTGCTCAGTGACTCGCGTGTGCTGGTATCGGCAACAGCGTAATAGCTTATTGAAAATATCCGGAATTGAGAGTGCTGCACCGCACTCCACAGGGGCGCGTGAAGTATGCGTCGACTCCAGCGGTGAAAGCAATAGCAATAAGAAGAGAGAGAACTATGAATAACCCTAGATTTCAACATTGGAAAAAACCGTTACAAACAGCTGCTGCACTGGTAATTGCAGCTGGGACGATAGTCAGTGTCTCTGCCTGCGGATTAGGTGGAGACTCGTCCTCGTCATCATCCTCAAGTGTTAGCGGCGACACTGTCAATATTGGAGTTATATATCCCAAAACAGGACAGTATGCAGAATATGGCAAATTGTTTGAGCAAGGTTTTAACCTCGCCATCGAAAAAGTTAATGCAGACGGTGGAGTACAAGGTAAAAAGCTTGGTCTCAAGTATTTTGATACCCAGTCTGATGCAAAGCAGGATGCAGCTGTTGCGCCAAAGCTTGTAGCTGACAAATCAATAATTGCTGTGGTCGGCGATTACGCTTCGCCTGCTTCAGCTGCGGCTTCACCAATCTTCCAACAAGCTGGCCTAGTTCACTATGGATTCAATAATTCTGCTCCAACCTTTACCGATACTGGTGACCATGTGTGGACTCCGCAAATTGGTCAAGATAAGTATCAAAAGGCCAACGCAGATATCGTAGCGAAAAAAGCCAAGAAGATTTCGGTGGTGTACATCGAAAATGATTGGGGTAAACAAGCATATGAGTATTTCAAAGAGGAGGCTCAGAAGAACGGGACTGAAATCGTCTACGAATCCTCTTACCTCGCTGATTCAACAGATTTATCTCCAATTCTGATACCCGCTCGCGATGCTAAACCAGACGCTGTGGTAGATATCGGTTACGGGCCTGATGGAGCATTAGTGCTCAACACCTTACGCGATAAGTTAGGCTTCACGGGCCAGTATTTCGGTGGTCAAGAGACGAAAGAGTTCCTTGATCTTGCAGGAGACAATGCCAATGGCACCATTATTACCGGTAGTTTCTCTGCAACCGGCACTAAGGATTCTAAAGCTAAGCAGTTCGTTAAAGATTTCAATGCTAAATATGGCAATAACCCGGGTAATTTCGAAGTTACTGCATACCAGGCAATTATTGATCTTGCGTATGCGGCGAACAAAATAGAACCAACTCGTGCAGGGATTCAGAAGGCTTTGAAGACAGTAACGGATTTCCCTCTCTACCAAGGTAACGGTGGAACGTTTAAGTTCAATCAAAGCAATCGCCGCGCAGATAATATTGATCCAATTCTTTTGGTAGTCAAAGACGGAAAATTTGAACAATACGAAGACTAAGTAAACAGTCCGAGCGATGTACAGCGCCCCATCGAGATGCGATAGTTTCGCAAACGATACGGGCGCTTGCTTCGCGTATAGGCATTGCACGCAATTGCCTGTTAGATAGATTTACGCAGTGGTACTTGCCCTTTCGTGAAGAGAATCAAGGAAAGCTCTACATATGATTGATACATTATTCTCAGGTCTGATACACGGCAGCGCATATGCTTTGGTGGCCGTCGGTATGTCCCTGATTTTCGGTGTGACGAATGTGGCTAATTTTGCGCAGGGGTCTATTGTCGCAGTCGGCATCATGGTTGCGTGGTGGCTGGGTTCTTCTCTAGGTTGGGGCATATTGCCAACGATTCTTGTGGTAATCGTGGTGACTGGACTTCTTGGTTTACTGATGAATACAGCAGTAATAGCTCCATTAGAGGGTCGTAAACCTATTGCCGCATTATTAGCGACCATTGGTATCGGTCAGATTCTTGACAATGGCCTGCAACTTATTTTTGGCCCTCAGACCAGACCCTTCCCCAAATTATTACCAACCTACAACCTGCAACTCTTTGGAGTACGCTTTGGTACTTCTGATGTGGTGATGGTCATGCTCACGGGTGTGCTGATGGTCGGCTTGTGGGCGTTCCTGAAATATGGCAAAACAGGGCAGGCTATTCGGGCTACTTCGCAAGATCCTGAGGCAGCTCGTCAAATGGGAATACCAGTAAAATCTATTCGCAATATCTCATTTGTTATCGGTTCGGTTCTGGCAGGTATCTCTGGAATCTTTGTTGGTTTGTTCAATGCCAACATCAATCCGATGAACGGTGGAACCATAGGCATGACCGCTTTTGTCGCGGCAACCATCGGCGGGTTGGGATCAATCCCAGGCGCAGTTGTTGGAGGACTAGTCCTTGGTGTTGTCGAATCGATTGGCATTTCCTGGCTGGGAGACGGTGCTCATGATCTCATCACCTTCGGTGCTCTATTAATAATTCTTATCGTCAAGCCACAGGGCTTGCTGGGACCAAAGACCGATGTGAAATCTGAACCGCTTACCGGCACTTTCCTTGGAGGCGGGCGACCTATTACCTTGCCGTGGTGGGCCAATGCAGGCCTTGCTGTGGCGCTGCTAGCCACACCATTCTTCTTCTCGGATTATCTTGCGGGAGTCGGCACGCAGGTCGCCATATATGCCATCGCAGCCGTGGGGCTTACATTGATTTCTGGTTCTGCTGGACAAACCATTCTCGGTATGGCTGGGCCATTAGCGGCTGGTGCTTACGCTTCAGCTATTTTGACGACACAGTTGCATTGGCCATTCTTAGTGGCATTGCCTGCTGCCGGAATCGTTGCTGCTATAGCCGCGAGTATTTTGACCTTCCCAGTATGGAAATTGTCTGGACACTACGTAGCTATCGCAACTATTGGTGTTGGCGCGGTTATGGTGGCAATTATTAGGTTGTGGGAGCCGCTTACCAAGGGATCGCTAGGTATTCAAGGCATACCATTCCCTACGATTTTCGGACAGGTACTGTATACCCAGCAGATGCAGTATCTCTTGGATATCGTGATCTTGCTCTTTGCACTGGTGGTAGTGATGAGACTTCGTTCTTCACATTTAGGTCGCGTTTTCGAGGCTGTGGGTTCTGACCAAGAAGCTTCGCAGGCTTTAGGAGTGAGGACTAGCACATATAAATCCTTGGCATACGCCCTAGCTGCATTTTTCACTGGACTCGCGGGGGCTCTGCTGGCGCATCAATATACCTATATTGATCCTACAATTTTCACATCCAGCGTTTCTGTGCTGATTCTCACCATCATTGTTTTGGGCGGTATGAATTCGCCGCTCGGAGCGGTGCTCGGTTCTATCATCCTTATCGGCGGACCTGAACTGCTGCGTATTGTTCCAGATGCAAGAATCATCGTATATGGCGCGCTCTTGGTCTTGGTTATTCTCTTTAGACCACAGGGTCTTTTTGCAAGGAAAGGTTGAGCGCTATGAGTGATCAGAATACTTCGGCTGCGCCAAATAGTGTTACGCCAAGCAGTGCTGCAGCAGTTGATGGGAACCATCAGATAAGCAATGCCGAACATCGCAAAGCAGTGCTTGAAGCGCCTGTGATATTGCGGGTACGCGACTTGGAGAAATCCTTCCAAGGACTTCACGCTGTGAATAAAGTGTCTTTCGACTTGCACGAAGGTGAAATTATTTCGATTATCGGGCCTAATGGTTCCGGCAAATCAACCACTATTAATTTGATTTCTGGGTTCATTTCGCCCGATTCTGGCATTATCGATATTGATAACAATCCGGTTGCGGGGTTAAGTGCCGCCGAGGTTGCAGATCGCGGATTGGCCAGAACTTTTCAAAACGGCAGAGTGTTTGCTGGTTTGAGTGTCGACGAGAATATTGGGCTTGGTTATCATAAGAAACTTCACTCACAGCGTCCCTTCAAGGGGTTGCAACGATTCCCGATAGTCCGATGGCTCTCGTTGCTCGCTGAAACTGGAGTAGCGTTGATTCCTGGGCCGCATGCCCGAAGAGAGAACCGCGAAGTTGATGAACGTATTGGCCGAGAAATTGATCGCTTTAAAGAACGTCTTGAATCAAGACGTAATGATCTGGCTTACACATTGTCTTATGCAAATCGCCGACGTACTGAAATTGCCCGTGCTCATATAAGCGAACCGAAATTGCTGTTGCTTGACGAGCCGACCGCGGGTATGAACCAGTCTGAAACCGCAGAGGTCTTGCAACAGTTGCAACACCTCAAAGCACAAGGGCACACGATTTTGCTGGTTGAACACAAAATCGATTTAGTAACCGCGCTATCTGACAAAGTACTAGCTATGGATGGGGGACGCATCATTGCACAAGGCGATCCCGATGATGTGCGTAAGAATCCTCAGGTCGTTGAAGCATATTTAGGTAAGCGTCGGAGTGTGGCGAAGAAAAAGGCCATTGACAGCCGCGGGGTGTTGAATATTCAAAATGCCCTGCCTGCTGCACAAACGACTGAGCAGAACCTAGACGGTGTAAGCGAGCAGCTGGCATCCTCTACTCGAGACAGAGCAATTAATGAACAACAAGAGTCTGGGCAGCCGAATCCTATTGCACACGAGGGATCCCCTTTATTGACTCTGCAAGATGTGGATGTGTTTTATGGACAGGTGCATGCCTTGCAGCACATTTCCATAGAAATCCCGCAAGGTGCGATTGTGTCATTACTAGGTGGCAATGCATCAGGAAAATCCACCACCATGAAAACAATTTTGGGGCTCAAACACCCTAAGAATGGAAGCATTCACTATGACGGTGCAGATATCACTTCGGTGAGTACCAGACACCGTGTGATTGCAGGTATTGCAGCAGTTCCAGAAGCAAGACGAGTATTCCCACAAATGACGGTCCAGGAGAATCTACTCGCAGGCGGGTATACGCGTAAAAAGTCAGATGAACGTCTTGCGGATGTGGCGCAGATGTATGAGCGTTTTCCGAGGCTAAAGGAGCGCCGCAATCAGCAAGCTGGCACGATGTCTGGCGGTGAACAGCAGATGTTAGCTTTCGCTAGAGCTTTGATGAGTCATCCGCGTCTGATCTGCATGGATGAGCCAACAATGGGATTATCGCCAAGATTGGTTGAGGATGTACTTGAACAAATTGCGAAACTCCGTGACGAATTGGGTGTTTCCGTATTGATGGTTGAGCAGCAGGCTGAGTTGGCATTATCTATTGCTGACTATGGTTATGTGCTGCAAAATGGCAGTATCCGACTGCAAGGAGAAGCATCCTCACTGCTGAACAATCCGCAAGTACAAGAAGCGTACCTTGGCGGTGCGCGGGAAGAAGGCTGACATGACAGTACATCAGAAAACAGCGCTTGTAACTGGTGCAGGTGGAGGAGTCGGCGGAAAACTGGTGCGAAGCTTAGTGGCACAAGGCTGGAAAGTTCTGGCCGTGGTGAGATCATACGAAGATGCAGCGGAGCTCAATGCAATTGATGGTATTGAGGCATTTAAGCTTGATTTGCTTCATACGGACGCTCTTCTCGCCTGGGCATCAGAGTTGGCGTTGCGTGAGCAAGACGGTATTGATTTGCTGGTGCATGCTGCTGCAACGGCAACAGTTGGTAGAGCCGACCAAGCTACTGCCACCGATTGGCAGCACGTCTTAAGCACTAACGTTACTGCGCCAGCACTGTTAACGGCAGGACTGCTGCCAGTGATTCGTCGGGTCAAAGGCACCATTGTATTTATCAATTCAGGTGCTGGTGAGCGTGCAGTTGCCAACCATTCGATTTACGCCGCTTCTAAGCATGCATTGCGAGGTTATGCAGATACCTTACGTTTAGAAGAATCGGAGCATCAAGTCCGAGTGAGCACCGTGTATCCCGGACAAATCAACACTAAGATGCTTCGTGCTATCGATAACCATCTGGGTGTAGCTTTCACGCCTGAGTCGTATATTGATCCGCAAACAGTCGCTAATACGGTGATATGGATTGCACAGGCGACCCCCGATGTGCACATCACTAACGTTGATTTGCGACCGAGACAGGAACTCTCCGCAAAATTTACTGTTTGAGAATGCAATAGAGCGCGATGTAGCTTACATCGCGCTCTATTGTCGTTTGTGTAGGGATTTTTTAATAAACCACAAGTTCTTAATCCGAGGATTGTTGAGATACCAACCTTTTGCAAACCCTTGTGAGAAAGGTTAGAAAAAAATCCCTACACAAACGTGTGAAGTTTGCTGTTATGCAACTTTTGAGGACACTTCATCCAGCTTTGAGAGCTCTTCTTCGCTCAGCGAGAGCTTCGTCGACTCTAGCAAAGCAGGCAACTGCTCTGGAATACGAGCAGAGGCGATTGGAGCGGCAATCTGCGGTTGATGACGGAGCCACGCCAGTGACACTGTGGCAATAGAAACCTCGCGAGCCTTAGCGATATTGTCTAGTTCGGCAACAACCTCTAAACCTGCTGGAGTGAAGTAATCTTTAACCATCCCAGAACGCTTTTTGCCCTTGAGATCATCTTCAGTACGATACTTACCTGTAAGGAATCCTGAAGCAAGAGCAAAGTACGGGAACACCGCGAGATTTTCCTCCTTGGCTACAGGAAGCAGATTCTCCTCATAATTCTTGCGTGTCACCAGATTGTAGTGAGGTTCAAGAGCTACAGGGAGTGTGAAATTATTTTCTCGGGCAATTGAGAACCATTCCTTGATGCGTTCTGCTGAATAGTTCGAAATGCCAATCGCACGTACTTTGCCATCTGTAACGAGCTTGTTGAACGCACCTACAGTCTCTTCGAGAGGTGTCGTGTCGTCATCAAAATGAGCATAATAGAGATCAATATAATCAGTGCCTAAGCGCAACAGAGATTCGTTCGCTGCAGCTTCTATGTTTGCTGCTGAGAGGCCTTGATATTGAGGATGCTGACTCACCTTAGTGGCGATGAGCACATCGTCACGCTTAGCGCGTGCAGTGAGCCAACGACCCAGCACAATCTCGGACTCTCCACCGGAGTTGCCTGGTGCCCAAGCGGAATATACATCCGCTGTGTCAATAAGGTTGCCACCAGCTGCTACAAACTCGTCGAGAACTTCTCTGCTGGTCTTCTCATCACTGGTCCATCCAAAAGTGTTACCTCCCAGAACCAGTGGATAGATGTCAATGCCTGAATTGCCCAGTGTGGCCATCATGTCTCCCTTGTAGTGATTCACTGTTGTCTTAGCCTATAGAATTTGTCTACGTGCTGATACCTCTCTGTTTTACCCTGCATGCGACACGCTCTTGAAGAATTCAGCGTATAGCAGCTCTTGATTTCTGACCATAATCTGTGCAATCTCTAGGAATTTGAACCCCTTATAAATTATGTGTATGCGGCTGAGCTTGTCATTGCCGCTACGCCCTTGCTAGCGTCATAACTATCAAGCCGCGAAGGCGATGTTCGGCGGCAAATACTAGCTTTTCAGACGTCGTGCTTGCGGGCATGATGATGAACAACACGGAGGGTGGCAAGCTCAAAAGATGGCACGATTCAATACGCAATTGGTTCATGGAATCGCTGTAGAAGACAACGCGACGGGCGCTGTAAATCCTCCGATTTATAACTCGTCAACATTTGCATTCTCATCCGTCGATGATATTCCTCGATGGGATTATGCGCGTTCGGGCAATCCTACGCGTGAATTCCTTGAGCGTCAGATTGCTCAGCTTGAACACGGTGTTCGTGGTTTTGCATTTTCATCAGGTCTTGCGGCCATCCATGCCAGCTTGTCGATTTTTGCGCCAGGGGATCGCATTGTTGTAGGAGACAATATCTATGGAGGCACATACTCACAGATTCATGAGTTCTTTGACCGTTGGGGCTTGAAATTTGAAGTTGTTGACACTCAAGACCTGGCAGCAGTAGAAGCTGCACTCAGAGGTAATGGAGTCCCTGCAAAAGCCCTATACTTTGAGACTTTCACTAATCCCTTGCTGCAGGTCAATGATGTAGCAGCGCTTTCTGAACTTGCGCACCGTTACAACGCCGTTGTTATCGTTGACAATACCTTCGTAACACCATACTTACAACAGCCTTTGGATTTGGGTGCTGATGTGGTACTTCATTCAGCAACTAAGTATTTAGCGGGGCATTCGGATGTAGTTGCAGGACTTGCAGTTGCTGGCAGTGATGAACTGGCCCATCGTTTGTACTTTGCACAAAACCGTTTAGGTGGTGTGTTACCTCCTGCAGAGAGCGATTCTGTGCGTAAAGGATTGCAGACGCTTGCTCTTCGCCTAGACCGTCAGCAAGAGAACGCAGCCCGCGTGGCAGAGTTTCTACAAGAGAATCCACTGGTGTCAAGTGTGCATTACCCAGGCACAGGTATTCGTGGAAAGCAGGAGCTTACGGATAAAGGTGTTAAAGGTGCAGGTGGAGTGCTCGCTTTTGAGGTGGCTAAGGGCGTCAATCCCAGTGTGATTTTGAACAATCTCCATGTGTTCAGACTCGCTGTCAGTCTTGGAGCTGTGGAGAGCCTTGCTGAGCTTCCCTGTAGAATGACACATTTTGAAATCCCTCGTGAGGAGCGTCTCAAGCTGGGCATCACCGATGAGTTGATTCGCCTGGCAATAGGTATTGAAGATGCCGACGATCTGGTTGAAGATCTTCGACAAGCATTTGCGCTCGCAGATAAGGAGTTAGAGGATGAGTCAGCCGAAAGATCTGTTCCAGTGTTGAGATAATCTCGGCGCTGTTTATCAACAGTCATCGGCAAGCGCTATGTGGCGTTATTCATGCGGCTGCATGAAAAGATGACTGACTTTCACAGTGGGTATAACCGACTATGTATTACCTACTGCGTATTACCTGCTGCCGAATTTCTCGTTGCGGCGTAACTCCAAAAAAAATATCATGAAACTTTTGGAGATCTCGACCGTCAAAACTGATGAAATCGCCATATATAGGGGCATCTATGTCTGCAATTATTACCATATCCAATTTTTCGAAGACCTTTAAGACCCGAGAGGGTGAACATGTAGCCTTACGCAATGTCGATTTAGAAATCCCAGAAGGTTCAGTTTTTGGCATCATAGGCCTCAGTGGTGCAGGGAAAAGTACACTTGTGCGCGCCATTAACGGTATTGCGCCTGCTAGCGGTGGTTCAATAACAGTATTAGGACAAGATGTCACCAATCTTTCCGGTAAGAAGCTGAGATCACTTCGTCAGAACATCGGTATGGTATTCCAACAATTCAATCTGATGCCATCGCGCACTGTTCTGCAAAATGTATTGCTGCCCCTAAAAGATTCGGGGCTAAAACGAAACGAGCGTAAGCAGCGGGCAGAACATTTACTTGAGCTGGTTGGTCTTGCCAAATTCAAAGACGCCTACCCCTCGCAGCTATCTGGTGGACAGTCGCAGCGGGTAGCAATTGCTAGAGCCTTGGCGAACTCACCGAAGCTGCTTCTATGTGACGAAGCCACGAGTGCTTTAGATCCTGAGACTACTGATACCATTCTGCGTTTGCTTAAAAGGTTGAATAGTGAATTTGGTATCACCATCATTGTGGTCACACACCAAATGGACGTTATCAAAGCTATTTGTACTGATGTTGCAGTAATTGATAAAGGCACCATCGTAGAGCAAGGTGGCATTTACGATGTGATGTCTAACCCTCAAGCCTCATTGGCGGCCAAGTTCGTTGAAAATTCCACTGGTTTAACCAGATTTTACCGACTTATCAATGAAGGTGCACAAGCTCTCAAACCTGCTGAGGACGAGGTGCTGATTCATATGCAGTATGTTCGTAAAGCAGTGAGTGAGGCTCTGGTCTCTCAAATATCAGTGTCGTATGCTCTGGTAGCCAACATTTTTTACGGTTCATTAGAAATTATTGATGGATATCCCCTTGGTGGACTCATTGTCAAACTTCGCGGTAAAGACGACGATATTACTCAGGCTTTGCAATATTTGCGAGATCAAGATGTGAAAGTAACTGACCTTACTGCTTCGTTCGCATCGGTTGCGCCGGATGTGACCGCAGCGCCTGCCTCAGTTTCGGAGCAGACATCATGACTAGCACATACCCTGAGGTTGTCCGCTTTACGTCTGAGTTGATTCGCATCGATACACGTAACCCAGGTGATGGTTCATGTGATGAACGTGCAGCTGTTCAATGGGTTCGTGATCGATTACTAGAGGTCGGGATTGAATCACGTATTTTCGAAAGCGCCCCTAAGCGACTGAACCTTATCGCAACCATTGTTGGAAAACATCCAGAGTTGCCATCGTTATTGATTCATGGACATGTAGACACCGTTCCCACAGCTAATGACGAGTGGGATGACGATCCTTTATCAGGCAAGATTGCCTTTGACGGGATTACTGAATGTGTCTGGGGTCGAGGCGCAGTTGATATGAAAGACATGCTCGCTATGACTATTGCTGCTGTACGAGCAATGATTCGTTCAGGCGAGCAGCCACACAGAACTGTGGTGTTAGCAGTGTTTTGCGATGAAGAATCTGGCGGCGCTTATGGGTCAGAGTGGATGGCCAATAATCATCCTGAAGTCTTCGACAATGTTGGTTTTGTAATCAGTGAAATTGGTGGTTTCTCTTCACAGATCGGTTCTCGTCGCACGTATTACGTGCAAATGGGTGAAAAAGGAACGCAGTGGTTTTCTGCAACGAGTAAAGGGTCAGCTTCGCACGGTTCCCAAGTGAATCACGATAATGCCGTGGTTAAAGCGGCAACGCTGGTAAACAATATTGCTGCGTATCAATGGCCTGTCGATCTCAATCCTATAACTTCGAGCTTACTCAACGGGATATGGCATATTGCTAGCGAACAGCAGTTATTGCCGCAGCGTGATGTTCAGAGTGAAGAAGACTGGTCGGAAGATCTCATTGAGAGTGTGGTGTCGCTTACAGGCCCTGCACGCCCGTGGATAGAAGCCTGCGTGAGCAATACCTGTAATCCCACATCAGTGGATGTTGGGAGCACAGTGAATGTAGTGCCTTCTACTGCTACCACGTTACTTGATGGTCGTTCCTTGCCTGGAAAAGAACAGGAATTGAAATCAACTCTTGAGCATATAGCGGGGACTGCAGCGGATATTCACGACATTCATAGCAGTAATGGGTACCTTACCCCAATTGACAGCACACTGTATCAAGCATTGTGCGGCATCCTCCAACATGCTGATCCTGAAGCGGCTGTGCTTCCTTTCCTTGCTTCGGGCGGGACTGATAGCAAAGCTGTACTGATGCTGAATCCGAATATTGACGTATGCGGATTTATTCCACTGAAAATTCCTGATGGCTTCGACTACGTTGCCAATTTTCATGGCGTCGATGAACGAATCCCAGTGAGTTCCATCATCTTTGGTGAAGGTGTGTTGAGAACGCTTATTGAGGAATTTTAGAAAAGGAAAACTATGTTAGATTTCGTTACTCGCTTCTTCCCACACGTTTCCGAAAATCCTGATGCATTCACGAAAGCAATCGTTGAGACTTTACAGATGTTTGTTCAGGCCACTCCTTTCTGGTTTGTGTTAGGAATCACTTTCGGTCTCATTCTTGCGGTGACTAAAAGAGGTGGCATTTGCGAGAATGCACTCATTTTTGAACCGCTCGATAAAGTCATTAATTTATGCAGATCAATACCCTTCGTGATTTTGATTGCTCTGCTATTCCCACTGACACGTCTGATATCTGGTAGTGCCATAGGTGTTAAAGGAGCGATTTTCCCTTTAATCGTCGGTATTACCCCGTTTTTTTCTAGACAGACAGAATCAGCATTCAACGCTCTCAATGAGACGCTTATTGAATCTGCTCAAGCGATGGGTTTTAGCAGTTGGGGAGTGATGACTCGTGTCTATCTTCGAGAAAGTGTGCCTCGACTAGCGAGAGTAAGCACTATTACCTGTATTAGTTTCAGCTCTGAAATCGCAGTAATTGGTGCAATCGGTGCAGGCGGATTAGGGGATTATGCCATCCGCTATGGGTTTGAACGTAATCAGATGGATGTCATCGTCGCTGCCGTTCTAGCGCTGCTCATTCTCATTACCTTTATACAAACTATCGGCACATTGATAGCACGCAGGTACGAGAGATAGCTGCACTGTTATGTTCTTGCGGCAATATTCGCCGTAATTATCAAGAAGAATCATAGAGAGAGGAATATGCCATGAATAATGGTTTATGGAAGTCAAGGGTCGGTAAAATCTTTGCCGCACTGAGCGTTGGAACGTTGCTGGCCACAGCTGCCTGCGGTTCTGCAAGTGCTAGCAGCGATGATCAAAAGGACACAGTAGTGAAGGTTGCACTCACTACTGCGACGGATGAACCAATTTGGGATCAAGTCAACAAGAATCTTGAAGAAGCTAATGCACATGTCAAAGTTGAGACAGTAGCGATGAAAAGCGCGGTACTTGGTAATCAGGCGCTTGCTGCTGGCGATGTGGATCTGAGCGCGCAGCAACATTACGCCTTTTTGAAAGGCGAGATTAAATCTAAGGGATACAAACTCTCAGTGATTGCAGATACGTATCTCAGCCCGTTGAGCTTGTATTCCAACAAAATCAAGAATGTCTCCGGTTTGAAAAAGGGAGACAAGATTCTTATCCCGAACGATGAAACAAACGGTGGACGAGCTTTGGGTGTGCTTGAATCCGCAGGTGTAATCAAGTTGGATGCCAGTAAAAATGATCCTGGTGAGGGTGTGTACCCCCATGTGGAAGATATCACGGACAATCCTTCGGATATTGACCTTGTTCCAACAGATCGAAATCTCATTATGAGCTCTCTTGATGATGCAGCCGCAGGTATTGCCAACGCTAATGCAGTGGTCGATTATGGTCGTTCAACAGATGACGCAATTTTCAAAGTTGATCTCGATCCGAAGCTTGACTACAACAAGCCGTGGATCAACGTTATCGTGGCGCGGACCAAGGATAAAGACAATGCCGCGTATAAGAAGATTGTTAAGGCATATCACACTGAATCAGTCAAAAAAGCTATCGACAAGGCCCTTAAGGGTTCTGTTGTACCAGTTTGGTGAGCTCTTATGCCTGAAATTGTAAATCATTACGTGGGCTTCGGTGGTCTTATGGACAACTTGCATGAGCAACGAGCGAATATATATCGTTCAAGACTCCTCCTGCTGCACAAAGCCATAACTACTCAAGCCCCAGGCAGAGTGCTCTCCGTTGGCTGTGGAACAGGGATCTTCGAGTATGAACTTGAACATGAGTTTGGTATTCATATAGATGTCGCGCTCGAGCCCTCTGAAGATCTGGCTAATGATGCTCGTGCAAAAGGTATTAAGGTGCAGGTCACCGATGCTCAGCGTTATGAATACCGTGAACAAAGTTTCGACACAATTCTCTATAACGGTTCAAGCTTTGGATTTATACCTGATACTGAGCTTGAAGATACCTTCCGTAAGAATTATCAGGCTTTGCGCTCTGGCGGAAGAATTGTATTAACTGATGTACCTGCCGAAAGCCCGTTGGGAATTCTGCTGAGTCTGATTCAGCGTTACCCACAGATCGCTCGAGAGGACTACCAGCCGCTTCTTGAAGGCACTGCTTTCTACGATCTTCATCCATACAAACCCAATTGGCATCCCATACCTTTTTATGTCGAGGTGCTACATCGAATTGGATTTGAGAATATTGATTTCTTCCAAACGGTTCTAGCAAACCCGCCGTATCAAAATGATCGGGTTGAAGAAGTGCAGGAAGGTTATGAGCGAGGTAATTATATTGCCATTGTGGCGGTAAAGCCTTAGCTGCAGACCTTGAAGTGGAGATATTGGTAGTGCTACCAGCACCGTGTAGATGATACAAGCACAAGAATCCCACACGGGTGGAGTATCACGCTTATGGACATTAAGGACAACAATACATGGAACAACAACGCGCGGAAGAGCATAGATTCCTGACTTCTGAAGCTGTTACCGAAGGTCACCCAGATAAAGTGTGCGACATTATTTCGGATGCGGTGCTTGATGCTTATCTCGCACTAGATCCGGACTCTAGGGTTGCAGTAGAAACTTCGGCGAAAGATGGTCTGGTAGTTGTGGAAGGTGAGGTGTCTGCTCCACGCTTTCTCGACCACATCAAGATTGTGAGAGATGCAATAGCTTCGATTGGGTTTACAGATGCTTATAGCGGTTTGGACCCACAAGGCTGTGGCATCATCAACAATATTCGTCCCAGAGAATTTGATAGTAACAGTGGTGTATTTGGCGACATCAACGATGTTAGCGCTCTGTCAAAAGAGCAGCAGTATGAAGCCTTTGGTGGCGATCAAGGGTTGATGGTGGGTTATGCCTGTGACGATACCCCTCAACTAATGCCCTTGCCTATATATGCTGCCAACAGACTTGCTGAAAGTCTTGCAGAAGCTAGAAAAAGTGGTCGTTTACCATTCTTACGACCTGATGGAAAAACTCTGGTGAGTGTGGAATACCAGTCAGATTTGCTTGACCCAGTGAGAATTACTCATGTCCTAATTTCTACGCAACACGATGCAGATATAACTCTCGACGAAGTGCGGAATGCAGTACGTGAGCAGGTTCTTCTTCCAACCATTGATGCCTTAGGGTACAGCCTTGAGGATGCACAAGTCGTGATTAATCGTTCACGTTTTGTTAATGGCGGTCCACGCGCTGATGCCGGTCTCACTGGTCGAAAAATCATCGTCGACACCTATGGAGGAATAGCTGCGCATGGTGGAGGAGCATTTTCAGGCAAAGATCCCCATAAACCTGATAGATCTGCTGCTTATGCTGCCCGCTGGGTTGCTAAGAACATTGTTGCTGCGGGATTAGCGAGACGAGCGCAAGTGCAGATTGGATATTTTCATCGCACTGCCCGTCCAATATCGATCGATATTGAAACCTTTGGGACACAACAAGTAGAGCGCGCAGCCATCCAGCACGCAGTTGAGCAAAGCTTCGATTTGCGGCAGTTAGCGATTATGGATCGCTTGAATTTATTTCGGCCGATTTACCAGAAAACTGCAGCTTACGGTCATTTCGGGCGCAACGACCCAGATTTTACTTGGGAACAAACGGATGTCATTGACGAACTGTTGGCGAAGGTGTGATGAAACAACATATGGTGTCGGGTGGGGATGCGAAATTTTCAGCAGAGCTTTTTGATGAATTTGAGCAAACGCATGCCAATATTTTTCGTTCTAAACTTGATGTGCTGTATGCAGCCTTGACCAGAGCTGCACCAACGGGTGCTGATGGTGTCAGAGCCACGGGAACAATGATTTCAGTTGGCGGTGGCACTGCATCATATGAGTCAGCCTTGCGCGACGAATATGGTGTGATGGTGGATCGTATCATCGAGCCAAGTGAAGAGCTTGCTGTTGTGGCGCGTGCACGAGGTTTCCTTGTTGACTCCTTAGTCATTGAGGATGCAACAATACTCGAGTCTTCAACAGACACCATTTTTTATAACGGCAGTGCCTTTGGTTTTATTGATGATGAGTCTCTGTCTGAAGTATTTGTCAAACATTATCGACAGCTGCGTGACTCAGGCAGATTAGTGCTCCTAGATGTTCCGCCCACCTCAGCATTAGGTATTGCAGTTCAATCTTCTGCAGATCAAGGCGACAATTCTGTAATAACGCGTGCTTTGGAAAGTAGTTGGTATCACCAGGGGGCTGTTATGAAACCCTACTGGCGCAGCACTCCTTGGTATATCAACCGACTGCAAGAGGCAGGTTTTACGTATAAATGGTGTTTGCAAAGTCTGCGTAGTCATCTCGAATATCAGGACGGATCAGTTGAGGAACCGGTTCCGGGGTACATGCAGGGCAGTTATGTGGCTCTGGTAGTGGAAAAGTAATGCAAAGCGTTGAAAGTGATGATGACATGACAAGCAATATCGGTGGAGGTCAACTGTGAGAATTCACATTGAGGCTCTTAAATTCTTGGTACAAGAACTCTACTGTCATTATGGATTTGAAGATTCTCAAGCCGAGATAGTCGCTGATAGTCTGGTGGACGCTGATGCGCGGGGTATCCACTCTCATGGTGTGCAACGTCTTGCCATGTATGAAGGCAAGATACGAGCAGGAACCATTATTGTTGATAGACATCCAGAACTGGTGCATGAAACGTCTGTTTCCGCAGTGATTGACGGACATGAAGCTATGGGCCAGTTAGTCGCTCATCAATCTATGTCCGTGGCTATTCACAAAGCACAACAGAGTGGTATTGGACTGGTGACTGTGAGAAATTCCAATCATTTTGGCACAGCAGGATACTTTGCTCGGATGGCATCTCAACACCATCTTCTTGGTTTTGCTGCTACGAATAGTAACCCTTTGATGGTGCCAACCCACGCCGCTCAACCCTTTCTTGGCAGCAATCCGATGGCGATAGCTGTTCCTTGCCAACCGCACGACATAGTCTTTGATGCTGCCACTACTACGGTTTCTCTAGGGAAAATCGAGATGTTATCGAATACTGCACAGCCTATCCCCGAGCAGTGGGCTCTCAGCGAGTCTGGTGGCATTGAGCACTCACCAGATGCGCTGTTGTCTCATCTGCACAATCCAGAACATCACAGTGGTCTTACACCCCTTGGTGGAGCAGGTGAGCAGGGAGGAGGATACAAAGGTTTCGGTCTTGCTCTTGTCGTGGAAATACTCACTTCAGTGCTCTCTGGTGGTTTGCCCTCCGTTGATGTACGAGGCCGAGATATCAGCCATTGTTTCGCTGCTGTGGATATTGATGTATTTGGCGATGCACAAGCTTTCCAAACACGCTTAATGGACATGACCGAGCGTCTGTTGGCGCTTCCATCCTCAGATCACCAGAATGTTCAGCTGCCGGGAGATAAGGAAGAGCAGGAGCTGCGACGTAGTCAGTGCAACGGCATCGATATTGACGAGTTGACAACACGTGTATTGAACAACTTGGCAGCGCGGGAAGGATTGGAGATTCCATGGCTGTAGACCATTACCAACGTCACACGATCAATGCGCAAGCGCTCAGAGGAGAAGACTCGGAAGTTAAGGATTATATGTATTCACATATTTCACCTGTGATTACATCTATGACAACCTCTCTGATTCGACGATTCGACAATGAGGTTTCTCAGATTGGTGATGTCATTAAGTTGACCTTGGGGGAACCAGACATGGCAACCCCGCGACGCATCACCGAAGCGGGGATTCGTAGTCTGCATGCAGGAAGAACTCACTATGCACCCAATGCAGGGACTCCTGAGCTGAGAAGAGCAATCAGTGATTATCTGAGCCGTAGACGCAGCCTGCAATATCTTCCCGAACAGATTATCGTCACACAGGGAGCCACCGAAGCAATTAGCAGTGTGCTGACAGCTTTACTGAATCCTGGGGATGTTCTTGTGTGGGCAACTCCTGGATTCAATCAATACCGAACGATGGCCATACTTAACGGCGCACAAGCGATAGCGATAGATACCAGTGAAGACGATTATCGCTTAACTCCACAAGCTTTGGAGTCGGTATTGTCTACAGTTCAGGGACGCAACATCGTCGTGGTGCTTAACTATCCGGCGAATCCTACGGGCATCGATCTCACTGCGCAAGAATTAGCGGATTTGGCTGCTGTTATAGAACGCTATGACGCAACAGTGGTCAGTGATGAGGTATATGCCGAGATTGTATATGGTCAGGCGCATTCCTCAATCGCACAATTGATACCAGAGCGAACAGTACTGATAGACAGTGCTTCAAAAACATTTGCAATGACTGGTTGGAGACTTGGCTTCTTCGCAGCTCCCAAACACAGTGTCAATGCTTTGGCGAAGGTGCATCAGGCTCATGTGTCAACTGCTGCAACCTTTGTGATGGACGCAGCTCAAGAAGCTTACGAATCTGGTGACTCAGATATTGCCGTGATGGTTGATGAATATCGACGACGCAGGGATTACTTATACCAGTCTGTTACGGCATTGGGATATCGAGTTGCTCATCCTCAGGGTGCGTTCTACCTGTATCTGAGTGTGCCTGAAGATTACGAGGGGAGTGGAGGGGATTATGCCAGAGCAATGGCGCAAGAAGCACATGTCGCAGGAATTCCTGGCGAAGCATTCCAAGAAGGTGATTCGCGTCAAATCCGCTTGAGTTACGCCGCGAGTATGCAACAACTGCATGCAGCTGTGGAACGACTCGAACAATGGAGACATATCACGCCCACCTCGGTGAACAGCTTGTGCCCTGAACAGTATGACCTAACAGCAGTGAAAGAAGATAGTAAATGATACGTATAGCCCACTTCCACACGCTCGCCGAGGAAGAACCCTTTGCACAAGCATGGGCTGAGACTCACCATGTGCAAGTTGATTGCCTACCTGTGGAGCTTCATGAAGATACTGTTGCGCTCGCAGAAGACTATACAGGAATCTCTTTCAAACAGCGCAGTCCGATTGGGGCATCCGAGGTCACATATCCGTTACTCAGGAGTTTTGGTATTCGCCAGATTGCGGTACGTTCGGCAGGTATCGATTCCATCGACCTGCAGGCAGCGAAAGATAATGACATCACCATTACCAATGTGCCCTCGTATTCGCCTTCAGCCGTGGCACAATTGGTGCTCACGCAAGTGATGACACTGATTCGACAGATTCCTCAGTTTGAACACCGCACAGCGCAGGGGGATCTCGTAGTCTCTGGGCTGATGTCGAGAGAACTATCTGAGCTAACCATTGGAATTATCGGTGTGGGAAGAATTGGCTCCACCGTGGCTCGAATCTTCCATGCTTTGGGGGCACAAGTTCTTGGCAACGACATCGTTGAGCATGACGAGTTATCGGGGATATTGACATATGTAGATAAGAGTGAGTTGTTGGCAAACAGCGATGTGGTGACTCTGCATACTTATTTGGATGACAGCACATACCATCTGATTAATGAGCATAACTTGAAGCTGCTCAAACCTACTGCATATCTGGTGAACGCTTCCAGAGGACCTGTGGTCGATACAGATGCACTTATTCGTACTCTGCGCGAAGGATCGATTGCTGGTGCTGCTCTCGATGTTGTCGAAGGCGAACAGCCCCTATTTAATAACAGATTCCCCGGAGGTGCTATCCCAGATGAGCGATACAGGATTCTTCAGGGCTTAGAGAATGTGCTACTGACTCCGCATATCGGATTTTTTACCGATATTGCGGTAAAAAATATGGTGCAGCAATCGTTGGATGACGCTTTGGCGATTATTCAAGGTGGTACCAGCAAACATGAGATACATCTTCACTAAGGGGATAACGATATGGGATTGCAGGGCAGTAACAAGACTGGTGATGAAGTAGCTTCCAAAAGCGTCGCTCAGGAGAAAGACAAACCTCAAACGGTCAACATCCGTAGGATGGTTCCTGAGGATTATGACGCTTCGTATGCATTGTGGAGCAGAACCCCCGGTATGCATCTACATTCTCTGAATAATACCTATGGAGGTATCAGCGAAGTAATATTGCACAATCCAGATTCGAGTTTTGTAGCCTTCGATGAAAGTGGTGGCATTGTCGGTACTGCTATTGGCGCTACAGATGGCCGCAAAGGATATATTTATCATCTCGCCGTGGATGAGCATTTTCGAGGTCACGGCATAGGGACTCGTCTAGTTGCTCGCATTCGTGATGTGTTGCAGGCAAAAGGTATTGAGAAAATTGGAGTGTTTATAGTCAACGACAATATTCAAGGTCAACAGTTTTGGGGCGCACAGGGCTGGAACCCTCGATCTGACGTGACATATTGGGATATCGATTTATAGAGGATTCAGATGAGCTGCACTACAACAGCAGCTTCTCCAATGCGGGTTGGGATGCTTAGTCCTTGCAGTTGATTCGCTCATCAATGCTTAAGCCAATAGCCTGACTAAGTGCTGCCGGTGCTTGTGTCAATGTGGGTATTGGAGTCTCGCTGATAGAATATCGGTGGGAGATGCTCGTCATGAGCATTGGTGTAGCGTCAACAAAGGCGTGACTACTCGGAGGGAAGAGAGTATGACCGGCGGAGTAATTTCTTTATTAATAGTTGTAGTTCTAATCTTGTGGTTATTGTTCTCAGCGTTGTATATCGTGCCTCAGCAACAGGCATACATTGTTGAGCGTTTTGGCAAGTTCAAAGTGGTGACTTTTGCAGGTTTGCATGCCAAGATTCCTGTAATTGATCGAATTGCTATGAAAACGAATATGCGTGTGAACCAGCTCAACGTGCAGCTGGAAACGAAGACACTAGACAATGTATTTGTCACTGTGGTGGCTTCAACGCAGTTCCGAGTGAATCCGAAAGATGTTGCAACCGCTTACTATGAGCTGCGGGATCCTGCAGGGCAGCTGCGTTCGTACATGGAGGACGCTTTGCGAAGCGCTATTCCGGCGTTGAAGTTGGACGATGCATTCGCACGTAAAGATGATGTTGCTTCTGATGTGCAAACCACCGTTGGCACGGAAATGGCTCGTTTTGGTTTCTCAGTGATCAAGACCCTGATTACTGCAATTGATCCGTCTCCACAGGTTAAGAATGCCATGGATTCCATCAATGCTGCTCAGCGTGAGAAGGAAGCCACTAGAGAACGAGCATTAGCTAAGCAGATTGAAATTGAGACCCAAGCTCATGCGGATGCCGAGAAAACTAGGCTTCAAGGTGAGGGTCAAGCTAATTATCGCCGCGAAATTGCGAACGGTATAGTAGATCAGATTAAGAGTTTGCAGGCTGTTGGTATGGACATCGCGGACGTTAACAATGTGGTGTTATTCAATCAATATCTCGATGTAATGCGTGCACTTTCTGACTCGCCGAATGCGAAGACGGTTGTGCTCCCAGCTTCAACACCTGGCGGGTACAGTGATCTCTTCAATCAGGTCAGTAGCGCTCTACTCGCTACACAAGAGGGAGATACCCCTAAGCCGCCTGTTATCAATCGCTAGTTTCTAGCCAATTTGCCTCACGTTATGCTCGGGACACGCTTTATCTGCGTCCCGAGCATAACTATTTGTGGGTGGTGTCATATTGTGTAGGGATTTTCCCAGATCCAGCTTCGTATTCCCTCGCAAGAATGGCTGAATTGCAGTCTTTGTGCGGATCGCATAAGTGAGGTTTTCAGATAAATCCCTACACAAACGTAGATGCATATGAGCAGTGAGGTGAAAATGTCGGAATGTGACGAGTTCTACCGTTTATTCTGGACGCGGGCTAGTTCTAGTGGGTTGAGAATGTCATCCAATATTTCTGGTCGAATACTGCCCTCTCGCTCAGCGGATTCACGTACGGTAATGTTCTCTGCCATAGCGGTTTTGGCAACTTCCACAGCTTGCTCATAGCCAATATGTCCGATAAGTGATGTCGCTAGTGATGCACAACGTTGAGCTTGGTCATGAGACGACTTGGCGTTGATCTCTATGCCTTCGATGCAGTTGGCACGTAGAGTATCCATCGCTTTACTGAGTATGCTGATGGATTCCAAGATAGCGTGCACCATCACCGGTTCGAATGCGTTGAGCTGTAACTGTCCGGCTTCCGCAGCAAATGAGACAGTCGTATCCATTCCCATAACCATAAAAACGCTTTGGTTTATGCATTCAGGAATTACAGGATTGACCTTGCCTGGCATTATTGACGATCCTGCCTGTCGTGCAGGGATGTTGATTTCTGCAAAACCTGCACGAGGGCCGCTGCTCAGGAGTCGTAAATCGTTAGCCATTTTTCCCAAATGAGTGGCATTGCGCTTCAACAGTGAGGAAGTCATCACGAAATCAGCAACGTCGGAGGTCGCAGCAATCGGGTCAACAGCTACAGTAATAGGTAATCCAGTGAGTTTACCAAGATGCGTTGCGGCGTAACTACGGAAGCGAGCGTCAGAGCAAATACCTGTGCCGATAGCGGTTCCTCCAAGGTTCATCGTGGACAGTGGTTTGCGCTGATCCTCGATAGCGGAGATATCGGATTCAAGGACATTGGCAAAAGCCATGAATTCCTGACCGAAGGTCATAGGGACTGCATCTTGTAATTGGGTGCGGCCGATAGTTACGTCGTACATAGTGCGTTGTGCAAGAGAGCGTAGTGAGCTGCTAAGTCCGCGGGCACTGGTGATGAAGGTATCAAGGGCATCAATGATTGCCAGTCTTGCCGCTGCAGGATAGGTGTCGTTGGTTGACTGCGATTTATTGACATGATCATTCGGGTGAATCAGAGTGTAGTCACCCTTAGCTTTGCCACCAAGCTCCAAAGCTCGGTTGGCTATAACTTCGTTAGCGTTCATATTCGTTGAGGTGCCGGCACCTCCTTGGAGTACATCGGTGGGGAACTGATCATCGAATGCTCCTGAAGCTACTTCGACGCATGCCGTATCGATGAGGCCCCATTGCTCTTTGCTGATACCACCGAGGTCTCTATTGGCTAGTGCACATGCTCGTTTGACAATAGCGAAAGCGTGAATGAGTTCAGGGTGGTGGCTTACTGGAATGCCACTGACAGGAAAGTTGCTGATGGCGCGCTCTGTGTGGATGCCCCAGTACGCTTCGGCAGGTACTGAAAGTGAGCCGATGCAATCATGCTCGATGCGATTTGACATCATTGTTGATGTTGATGCTCCTCGAAGAGTATTCGCGTCGATAGGTGTTGGATCACTAACTGTTGTTGTGCTGCCGGATACTGGTTGCGGTACGCTCTGCGCCATTGATATTCCTTCTCTTGTGGAGGATCTGCAGTGGTGAGTAGTCGATTTTCAGCTGTTCTCATCACCACGAGTAAGAGTAAACAGAAGGAAGCTATCGCACAAGACGGGGATATCCTTTGTATCCTATAGGGTTAAGCTATGACAATAACGCAGATACGTGCATTCACCCTCGCAGCAACGTTGGGATCCTTCACTGCAGCCGCAGAATACATGGGTTTAACGCAACCGACGGTTTCTGAATTGGTGAAAAAAATCGAGGACGCTTATTCAATTACCTTATTCGTTCGTGGAGGGAGACGCTTGGTATTGACCACAGCAGGACAAACCCTGCTGCCGTGGGCAAAACGCCTACTAGATGCTGAACTCGGAGCAGATAGTGCATTAACTGCTTTGAATACAGGTGAAGGTGGAACTGTCTCCTTCGGCATCTTGCAAAATGCCAGCTACTATTTTCTTTCAGACTTGGCTACGGTCTTTCACAAGTCTTATCCCAATGTGCGAGTGAGATTGGTAGGACAGAACTCTTTCGAAGTGGCTGATGCAGTGCGCAACGGGGAATTGGAAGCAGGCTTGTTGTGCCTACCAATTCCAGCAGATGGTTTACAGATATTGCCATTAATGAGGCATGAGATCGTGTGGGCAAGTGCCAATCCTGAGCGTTGTGAAAAAGCTATGGCGATTACTGATATACCTAAAGAGCCTCTGATTTTGTATGATGCTCACCATGGTTGGAATGATCCAACCAGACACCAACTTGCACAACTGGCCCAGCTACACGGTGTCACACTTGAGCCCAAAATGGAGGTTGAATCAGTAGATGCCGCAGTTTCCCTTGTCGCTAGCGGCCTTGGAGACACTATCGTTCCTAAAGCTGTGGCACAATCTGAGACTTTCCCATCACAGGTGTATACCACTCGATTGGAAGAACCGATTTACGACACCTTCGCGTTGGTTCAGCGAAGCAACTGGGAGCTATCTCCGATGGCCAGTCACCTTGCTGACCTTGCAGTGAAGATGCTTACGTCAAACGATGCAGGACTTGGTGAAGTTCTTCATTCTCGAATGAAATCACCAATGGCAGCAGCAGAGGCATAACCTTTGCGATACATGCGCCCTAAACCCTCATAGTTCTTGCTTAAGGTGTCGAGACCGCACAAATCGTCCGGTGCCACAATCAGCACGCGTCCCTCTTGCTCGTAGCGTTTCGCAAGTTCCACTTCGTCGTTGTAACGACGATAACGATTAAGCAATAATTCAGCTGCCTCAGGGTAATGACGACGGAGAATACGCGCTGGAAGAACGTCCTTGTGCTGACTTCTAGGCACATCTTTCAACCTCGTCAGTACTAGCACGATTTTGTCGCAACCATCTTCAATAGCTTTGGTGACCGGAACGGGATCGGCAATGCCGCCATCAAAATATGGCACTTCGTTGATGACATAGGGTTCGCATGCAACAGGCACAGCGGAGGAAGCTTTGAAAATGTCGTAATGATCCTTCGTCACATCTGATTTGTCGAAATATTTAGTGCTGCCATCCAAAGCATTGCAAGCAACTACGGTCAGTTCTGCGGCGTTACTCTCGAATGCATCAAAATCCATCGGATCTTCGCCGTCATGATTTGAAAGTGTGCCATAGACGTAATCCAAATCCACAAAATTGCGTTCGCGCACGAAGTTGCGTGGACTGGCATATTCTTTACGGAAAGCATATTGAGTATAGAAACGATACGTGCGCCCAGGCTGTTGAGCCATATAGGATGCCAAATTTGCACTGCCTGCAGAGACCCCATAACAATGGTCAAACTGTATGTCGTTGTCTGCACAATAATCGAATACTCCGGCACCAAATATGGCCCGGTATCCACCACCTACATCAATAATTGCAGTTTTCGACATATTCATCCCCCATTCGCATGCAACTATCCACCCTACAACTGTGCACGCGGTGCGTCCAATGCGCTTCAGAGTAAGTGAAAAAGCTGCTCTGAACGCTCAGACATACGAGCTGAAGTGTCGGAATTTGCTATATCAATGCCGCCTTTAGCCTGCTCTGGAGCCAGATCCCCAAGGGCCTCAAGTACTACATGGAGATGCCGGATTGTTCCCTCATTTCCATCGATTATCGCCACATCCTGAGGACACATTTGCAAGAAATACTTGCGGAAGAAAACGAAGTGAGTGCATCCTAGAACCACTGAGTTTACTGAGCTCCAATCAAATCCACCAAAGTAGCTGTGCACAGCTGACTGAGCCTCGTGTTCATCCAGAATTCTGCCTGATTCCACGGTGGTGACCAAATTTGGGCATGGCAAAGGCGTGATGTCATGATCCTGTTTGAAACGATCCATTAAAGCGGCAAATTTATGTTCATGTAAGGTCAAAGGAGTGGCTGCCACAATCACATGCTGACGCACGCCAAGACCCCTATCGCATGCAACTTTCAACGCAGGTTCCATGCCGATTACTGGGATGTCATAGCGTTGACGCATATCTTCCACGCAAGCGCTAGTTGCCGTATTGCAAGCGACCACAAGAGCCTTCACACCTTGGGCAACGAAGTGGTCTGCGATTGAAAAGCATCGTTCACGTATCTGATCTGGCGTTTTTAATCCATATGGTGCATGCGCACTGTCTCCGTAAAACAGAACGTGCTCATGAGGCATATCATGGCGCAACTGTGCGGCTACGGTGAGACCGCCGAAGCCTGAATCGAACATGCCGATAGGTGCTGTCGAAGTCATGAATCCTCCAATACTGATAACTCTTGCCGAATTCCCATCGTAGTATTCACATGTGAAGAGTCGGTGGCGGACAGATACCTTAGAAGCTACGAATGTTTGATGCTCCGCTGATGAGGATGACGTTGCTGTAACTACTATCTCTGAGGCAGTCAAACATTACTGAGCATGTAGAGGTAGAGGGAAATTCTAAGCTTTTTGCCGTTGGCCAAATCACGTTAGAGCTCTAGTCGCGCATCGCGTTTAGGCTACAACCATGAGCATTCCTGATGCGGTTTACAAGGCCCACGGCACTGGCAATGATTTTGTGGTCTATGCCGATCCTCAGGGCAAGTATGAGCCAAGTGACGATGAGGTCGTCAGATTGACCGATCGTCATATGGGTATAGGCGGCGATGGTTTACTGCGCATCACGCATCCTCAGTTTGTATCTGATCTCAGCGAGGATGAGCTTCGATCGTTGCAGGAGTCAGGTGCAACCTGGTTCATGGACTATCGCAATGCCGACGGTTCACTCGCGCAAATGTGTGGTAATGGTACCCGTGTATCTGCACTGTATATTCAAGAGTTCCTACAGGATGTGAAGCAAGATGGTATCGACAGTGGCACCAACGGCCAGACGGTGGTAGAGAAGGCGCCAGCCTGCTTGAAACTTGGAACCCGTGCAGGTATAAAAACTTTAACTCCGCTTCCGGATGACGATCTTCTGGGGCAACATGTGTTTCGAGTTGATATGGGTCAATGGCGGATTGGACCATTGATGGAGCATATTGTTTCCATCCCAGGTACGTCAGGAAGCGCTCGGGGCACCTATGTCAATATGGGTAACCCTCATATAGTGTGTCTGATTGAGGATGGTAGCGCCAACTTTGTTACTGCATTAGAACAGTCACACGCAACACTTCCTGATCTTGCTGCGCTCGATTTGAGCCGAAAACCAGTCGTAACTCCTGCTCTTGAAGAAGGGCAGAATGTTGAGTTCGTGCGTATCGAGTCGGCCGATTCAGCTCATGACACTGGTTCAGCCACTATGAGGGTTCACGAGCGTGGTGTTGGTGAGACTCTTTCATGCGGCACAGGTCTGTGCGCCACCGGCGTGACGCTACGAGCATTAACAGGCATATCTCACTGGACGATTCGCGTGCGTGGAGGATTGTTGAATGTTGATGTCGATGAGCATGCCGTGAGATTGACAGGTTCCGCAACCATAGTGGCAAAAATCAATCTGGCACCGCAAGAGTAATGCTTGATTGCACCGTTTGAGAATCAGAAATATGTGTGGTTTCGAACGGTGCACAGCAATCTAGAATATGGCTGCACCCTTGGTGATGAATATCAGTGCAACAATCGCCACAATCCACACCACATCAAGCATCAGATCGAAACCGAGACGGTAATAGGTATTCAGCCCATTACGTACGGTGGCGAATTTACCATCTGAGGAAGGTAGATCTTGCACAGTCACAGTGGCATGGCTGAGTGACATAAACTGCAAGGTGGTGGCAAATAGCAGTCCAAGGCACCACGGGCACAAGGCATTGATAACAAACATTGATTGCGTGAACAGCCAGTAGGCGTACAGGGCTGCGGCTAGACCTCCCCACCAAGTGCAAATAGCGAACCAACGCGGCAACTGTACTTTAGCAAGTCCAAGCACAGCTAGTGTGATGAATACTGACTCGGCAGCTATACCGAAGAAGGCGTTTGGAAAACTGAATGAGCCGAAGTGAATGAACTCTGCTTGCCATGAATTAGCAACAGCTGAGCATGAAACTACTGCGTTGACATCGCAACCTAATTTTGCCGATGGGTGGCGCGCTAGCTGTAATGTTTCAGCAGATAGCGCTAAGGAAACTACTAGGGCTGCAACCGAGGCCAACAGCATCACTAGATAGTTCCAAGTTGAGCCATGTCGCCACCCTTCAAGCTGTGGTTTGCTAATGCTGGAAGCCTGCGAGTCGGTCATCCTTACCTCATATCTTGCTGGCGGGTGTGATGTAATACCCGGTATTGACATGCCCCGTGAGTCGGCGGAAGCATAAAACTAAGTACCAGCATACGATGGTTGGTATGTTTCATGTCGCAGAAAGCCCAGAGCTAAGCACAGGTTGGGATTTGCATTGCCATACCGTATATTCCGATGGGACTTGCACTCCTGCTCAGATGGTGACTCTTGCCAAGAATTCAGGATTGGCCGGAGTTGCGATAACAGATCATGACACGACCGCCGGATGGGCTGATGCCGCTGAAGCAGCGCATCGAAACAATTTTCCAGTACTGCGGGGCACAGAGATTACTGCAGATGACAGTAATGTCTCAGTGCACATGCTGGCATATCAATATGATCCTGCAGACTCCAATATTGTGGCTTTGTTTGAGCGCACGCGTCAGGCACGTTTGAAACGTGCAAAGGTCATGGTTGCTGCGATTGCCCAAGATTATCCGATCACATGGGATGATGTGATGAGACAGGTTAAAGAGGGGGAGAAAACCACGGTTGGACGTCCTCATATTGCTGATGCTTTAGTGGCCGCAGGTATTTATAGTAATCGTTCACAGGCCTTTGCTGGATTGTGCTCGTCCAGAAGCCCCTACTACTTACCAACACCTTCACCCACAACTCATGAGGTAGTCGCGGCTGTGCGTGCTGCTGGTGGGGTCAGCGTTATCGCTCATGCAGGAGATAAGAAACGCAACAGAACACTGCTGAGTGACAGACAAATTGAGATGCTCATTGGTGAGGGACTTAATGGCCTAGAAGTGTGGCACAGAGATAACAGTGAAGAACAGCGTGAACGACTGTTACGTATCGCGCAGCAGCATCATCTCTTGGTTACCGGCGGATCCGACTGGCACGGCGCTGGAAAGCCCAACAAGCTTGGTGAGCACACCACAGACCAGCAAACTGTAGATCAAATACTCGATATGGGTGCCATCACGCTTGCTGATGGGCAACAATAAGATAACTGCAATAAAAGTGGAGATATTTCCGGCAAAATTGGCCAATTATCTCCACTTTTATTGCAGTTATCTGATTTGAATGAGAATTGTAGTTTATAGGGCGCCGAAACCTACTGGGTGAGAGGTATCGGAACCGATGATTGCGTAGCCTAGAGCCTGTGCTGGGACTACGAATCGACGTCCTCGGTTGTCGGTGAGATCTAGGGCCTTGTCAGAAGCCAGTGCCTGCTCGATTTTCTGTGCTACATCCTCAGCAGATTCTTCAGTGCTGAAGCTCACTGTGCGGGTGACGTTCCTGATGCCAATCTCAATATCCATGATTTCCTCTCGTCGTTGTTTCGGTGCTTTAGTCCTGATGAACTATGCCAAATCTGGTAAGACCTGCGATTATTCGCAGGGTCAACAGTGCTAAGACTATTATTCGCCCGACGGTGATTGTTCGCCGTCAGCGTCCAAGCCATGTGTGTCAGATGAAGGAGTGTCGCTCTGCGGGCGCTTGTCTGACTGCTGATAAGCGGAGCGAAGATCTACATGAGGAATCAACGTGGTTTCTGCTTCATCGGAGGGGAGACTAGTCTCATTGTCGTGCCGTGACGAGCTATGTTCGTCACGTTCCTGTTCCTGATATGTAACACTGTCGTCAGCTGATCCGGAAGTGCCCTGTGTTGCGAAATCCGAAGGCTGTGGAGTAAGTGCTTGCACCAATATGGTGGCGGAACTGATCGCTGAATCATCATCTGGCTTTGTTTGATGCTCCGTATGCGAAGAATTCAGGTTTGAATCATATTCATCCCTATCGCTAGTTGAACGCGAGCGAGTAGAAGGAACAGGTATAGATGGTATGGGTGCACTAGGAGCTGAATCGAGCTTAGCGGGCTGAGGTTCATGCTCGGGCGTGTTATGACTTGAGGATTGCGGCGTTGTGGCTTGACGCGCTTGAGCGTGCTGCGGCGCCCCATCAAGATGTGGCCCTTGGTTATCTGAGACTTTAGAAGGATCGTCAAGAAGCGTACCCACAGTAATTGTTGAGGGTGCATGTCGCTGTTGTGCAGCGTCGTCATATCGTTGTTTTGCTGATTGGCGAGCGACGAGCTGGTGAGCTAAATGCTCAACTTGAGCTTTGAATTGAAGAATCCGATCGTTATCAGCGTGGTCCAGAGCACTGATGAATTCTCCGACTTGCTCCATTTGGAGCCACAAATTTGCGCGAAGCATAATCATCGGATCTAAGTGCGAACCCATCATCCTTCCATAGGCAGCAATGAGGGAATTTCGACGCGGTTCATCGAGCTTGGCAAACATCCACGCCAAATCACGCGCAGGATCATTAATCTGCATATCTTGCCAGTTGTAAATCGCTGTCAAACTCGTATCTGAAAACAGAAAATCCCCATCGTCAAAGCCACCGTGAACTGGGCAGGTGGTAAATGACCATAGACCCGCGGTATTAACAATATTTGACCAGCTGCGAATAATTTCTTGAGGTATGTGCCCTGCTTTGCTGAGACGAGCTATCCACGATAATAGCTGCTGCTTAATGCTCTCCGTGGTGAATACTGGGTACGCCTCTTCTTGTAGGAAAGTCCCTCGCAAACGGTGTATAGCACCTATGGCAGTTCCAATGGCTACGCAGTCCTGAGCGTCGAGGGAGTGGAGGGCAACCGAACTTCCCTCGCAATGTGCAAGAATCGCTACAGCAGTTATCCCAGTAGGAGAATCGGCGCTCTCGCCTGCCTCGTATGCCAGCACTCGTTCCATAGAGAATCCTAAACCACCGGGTTCTTTCGCTCGGGCAAGGGTGCTCGCTGCCTTAATGCGTCGTTGCAAACGCAGTTTGCCTTCAGTGGTGCTACTGGCGGCCACATCGTAGAGTCTGCCTGGGCCATCTTGAATGATAGCAAGATCGATGCCGTCGTCTATATCACCCGCGCTCGCTTGATTCGATGAGCGTGTGCCGGATACGACTATTCCAGGCATCGTTGCGGATGCTAGGGCTGCCAGTGTCAGATTGCTGCGATGAGTCACATTTCCACAGTAATACACATTGTGGTGCAATTGGGGTAGCAAGCTGCCACAATGGTGGGTGTGAGTACCCAATCTGACGATATTTTTGCTGATCTTGACGCATCGCAACGCGAAGCAGCGTTGGTGACCCAAGGTCCTGTGCGCATCATTGCAGGTGCGGGAGCAGGAAAAACCAGAACCATAACTCACCGAATTGCTTATGCATGCAAGCTGGGCCAATGGAATCCTGACAAGACCGTGGCAGTTACGTTTTCCGTTAAGGCTGCAGATGAGATGCAGTTGCGATTGCAACAATTAGGCGCCTCGTCAACGATTACTACCTCGACATTTCACTCTCTAGCGTTGAAGCAGCTTCGTGGCATTTGGCATGAACTCTGCGATACAGCTTTTCCTCGTCTGGTGGAGAAGCCAGGCGCTCTGACGTTTAGAGCGATGAAGCGAGTGTTGAGAACTGTAGATATCGAGGATTCTCAAGTACGTGATGTGATGGCAGAAATTGCTTGGATGAAAGTTTCGCTTATCGATCCAAGTGATTATTCGCGAGTTTGTGCTGCCATTCACCGTGAGCCACCCGCAAATATTGATCCAGATCGTATGTCTCAGATTATGACCATGTTTGAGGAAGAAAAAACTGCGCGAAATCAGATTGATTTCAATGACATGTTGCTCATTGATTGTCATGTGTTGCAGACACCTGGGGAACTGGCCAGTTCGATTCGTTCAACAATCGGGCATCTGACTGTTGATGAATACCAGGATCTCTCTCCTTTGCAGCACCGTTTGTTGCAACTGTGGCTTGGAGAGAACAAGAATATTTGCGTGGTGGGTGATCCTGCTCAGACTGTTTATTCTTTTGCTGGTGCAACGAGTTATTATCTCAAGAATTTTGATCAGGAATTTGGCCCCTTGACGGCAGACCTTACGCTTAATACAGATTATCGATCCACGCCGCAAATAATTCGTTATGCCAACAAGCTGCTGCAAGGTTCCCAAGAGCGAGAAGATTACATCAAGCTTGATGCGGTGAAGCAGGCGGGGAAGCGCGTAGAAACCACTGTTTATGCTGACGATATTGCTGAGGCAAGGGGAGTGGCAAGACGAATTGCCAAACTTGTTCAACATGGCGTTGCTATGAAGGATTGTGCGGTACTAACCAGAGTTAATTCTCAACAAGCTGTGATTTGTAAGGCATTACACGAGGAAGGTATCAGATATCGTGTGCGCACGGAATCAGGTTGGCATAATGCTTCACTAGCTTCCTCAACAGAGGCTCGTAAAGCTCTGATGGAATCGTTGGAGCAGCATGAAGATCAGGGTGTGGCAACTGTTTCAACCATTCATGCTGCCAAAGGACTTGAATTTTCGCATGTGTGGATAGTTGGATGCTCTGAAGGTTTAATCCCATTCTCTTCTCCACAGGTGGGTGAAGCACTGGAAGAAGAACGCCGATTATTTTACGTTGGCGTGACGAGAGCTGAGGATAGTTTGCACCTGTCCTTCTCACAAGGTTCTGCTTCATCGAGCATGGCTACGCGTCAAGCTAGCAGATTCTTGCTGCGTGGTTAATCGTCAGGTATAGCTAATTGGGTAATGATATATCGTGATATTTGGCCTTTAGCAGTGAATAAGTATGTTGACGATTTGTGAACTCTCAACACGCTTACCCAACACGGTTACCCTTGCAAACACGTCTTGTTACTAGCTCTGCTGTTCGTGTTGCGCCGTGCTGTTTGTCTACTGTGCTGTTTGTCTACCTCGCTGTTTTCAACAGTATTGTGCTCGTATAGAGCATCTTGTAGCAGTGCTTGCAGCTTGATTGCCCGCACTGCTGTAATCATGACGCTTTAATGAGTGCTTCCATCACCAGATGGTTCGTTGGGGTTAGAATCATCTGATCCTTTATCACTTGAATGATTATCATCGTCATTGGCCTGCTCTGATGGTGTTACGCCACTCGTAGAGCCGTTTGCGCTACCTTGTTTGCCTGTCTCTTGACCGAATGAGTCCTGTTCAGATGAGTCCTGACCATTAGTGGAACTGCCGTCGGTCGACTGATTATCTTCTTGTAATAGTTTGCTTAATTCTGCATCCCAATCGACACCGCTGTGGTTAGATCCCTGTTGTTTGGGACTTGTTGAGTTTGTAGGAGCTTCAATCACACTATCAGCGTCGCTATCATCTTGAAGCAAAGGCAGCATATCTGGGTGAGACCAGTGTCTGTCGCGTGAATCTTGACCTTCTGTGGAGGTAATACTCTCCCAGATTTCTGAAGCTTCGCGTAGACGACGCGGGCGCAGTTGCAATCCGAGTAGCGACTCAAAAGTCAATTCTGCTGGTCCTCCTGCTGCACGTTGACGCCTAGTCATCTCTCGAAGTTGTTCGATATGTGGCAGGTGCGCCATACCCGCACGCCAGACGACGCAGTCGACCCAGCCATCTACTAAGGCGAGGAGATTTTCTAAACTTTCCAAGGCGGATCGCTGCTCAGGTGTGTCGTTTACGCCAACATTGGTGAGATTCACAGCACCAGCGATGGATTCAGGGTTCATCTCGTTGGCCTCGCGCAGTTGCTCTTCCATAGCGTCGAGGTCTATGGAAATTCCACGAGCGTATTTGCCGATGAGTGCCTCAAAACGTGGCATCAGCCAAGGGACAGACGAGAAGAGTCTGGCATGAGCCTGTTCATGCAAAGCAGCAAATGCTGTAACTTCTGCAACATCAATTTCTAAGGATTGCGCATAAGCGCTAATATTCTGTGGAATTAGCGCTCCTGCAGAGGATTTGAGCAGTGCAATACCCTGATCGAAGCTGCCGAGTACCTCACTAGAAAGGCTTCCTGCGGCCTGACCGAGTTGCATGGAAAACGAAGTATTACCAAGCAGTTTCATTAGTGTGGATGGATCTTTAAGATCATCAGGAATGGGGATAGGCACGGGGCCTGCAAACATTCCGGACACTTCGCCGTCGAGAGAACCTCCGAGGCGTTCTTGGAATACGGCTGCCAAAGCGTCATTCATTGAACTAGCAACTGGTGCTGCGAATTGTGCCCAAGCATCGATGGTTCCGTCTAACCAGCCTTCTCGAGTAAGTAATTGGGTTTCCCCTTGTACAGGGTCAAAGTTGCACACAGAATCTAGCCAGAGGCTACTTTCACTCAGCGTTGAACGGACTTTTACGCCTTCCAAGGCTTCTACGGATGTTTGGGCGCCTTCCTCGGTGATGCGTTTGGATGCGATGGACTTTGCAAGACGTATATTGATAGGTCCTGCTTCGACAGTACGTTGCACGTCGCCAGCAGTGTTGAGTCCGCCTGCTGTAAAAGCTTGTATCAGTGACTGTACTTCTGCGGGTTTAGGCAGACCTTGTTCCCCCTGTGCGCGAATTTGATCGCGCAGTGACTCTGGCAGCTGAGAAAACTGTTGCCATGCTGCTTCGCCCTGAACTGGGCCGAAGCATTCGATCAACCATTGGTGGATTGCATTATCGTCCATAGCGCCGCCATACTCCGTATTCATTGAGATTATTGTGCTGACCAGCATACTCGTCGTGCATGTCCATAGTATTGGAGGTATGGCAGATCTGCACGTAAAAAGAGGAATGTCCGCCAATGGCGCATTCACAGGCTTTGTTGACCGATACAGGGCAACACCGATGAAAGCAAAAATCGGTGCTCTTGCGCTGATTCTCGCTCTCATTACGTTGTTCTTGCCCAGCCCGTATGTTGTAGAAACTCCAGGGCAGACCCAAGATGTTCTTGGCAAGTCTGGTGGGACTGCCGTAATCAACATTTCTGGAGTGCGCACATATAGCGATAAGGGTTCGTTACTGATGACAACAGTAAGTGCTTATGGTGTCCCAGGCTATCCAGTGACTAATGCACAGGTGCTGTGGAGTTGGTTCAGCAAACAAAGCATTGTGATGCCTCGTGAGGCGATTTTCCCTGAAGGGCAAACAGTTGAGGAGTACGAGAGCGAAAATACGAAGCAGATGACGTCTTCACAAGATGCCGCCACCTCTCAGGCTCTGAAGTTCCTTGAGGCAAAGGGGCAAGATGTTTCTTCAGCAAAAGTGACTATCCATGTCAACGATATTGGTGGGCCTTCAGCCGGTTTGATGTATACCTTGGGGACCATCGACAAACTCACTGAACGCAATGAGACTGGTGGAAAGACGATTGCTGGTACCGGAACGATGAATAGCAAAGGCCAGGTTGGAGCTATCGGCGGTATTCGCTTAAAGATGATTGGTGCGAAAAGAGACGGGGCTACTTGGTTCCTTGCACCTGCTGCAAACTGTACGGATGTTGCAGGCCATGTTCCTGACGGATTGAGAGACGTCAAAGTTTCCACACTTGACGACGCTTACAACGCTCTCGTTGCTATAGGCCAAGGCAAAGCCCAGAATCTCCCACATTGCTGAGCCGCTGAGCCGTAAAGCGCACAGCCCAGTGGGCTGTGCGTAGGCTCAGTGAGCAGCCACAAAGGCTGCGAAGAAGCGCGAAGCGCTTGCCACACGTCGTAATACGCTACGCAACTTTTCGGAAGTGAGGCTCAGTGAGCAGCCGCAAAGGCTGAGCCGTTAAATGTACAGCACGGTGTGCTGTACATAGGCGAGGTGAGCAGCCGCAAAGGCTGCGAGGTCAATCGCTGCAGCGATTGTAAAGAAGCGCGAAGCGCTTGCCACACGTCGTAATACGCTACGCAACTTTTTCGAAAGTGCGGTCTCAGCGAACGCCAACTATGGCTATGGAAAGCAAACCCCTTGGCGATTGCGAAGAAACGTGACAACCGATATACCGTGCAGAATCTCAAAAACCGTATTTAACAAGGTAATTATGCTGTAAAGCAAGAAATTCAACGAAATATTCCGTCAAATATCTCAATTGTTCAGCAGTTTTCTCTACTATCAGGCAATTATTCGGTCAATATTGAGCGATTGTTAACAAGCTGTTCGCCTGTGTTGTTATGCTTGGGGCTGTGGCTGATACGACGACCCAGAAAGCGGAAGAATTCGGATTCCATCCCGGTGGCATTATCCAGGAATGGATGTGGGACGACGATGTGGATGATGACATTCGCGCTCGAATAGAGAAATGCACAGGCGAAGAGCTCGTTGATGAAGATTACGACTCTCCGATAGACGGAACTATCATCTGGTGGCGTGATGGAGATGATGAAGACGACCTAGCAGACACCATTGTGGATGCTAATACGGTTTTGGGGGATGACGGTCCCTTGTGGATTATGACTCCTAAACCGGGACGTCCTGGATCTCCAAGTGCTAGCACGATTCAAAATGCGGCGAAAACTGCAGGAATGAATGCAGCAATGCCCTTGAGGATTAGTGCTGATTGGAATGGCGTGCGCTTGAGTGCTTTTGGCAAAGGTCGCTGAGTACTTCTAAGTATCGATGTAGCAGTCGTTCAAGATGTAACTACTTTAAGCAAGCTCTCATGTATTGGTGTTGACCACAAACGTTGTTGACATCAGTATGTGCGGGCAGTGCTGCTACGACGGTTGACAGTTCACATGCTGATTCGACATGCAGAATATGGTTTCACGCTCTACCCTTACACAGTAAGTCGAAGAGCGAGCTGCTGCCATATGTTTGTATGGCATGTACAGCATGTGCGTGCAAATGCACAGTTGTACCAATCTTTATATGTTGATACCACAGTTTTTCACTGTTGAAAACATGGATCGCGTGATTTCTTTACCTTTTGCGAGACGAGACGTGCGGGGTAAATATGCACGCTAACATAGGCGTTAGCGTGAGCTTCGTGCCTCACAAGGACATTGAAGCTTTGACCGAGAAGAAGGAATACTGCATTGACTGAGGAAGATGATACCCAGATATTGAGCCCGGTTGGTGATGCATATCCTGTTCAGGGTGCTCCTCATATTGTTACGCCAGAAAGCGATGATAACGGGTCCGGAGGTAGACATGGCAGAGGCGGTAGACGAGGACTTCGCTTACTGATCGCTGTGCTTGTTGCAGCAGCATTAATTGTTGCCGGAGTGTTTGGTGTGCGTGCTTTTAGCAGTCATATTGCTGAACTTCGTCAACAGCAAGCTTTGTCATCGTGCAAAAAGAATCTTGAGTCATACGATGCTTCTTTGAAAGTTTTTAATAATGCTGTGGAGCAGGCATCTACGGCTAAGTCTGTAACACAAGATCAAGTTGAAGATTCTCAGACTGTGAACGATTTACAAGATGCTTTACAGGTTCAAGTTCCCAAACGTCAAAGCTGCTCAGCTGCTAGTGATAGAGATCAGTTGACTAGCAATTCTGCACAGTTAGATATGTCAGCAGGCACATTGAAAGAAAATGCTGAAACTATTGAGAAGGCCAGTTCCGCGGTGACGAGCAGTCAGACGCAGAAAACTTTGAACGATGCGAAGAATGCGCTGAATAACTCTCTGACCTCTGCAAGGTCTTTATTGACCTCCTCTGACGGAAAAGTTGCTGATGCTGCCACTCGAACGAGCTTGCAAGAAGCTATAACAGCTGCTGAGAAAGTCCTAGCTGCCAACGACATCTCTGATAAACAGCAATATGTCGATTCACAGAGTTCGCTACAAAAAGCTGTTGACACTGTAAATAGCAGTATCAAGCTGAAAACAGAACAGGATGCTGCTCATATTACTGCTGACAGCTATCAGTTTGATATTCCTGACTATTGGAAAGATCGCGTTACTGTTCAACAGGATGGTGATACAGTTACGGTCTATTCAAAGAAATACCCTGCAAGAGCGATTTGCCAATTGCGAGTTGTGGAGACCAGCCAGATGACTGCAGGAGATATAGGGAACGCGATGGTGGCTAGTGCGACGTTGGATAGCACGCGGAGCGTAGCGATTTGGACCACCAGATGGGGTTATGTGGCTGCCAAAAGTCAGCTTGGCGACGGCGGAGAAAACATCTCTGCGGATGAGGCTCAAGAACTGGTGGATTTGCAGACTGGCGGTAAAGCAACTTATCAGCAGATTCTTGACGCCGAGTCAACTGGTGACAGCAAATCTTCATCGTTGTTGACTTTAGGAGACAATTTCATCCAGACCACAGTGTTTGCGTCTCTCAAGGCCAAATAGTTGCTCATCGAGGGCACTCGATGCGGTGATATCTGAGTCCGAAAAAGTGTTCACTACGCTGAACTTCTTTTGTGTAGGGATTATTACTATGACCCCCAGTAGCGGAAATCCAGAAAGCTTGCAATTCCGCCGTTTTAGTATTGCGGATAGACGCAGTTTTCTCAGAAATCCCTACACAAACGAATAGTTCTCGGCGTGTTTAAGATTTTGCGCGATTTGAGGCGCCAGCATGATGTAAAACTCGCGTCAAACGATGTTTTGTTATCAAGAATTCACCCAAAGTTGCATTCGCGTTGTCCGTCGTTGCCCATGCACCATACTTCCCAAGACTAGCCTCTCAAAAGGTGTCCCAATTGGGGTATGGCAATCTGTTCTGTCACTGATGACACCGCAACAACGAGAAGGGGAATATGTCAGAAAACACAAATCCTCGGCGTGCACCGCGCTGGGCTGTCGCACTAACCGCAGCGGCAGTTGGACTGACGACATTGAATATCACCGCTTGGACGACAAACACAGCCCATGCAGCTGAGACAAACACTTACCAGAGTGCTACCGCCACGGCAGCAGATGCTTGTTCATCAAGTGTGACAATGGCTGGATATACCGACGCATTGGATAATCTGAGTTATAACAATGAGCGGGTTGGTGGTCTTTCCTCATTGGCGTGGGATCAGCAGAGCAATACTTACGTATCGAGCCTAGATAATAATGGTGATACAACTGCTCGCATCTGGTTCCTGGGTAATGACATGAGTAAGCCATCCATTACGCGCGCTCCACTTATTCTCAAGCAGCAGGATGGTACTGCTTATACGGGGAACCATTCGGATAACGAGGGACTCGCAGTCTTGCCCGATGGAGACTATCTGGTCAGCTCCGAGACGGAGCCTTCAATTCGTATTTTCGGGCGCGATGGCATCCAAAAAAGTGAACTTTCGGTACCTGATCGCTTCCGCGTTCATAATGACAGCACCGCTATTAGTGGTGAGGCGAGTAATAATCTCACTCTAGAGGGTCTGACGATTTCACCTTCAGGGCATCAAATTGTGGCTGCTATGGAGGGGACTCTGTCAGGCGATACATCCTCAAGCGATACCTTGTCTCGTCGGTTCTTGGTGTATAGGGATGATCAGTCCGGTGCACAAGGTCAATGGAAACTAAGCAAGCAAATTGCATTCAAAGTTGCAGATAGTGCTAAAGGTATTTCAGAAATTTCTGCTCTCTCGGATGACAGTCTGTTGGTGTTGCAGCGATCATTTGCAAAATCCACAGGCAATGATGTGATTCTCTCAAAGGTGACTGGACTGAGTACATCACCTGATGTATCGAGCGTACAGAACCTTTCAGCTGCTCCGACTACTGACTTCCTGAGCTCGACAACTATGGCGAATCTCACCAATTGCAAGACTCTTGGGGCAACTGCCAAGTCTGGTGCTACTCAGAAGAACCCTCTGATGGACAACTATGAGGGTATGGCCATCACCAAAGAGAGTGGTGACTCTGCTGCAGTAAGTATCATCAGTGACAATAATTTCGGTGCCACACAGACCACGCGTGTCCTTAATCTCAACGTGGATACAGCGAATTATGAGTCTGACAGTAACCAACCTGATTTGGTGTCACTACTATCAGATTTCAGCAATCTATGGAAAGCTTCAACACCCTTCGTCTTAAGTGATGTAAGCACGTTTGGTAAGGGCGTGGTTGGTAATGCCTCAGTGCTTAAACATAATGACGACATGACCAAGGCTATCAATAACGCCACAGCTAAGGGCTCTACTACTTCAACTCCCTCGGCCCAACAGCAGCGCGCTTTGGTTGATTCCGATTACAAGCTCGGCGAGACACTTCCCGATTCCTTAGGGCCAGTGCTGGGCAAATACCTTTCTCAAGGTCTTGCTGATGGCAGCTTGCCACTATTTACTAAACTCTTTACGCAGACGAATCAGACTGGTTACGGCGTTTCTACTCTGGGCGATTATCTATCGACTTCCAAAGCCAAAAATACCTTCAACCATCCTCGTCCTTACGTGGATCGCACCAACGGTGGATATCCCGCAGCAGGGCTCGATACCACTGTTGGCATTGAAAAGGTATCTGCATGGACTGATTCCACAGGCACCAAGCACGATCCTTCTTATGATGCGATGGTGACCTCAGGTTCGTTCCCTTCTGGTCACACCACATATGCAACATCTGGTGCAGTTGGTTTGGCAACGTTACTTCCGGAATTGGCACCTGAAATTTTGGCTCGTGGTTCCGAGGCGGGTAATAACCGAATCGTTCTAGGAGTGCACTATCCGCTTGATATCATCGGCGGCAGAATTGATGGTGATGCCGCAAACGTTGCACGCTGGTCAGATCCTACATTCGTGAAGGATCAGCTTGAGCCAGCGCGTCAGGAATTGGTCAATTACTTGACGGCTCAGTGCAAGGTGAACGGTCTCGGCAGCACATTAGTGCAGTGCATTAGCACAACCGGTGCCAATGGTTCTAAGGGTTATAGCAATAGCTTCGTCGATCTAGTATCAACACAAGCGGTGACTGACCGAGCTTCGGCTATTAAGGCTTATCAAAGCCGTATGACCTATGGCTTTACTGCCAGCGGCAATCAGACCACGACACTGCAAAAGGCTGTGTCAACTTCTGTGGATCAGGTTCCACAGGGTGCTGAAAACCTATTGATCACAGCATATCCAACTCTGACGAGTGCTCAGCGCAGGCAAGTTCTTGCACAGACTGCCTTGCCTGTTTCTGGGAATCCTTTGCAGTCATCATCTCAAGGCTATTACAACATGGATCTCGCTTCGGCTATGAGTGCCAAGGTGAGCCTGGATGATAAGGGCAATGTGGTTGCTGTCGCAGCTGGACAGAGCGCACCCAGCGTGGTGAAAGCTTCTGCTGGTGGTACCGATAAGGGCAATGCTGGCAACAATGGTAATAACAGCAATATTGGTAGTGCTACTAGCAATGATTCCAAGGGCAAGAAGCCTAGTGCTAATGCTGCAACACCAAAGGCGAAGAGTGCCGCAAAAGTTCATGCTTCAACTCAAGACAAAGGTGCATCATCCCTCGCAAAAACAGGTGCTGATGTGGCAATGTTTGCAGCTGTTGCTGTGCTGGTGTTGTTAGCCGGTGGAACGTTGGTATTAGTAAGGATGCATCGTAAGAACAGCTAGTTTCTGGGGTTCTTGCGAGACCTTATTGTAACTAGAGACCTTGTTGTAACTACGGAGTTGTCTGCGTGAGTAAACAAGCACTTCGTAGGTATACAGCAGGATGATTATCCGCAGTGACTGACTCAAAATATAGTTGTGCCCCCACCGACTTCCATCAGTGGGGGCACAACTTTTAGAATGCATATACGCAGATTAAAACTCTATGTTGTCTGGCGGCTAGGGCTTTTCAGTTCTTATGGCAGGCAACATGTCTGGTAAAGCAGTATTAGCTTCTGCGCCTACGCGTGATCACGATGCTGCCCAAACCAGCGATGAGTGCAGCAAGGCTGATACCTGCGAATAGTCCCACATTGCTACCGGTTTTGGCCAGATGCGATTGTTGTGGCGTCTGTGGCGTCGCGGGCTGTGAGGGCGTTGGCGTATTCGTGGGTGTAACTGGCTCAGGAGTCTTTTGATTCTTGACTGCTGCCAGTTGGATATCGGTGTGTGCTGCATTCACGGTAAATGACGTGACCTTGTCGCTGAGCTGATATCCCTCTGGTGCTTTACTCTCCTTTAAGGTGTAACTTCCCCATGTCAAACCTTTGATCGCGATCTTACCTACTGTGGGATCGGTGTCGTTAATGCCATTATCTACTACGTTCAGGGTTTGAGAATTTGGTCCGGTGATAACCCATTGCGATCCTTGTAGAAGGAGTTTGGCGTTATCGGCATCGACTTTGCTCCATGACGCGGTACCTGTGATGCGTGGATCGTTGAGTGACAAAGCAAGTGAGGCACCATTATTGAAGGTGTCATTGTCGATTGAGAAGTTCAGAGGTGCAACCTTCTGATATCCCTGTGGTGCCTGAGTCTCAACGAAGGAATACTGCCCCTTAAATAGCCCATCGACGGAAATCTTGCCCGAAGCATCGGTTGTTAGACCGGTTTGGAGCACAGCGCCTTTACCATCATGCCCTGCTACAAGGTTGAATACAGCGCCCTGTAGATTGTTGCCCGAAGTTTTATCCTTCTTGGTTAAGACAACATTGGCACCAATACCTTGGCCATTGCCACCAGCTGCGTCCCACTCGAATTTCGCATCAGAGCTAGATCCACTATTGGCTTCGATGTGATTGCCGTAGGATTCGCCTTTCTTAGGCTGATATGGACGGGTGTTGTAGTAGAGCTCCACGATCAGATCACCTGAGTTTGCCTTGTTCATCGCTTCCTTGACCAGTGCGGAATCTTCATTGAAGGAAACAGTGAAGGAGTGATCTGCTTGGCTGGTTGTATAAGTGAAATCAGTGCCAGCGCTCATGTCATTCCATTGATCCTTGGACCAGTGCTCATTGTCCGTGAAACGGATGTTGGGGACAAAGCTTGCATAGTCTGGATACAGCGTAAGTTTCTGATCAATGGTGTCAGTCAAAGTTACAGGACTGCCCTTGTACATGAACTTTTCTGCGCCAATCATGACTGCCCAAGTAATGACTTCAGTGCCGTCCTCTTTTGATGCCCACCCATCTTTGCTGAAGGTGTCAGGCGAAGGTACTGGGCCTGGATCGTAAGGATCGACATCTGGAACAGGCTTAGTGTCGTCTGTCTTGCCGTTGAACTCCCAATGACCTTTATCATTCGTGTTGCTGCTGTTTGCACTGATGATGAGCTTCATGTCACCTTGTACTGAGCCATGAGTGTTGACATAATCAGTGAACACGCACTTGACCAACTGGTCGCTTACTGTGCAGTTCGCCACTGTCTTGCCGTCTGGGCTGGTGAGTGCGAAGCTGTCGTTGCTCATCGTGGTGAATTCTTTTGGCAGACCGACTGTAAAATAATCTCCTTCGGCGGTGTCTGATGGTGCAGACCACGTCACGTCAACATTGACGGTGCTATATTGCTGAACCTCTTGCTTGTCTACCACCAGATTCGTTACTGCGTCAACAGGCTTTCCCTCTGCGGCTGATGCTGGTGAGACATTGAGTGCGATTGCGAAAAACGAAGCGATAACGATACACGCTGCGATGAGTGTTTTTATCGTTCCCCGCGTGGATTCATATCGAGTTTGATTGTCTGACATGGTTCCTTCCCCTTCAGAAGGGCCGGACGCGTCGATCGTTTAGCAGATTCATACAGAAATTGCATCAACCCCTCCCCAAATCCTTAGTCCGACCATATTTTGCACAGACAAGCATACTCCAAAAATTAATATTACTTAGTTTGTGGCTGTTCGGGAGTGTGCAATGCGCTGCATGTGGAGCATGATTCGCCGCATGTTATGCAGTGAAATGCGCACTCTCGCATGAGTAGAGACGGTGTATATCTGGGGCAATATGTGCATCAGCGCGTGAGGCTGCTCTGCGTTGCAGTGCCGAGCACGGTGATGCCACCTTTCGCGGGGATGATGGCGGTGAGTACGCTGGGACGTCCAACATGCATCCCCTGATGAATAGTGACTGTGCTGTTGTCGCTGCTGTAATCGATGAAGCGGAGATATGCACCAGTTGAAGCTGCTGCCGAACCCGTCGCAGGGTCTTCGGTAATACGACCTACGGGGAACAGGTTGCGAGCCTGAAATTCTCCTGATGAGATCTCGTGCAGTGCGGTGACAGTACCAGTCCAACCTTGGGCATTCATCAGTGCAGCAACGGCTGGCGGTGAGAATCGGAATTGATTGAAGATACTTGCGTCGCCTAGTACAAGGATAGGATGCCAGTTTCCTGCAAAGACTTCCTTTGGTGGGAATCTCGGATCAATATCGGCAGCTTCCAAGCCGAGCAGATTTAGCAGTGAGTCCAGTACGGTAGGGGCAAAATCTCGAATACGTGGTTCCACACTCGTCATAGCCACCTCGATCTGTCCGGTAGTGGATCGGCTGGTCATGATCGGGATTTCTCCTGCCAGAGTATGAAATAGCAATGAGCCAGTTCCATCACGTTCAGCGAGCGCTACGGCTGTCGCTACAGTTGCATGTCCACAGAAGGGAACCTCGGCAGCAGGTGACCAGTAACGAAGGTGATAACTGCGCTGGTCGGTCTCCTCTTCGTACAATCCCTTATTACGTTCATTGGGAGTGGAAACAACGAAGGCTGTTTCTGAGTAGCCGACTTCAGTAGCGATTCGGTGCATCTCGGTATCTGTGAGCTTGGAGGCGTTCAGCACCACGCCTGCTGGGTTCCCGCCAAAAGGGGTCTCTGCGAATGCTGTGTATCTGAGCACTTCAGTGGTTGTCGTCATATCTTGTCAACTGAGTTTCGCGGTTTGCTATTCCCTGCACGATTTTGGCTAGATATCTCAACTTGGACGATATTGCAGATAAGCCGTACCGGTGGAGTGGTGGAGTATTGAATTGACGTCGTATGTCGTGGACTTTGTCTGTTGTATTTGTTTTGTATCTTCATTATTGATGCGACGTCGATGATTTCAAGCGGTTTGCAGGTGCTTGCTCATGATGTGATCGGTCTGTTGATCGTCGCCGAGCATGAACACATGCTGCCCTGTTTTCACGAATCCCATCCTCGTGTAGAAGCTCTTGGCTGGCTCATTGTGTTCCCATACGCCAAGCCAGATGGTCGATGCGCCGTGTGACATGGCGGTTGCTTCGGCTTGTCGGATGAGAGCTGTACCCAGTCCATGCCGTTTGAATCTGGTGAGAATGTAGAGTCGTTCAACCTCCATAGCGTCGTCGTTCATGGCCTCAGTCTGTGCAGTCCCCGTATTGAGTTTCATGTATCCGGCGGGTGTGCCATTGACGTGGGCCGTGATAAAGGTCGACTCGGGATTGGAGAGCTCTGAGCGCAGTCGTTCCGCGGAAAACGAACGCTCCACATATGCATTCATGTCCTCAACGCTGTTGTCTTCGGCAAAGGTGTCGGTGAAGGTATCGACGCACAGCGAGCGTAATCTGTCCAGATTCGCTACGGTACAGGTTGTGAAGGTGATGTCATCCATGGAGAAACCTCAATCCTTAATCATCGAGTGAATTATTTGGCATAGGTCGTTTTGGTAATGGCCTGTTCAATGGGCGAGTTTGAGTCCAATCACGCAGGCGACCAACCCGCAGATCAGCAGGGTTCGAAGGAGACTGAATGCCTCAGTGCCGGAAATCATGGCATAGATAACCGTCAAGGCTGCCCCGATGCCAACCCACACTGCGTATGCAGTGCTGGCGGGGATGTCGCGCATGGCATAGGCGAGACCCGCCATGCTTAGTGCCAAGCCGACAATGAAGATGATATCCGGCACGGGTTTGGACAGTCCCTCAGATTTGCCCAAGGCTGTGGCCCATACGGACTCGAATATGCCGGAAATGATGAGAATAGCCCATGCAAACATGGCTGACCTTTCGGCAAGTCTTGTCGCTGTCCGGGTACTTGACCATCGTCCGGGGACCTCTGTGGGTTCTGACTGGATATGGTAGCACGTTGTCTGTGAGCAAATTAGATGAGTGTTCAGGCGAAATCTCACTCTTTCGATTCAGTTAACGAATCCGTGTTCCAGTAATGTGCTTCACCAGAGGTTGAGGGGTGGTTGGTTGTTGCATGGATTCAGCACACTGTGGCTGAAGCTGTGTATCTCATCGATTGCCGGAGTCATCACGGCAGTGAGGCTTCCCAACATATTTCATCGTCAACAATGGTTTCAGTGGCGCGCAGTCCCAGTTTGTGCGCTACTGCTGCTGAAGCCTGATTCTTTGGGTGAATATGGGCGATTAGAGTGCTAACTCCTTGCACGTGAAGCCAGTCGACCATACGATTTGAGGCTTCCGTGGCATAGCCGTTGCCTTGATGTTGCGAGCCAATCACCCAAGCAATCTCAGAGCTAAGAGATTCGTGTGAACCAAGCAAGGTGGCTTGTATAAAGCCAATCGCTTCGGCAGTGTCTTGGCGGCGGACAATCCAGTTGAGCCAACCCTGTTCTCCATCGGAGGAGTGTCCGAGTGACTGTCGGGTATATCGCTCGGACAGCAGCTGTAGCGTCGGTGGCGCACCGCCGATGTATTGGTACAGACTGGTATCGGCGAGCACGTGGGACATTTCCTGAGCGTGGGCGACGTTCAGGGGTTCCAAGTGAAGGCGGGTGGTGTCAAGCGGCTGAGCGGTTGGCCAATCATTCATTAGTAAGCAGTATCTCATACAAGTCACGGTCTCCTTGCGCGCTTCGCCCAATGGGGTGCGGGGCGCGCTGGATGTGGCTGAAAGCGAGCCAGGAGTGTGTGCCTTCCATAGTCTGGAAGGGTGTGGCGGTACTTGGCTCCGGCTATTAGTGTTGGCGGTTCCATACTTATGACACTTGCGACAGGAAACAGGTTGCAATGGATATCACGTACACCACGGAACGGAACTTTACTAAGGATGACGTGCAGCAACTGTTCTCGTCCGTGGGCTGGGTGTCCGCCTATTACCCGAAACGTCTGCTTGCCGCGCTGATGGGCTCTTCCATGGTGTTCACCGCATGGAAAGGCGCGCATCTGGCGGGGTTGGTTCGAGTCCTTGATGATGGGAGTATGACCGCCTACGTGCACTATGTACTGGTTGATCCCGAATACAAGGGCCACGGTATAGCCGGGCATCTGATGTCAATGGTCAAAGACCGCTACAAGGACTATCTCTATGTTGAGGTCATGCATGAAGAAAGCAGGGACGCCTCGTTCTATCAGCAGCATGGATTCAGCATCATGAAGGACGGTATCGCCATGCAAACCGTCAATAATAACTTCGCAGACTGACGTAGCGCCTCTCAGAAGAGAATCAAGCCCGCATCAGATTTCCCGAATTATTTACTGGAGGAAGTTTTGACAGTGCTGAGCATTAATACACGCCACCTGTATCTTTGAGGATGTCTAATGCTGTGCTCGACTCGTTGTAATAAAGTGATGTAACTCAGATATCGAATAAGGTTCATATGGGGGCTGCTCCTATATGAAATGAGGAATACTGTTCTCCAGTTTTCTCCTCTCTTGAGTTTTAAGAAACGGCTTGCGCCATCATCGACCGGCATTGATATTGGTTTCAAGGGAACGTGTACTGTGTATTCCAATTTTTAGAGGATTAGAATGATTTCATGTCTTCTCCTAATTCAGAAACACGAAGAATCCATTTCTACGGTGTGCATGACTATGGGACATTCCTTCAAATTCCTGAAGTTTATGAAGCGCTATGTGCGCTCGGCGATCAGCCAAAGGTGCGTAGTATTAATGACATAGTTGAACTATGGCATCTGATGCAGTTTATTGAGGTAGATTTATTGCCGCCAGACCTGGCTGAGGTCGACAGAGAAATAGTTCATAACAAAGTTCCTTTGTTAAAAATAATAGTGGGTAGATATTTTTCCCAGCTTCACAACGTAGATGTTACAGAGGCAATCTCAGCAGCTGATCCTAGATACCGTGAAGATTTACTTACATTGTTCAAAAAATATCGTGTATATCAACGTTGCGACGAGGAGGACGTTATACAAGCCTTGCTCAAGAGTGATTTTTCAATTGCAAGCATACTTGCCTGCGATGAGTTAGTAAGACTATATGACAAATCGGTGCGGACGCTATTAATAGAATCACCGATTGCTGCAGAACTGATAGTAAAGAAATATTTAGAAAAAAACTTCTCTTTGGGGAAGAACAACAAAGGTACTGTTAATCTGCCCAAGAGCCTTACTTTGGAAGATAAACATCAAATTATTGAAAAATATATCAGTGAAGAGTTTGCTAATCCTAATATTCTAAACCTAATCGTAAATGCGGGCGCTAATAAGGATGTGGGCATCGACGACCTTACCAAACTCGATGCCAAGCGAGCTTATGAAAGTTTTTGGAATAAACATTTTGAAACCCATGAAGGTATGACCTTTGGGTGTCAAGTTCTTTTAGCTGATGATCAACAAGAGGAAAGCACCGTTACTGATAGTGGTCTTGAGATCGCATATTCATATAGCAAGGAATGGTTAACAAAATATACAGACAACTCAACTATTATGAACAATTTCATCTATGTATTTGATTATTCGACTAAGCATATGCTCCTTAACTTTCCCTCATTTGAATCTGAAATGGGAGTTTTTGAGAAAGTAATGGGTATTAAAGGTAATAAGGAGTATCAAACTGGTATTGGGTTTGAGCAGAAAGAGGCTGTTTCGGTATTACAAATGCAAATGTACACTCAACTGCTCCGTTCCATAGATATTCGCTTGGAAGATGTCATAGCTTGGTTCTTTAATACACATATTTCGACTGAATACCATGCTGATAATTTCCAGTTCCAGCCTTCTAGCTCCACCGCTACGTTCCTGGAAAGAGATCGACACCTGTTCTCGGAGATGGAAAGCTTGCTCCATCAGTATGTACTGTTTGTTAAGTTCGGGAAAATTGACCGAGACCTACTGTCAGTCAGCTCTGCACCAATTGTGTATCAACAACTTCCTAGCCTGTTAAAGAAAAAATATGTGTATTTATCAAATGATGAAAATATACAAAAGATTCAGCACTTATTATTCTCCGACCAGTCGATGCTTGGATATATTGATGATGATTTGAATGAATCAACGTTTGTAAAGCTGATTTCGAATCACGATGTGTGCATTGAACAACTACAGTCTTATCAAATCCCTGAAATTAACTTTTTGAGGAACCTGGGCATACTCAGTGACCAGCCAGGGAAATCGTTGCGATTCAACAATGTTCTTCAAATCGTGATTCTTTATGAAATTCATTCCTTCGGAGTTGCAAGTTTTCTGCATTATCCCGAGGAGGGAAGAGTGCTGATTGAAGAGATGGAAAAATTGGGATGGTTGAACTTTGAGTCGACACTACTTACTAGAGAAGAAAGTTCGTATTTCGACTTCATGTTGAACCAACATACGTTCAATAATGGTCTTGATTTGCGCAATAAATATTTACATGGTTCGCAGATTGCTGGTGAGGATAATAGTACTCATTTCACGACATATCTCCGAATATTAAAGATGCTGATCGGTTTAACTATCAAGATTAATGATGATTTTCAACTCTTCCAAAACGAAAGCGATAAAGAAAAGAAAATGGATTAGCCAAGTACTTCATGACAAGAAGGTCTTGGGGCTAATCCTGCTGTTTAGCCTGTTGCTTTTTGCAAATTACCGGTTCTGGTGAACCGAAGAAACGTTCATATTGGTGCGAAGGTACTGAGTGGGTTATCGATTGCTGCTTACTTGCTCTATGTAATTGTGGATAATTCCATCTGAACGAACTAGTTTTGGGCTTAGACTAAACGAGCGTTGACGGCGACTGATTTCTGGTCCTTCTCCGCTAGGGGTTGGATTGCAGCATGTGTAACCACGAGAAAATTTCGTATGCTATTCTTCTATTTTGGACACCTTGACTAATAGTGCTTCTGGCTCTTGGTTGCGTTCTGCTAACTGGAACAATTCGAACAATGCGTTCAATGTGAGGAACGACGGTAACTCGGACAATAACAATACGAACAACACCGGTCTCGGGTTGCGGCCTGCACTTCACCGATGTCAGTGAAGCTTGGTCTGAATAGACTTCGTTTCATGGTGAGTGACGATGATTTCTCCTACTCGTCAGAGGTGAGAGGGGTGACGAGTAAACGGCGGGTATGTGCTCCCGCCCCGCCTGATGTGTGCGAATGAGGATTCGCATCCCGTGCGGAACAGTATCGTCAGTCAGTGACGATGATGAAGAGGAGTCAAGGTGGGTGTCGTCCTTCGGATGGTGCAGGTAAGTAGGAGGCATCGAAGTGCGGGCGATGATACTGATACTGCTTGGCAACGGCGGAATGCTACGGGTAACACCGTTGATATTCCGCTTTTGCCGGTGGATCGTTGAGCATATCAACGTATGTATCTGAGTATTGACGCTGTGATGATCTGTGGAGGCTTCTTGTGGTTGAACTTCTGGGTGAGAGGTCTCGCCACGATGATGGTTGTACCTCCAGGGTGTCGATTGTCCCTACATCAGAGCGCTACACATATGCGCAGATGGTGGAATCCGAAAGAATCATCGAAGCGTACAGGGGATTGATGAAGTCAAAGGGTTCTCGTCGTTCGACGCATGAGTTCTCTTTGGATGAGTCCACACGTGTTGGCGCGTTGATCTGGGATTTGCAACATGGTGAGTATCGGCTTGATGTGCAGGAACGTTTCAGGGTTAAGGACCCGAAGCCTCGTGACATTATGGCTCCTAAGATTCGTGACCGGATCGTGCAGCGCTTGTTGTGTGATTATGTGATTACGCCCGTGGTAGGTCCCAGACTTGTCTACGATAATGCCGCATGTCAAAAGAGCAAAGGCACGCATTTTGCCCTCTAAAGGCTCAAACATCATTTGGAATCCTTCGTTGATGTGCAGCGTGTTGAGACGCGGCGTATTAATGCGGAAGACAAGCGTCGGGGATGGCGCTTGAATGATGGTTGGGTGCTGAAGTGCGATATAGCCAAATATTTCTACAGTATCGATTGTGATATCTTGCGGACTCGTGTTTTCAAACTGGTCAAGGATGATGGTATTCGGGAATTGCTGGATGCGATTCTTGCGCAATCGTGCACCCATGATGCTTCAGGAAGGCGTCGAGGTATTGCTCTTGGTAATCAGACAAGCCAGTGGTTTGCCCTGTTGTATCTGGATGTGGTGGACCGTCTAGTGAAAGAGCGCTTGCAAGTGCGCTATTACTCGCGGTATATGGATGATTTTGTGCTGGTTCACGAGTCGCAAGAGTATCTGCGCCATTGCTTGGCGGCGATCGAGCGTGAGTGTGATGCGATTGGTTTGCGCTTGAATGCGAAGACGCAGATCATGCCTTTACGGCATGGCGTGGATTATGTGGGTTTCCATTTCCATGTCGAGGATGATGGGCATGTGCGGATGATGATTCGTCAGCGCAGCCGTATCGGCATTCAACGTGCATTGAAGAAGTTGGTGAAGATGTATGTGGCGCGTGAGATTGAATGGCCGGAGGTGCAGATGGTGCTGGGATCGTGGTTGGGCCATGCTAGCCATGGTGATACGCGTCATCTCATAGGCAGGGTGCATATTCAAATGAATTACGATTTGCAGCATTTGGCTCGTGTGGATGCCGAGCGTACTGGTAAGCCGAGTGTGGTGCTGCCTCTGAAACAGCTTGATGACCTGTTCGCCAGATTCGGCGCGTGAGTGGTGTGGTGTTCAAGCGGTCAGGTGAGTTGTTTGTCTCGTGCTTCGGTTCCGAGGATGACTGCTGTTCGTGCGGCCTGCGAGAATTTGGTATGGGTGTATCTTGCTTGTTCCTGGATTTTGTGTTCGAGTGACTTGGGAATTCTGATGGTTATCGGGATCATGGCTTCTTCGTAGAGTGCGGGGCGTCCGATTGCTTTGTTGATAGTGAGTTCGCCTGCTTCACCGTGGTAGATGCCTTGTTCGGCGTCTTGTGCCCAGCGTTCGATGATGTCATCGGTGATTGCCATGCTGAGCCGTTAAATGTGAAGCGCAGTGCGCTTCACATAGGCGAAGTGAGCGCCTGCTAAGGGTGCGAAGAATCGCGTAGCGATTGCCATACGTCGTAATGCGTAACGCAACCTTTGCGGAGGTTAGGTGAAGTGAGAGCCTGCTCGAGCTGTGAAGAATCGCTTACTGTGATTATTAGTGGGGTTGTGCCTGCTCATCGCTGGCCTTTGGTTTGGGCGCGAATGGCGGCTATGCGTTGTGCGTCTGATTTTTGCCATGCGCGCAGGAGGTTGCGGATGTTGCGCAGCTGATGACCGAGGTCGCGTAGTTCCTGATGGCTGAATGCTTCGACGCTGACGCCAATGCCGATGAGACTGTCGATGTTGCGTAGGTGCCTTTCGGCTTCGTGTTGCTGAGCCGGTAAATGTGAAGCGCTGTGCGCTTTGCATAGGCGAAGTGAGCAGCCGCTAAGGCTGCGAAGGCAATCGCGTTAGTGATTGTGCGCCTGATTCTGGGGCTTTTTGGGTCTTTGATGTCGAGGCGAGTGTCGTTGGCCCAGATCATGTGGGTGAGTGCTTCGATGGCGTTGCTTTCTATGCGGTCACACAGGGAGAAGCGGAAACGTTTGGGTGTGGTGGCGGTGGTGAGGAAGAGCGCTTTGCTCAAGTCGCGGGTTTTGGTGATGACACGCAGTTCACTGCTGGCTTTGGCTGCTTTCGCATTGTTTCTGACCATGAGTGGGGCACCTTTCCTCCTGTTTGCTAATAAGCTATAAGATATAAACATATACTTACTGTATGATGTTGAGCATATTGTATGGTTGCGTGTCCTCCTGTTGGCGCATGTTGGTGCAAGTGCTGGTCGCGGGGGGGGGGGGTGCTGTTTTTGAGGCGGGATTAGTGTTATGGGTGGTTTGCGTGGTGGTGTTGGCCGGTATCGTGGTGGTGCTGTTCTGGTCGCGTTCGTTCTGGCAGTTTTCGTGCTGCTTACAGGGGTGATGGTGGCGTTGCCGGTTGAGTGGGCGGCTGCTGATGATGCTGCGGTTGCGGGTACGGTGAAGGCTGGTGTGGCTGATGGCTATTTCAGTACCTTGTCTGTTGGTGCGACTCCTGTTGTTTCGAGTGGTTGGGCTTCGACTCGTCGGATTGTGTTTGGTAAGCAGGGTAGTTCGGGTACATATGACTCTAAGCAGGTGTCTGGTGGGTATAAGACGTTGGCGAAGGGTGCGGTGGCGAGTGAGGCTGGTAGGTCGTTTAATAAAGCGACGGTGCCTACGAATGATTGGTCGGCGTCGTCGACGACGTCGGTTGCTGCTAATGAGGCTCTGTTGTGGGCTGATGATGTGGTGACTGCTGGTTTTAAGTTTGATACGAATGCTTCGTTTCGGAATTCTTTTGATAGTGAGACTGCTTCGTATAAGTCGAATCTTGCGGTGGTGTCTGATGCTGTTGGTGCGGCGAATTATTCTTCGTTTGAGCAAGGGTTGTTGCGTTCGGCCAAGTTGGAGGGTGTGTGTACTGCTGCTCAGTCCGTAGGGTGTAGTTCTGGTAGTGAGCCGGTGACTGATCCTGTTGGTTCTTTTTCGGTGAATGCTTATAAGGTGTTTCCGTTGTCTATTGGTGATGTGAATAAGTATTTTGGTCATTTCTCTGGAACGAACGCGGATCCGAATCTTGCTTGCAAGATATATATTGATGACACAGCCCAGACTGGATGTGCTAATGGTGCTTCTGGCTCTTGGTTGCGTTCCGCTCGATGGTCGCACAATTCGATTGCGGTCCGTGTGAAGATTAATGGTGAACCAAACACTTTCAATACGAACCAAGAGACTCCAGGGTTGCGGCCTGCTCTTCGTTTGGGTCTTGATAATCTGCTACTGTCGGCGGACAGTCAGGATCAGAGCCAGAGAGCGTCGAGTGATTTACGATTGACGTTTGTGGAGTCGGGCAAGAAGTTAAATGAGGATTGGTCCGTTTCGGTTTCTGATGATGCGGGTCCACGCAGATTGAGTTTGTCTGGTAGGTCCGATTTGGATGCACAGTCGGGTTTGGGTTGGAAGGTTGTTGACCCTGAGTCGAACACGGTGTTGGGCTCGGGTAAAACCAATGACGGTGGTAATACTAGGTTGCCTATGTTGGCCATGACTGACGAGTTGAAGGATTACGACTTGTATGTGTGGGGTCAACAGGATGGCAGTGAGTCTGCCGGGTTGACGAATAAGGCTACAGAACCAGTGAAAACCACGATCAAGGGTAAGCAGCTTCCAGGGTCTGATGTATCTGGCGAAGTGGAGTCTGAGGTGATGGTGACGTTGCCCGCAGGCTTCGTACTTGATGGTACCAAAGCTGGCGATGTGTCCCAGTGGGTGGGTAATAACGTGAATTTGGCTATTAACGTAGCTGGTGTTGCTGAGGGTGAGCAGGTAGCGGTGCGCGTAGCGGCTCAAAATGGTGACCCAGCTCTAGAGATTACTTCGGGCGAGAAGAGTTTGGGTTATGAGTTGCGCGTGAACCAGTCGAGCACACCGCTTAAGTTTCAGAATGGTAGTGATTTGGTGGTTTCGTCTGGCACACCCGTTGCAGCGACTTTGCAGGCTCGCTTTGTTGATGGAATCGTAGCAAGCGATGCTGATGCTGGTGACTATGCCGGAGCGTTAACTTTCCAAATAACCGTTGAAGATATACCAACGCCATGACTGTCGATATGCTAGTTTTCTTGTCATTGTGCATATTCCGAATGCGTGGCCGTGCATGTAGACACGTGTATGGCGGCTATCTTGTGCTGATACGCACAGTTACGCCCACGCGCGCACCCGAGGCAGAAAGCAGTGCACACGAGCTCAGAGATTAGTAGGAATGGAGCGCTCTGATCGAGGTGACATAAGTGGTGCCCTTCCCAAGCCTGGGATTGTTTCGTGTGACAATAGTGCTGTAATCGGTATGTAAGGTGCACGGGCCCAGATGCCGCTCGCCGGATACAATTATCAGAAACGGATGCAAGTGGATATGGATAAGACGACGCTGCGATTTATTCGTAGCGTGGATGTGAATTGGAACGCGATACCCGAGGATTCATATCTGCGGCATATCCCCGCTATCAGAGCGCTTGATTCCTTGGCATTCGATGCGCGGGTAACCTTTTTGGTCGGAGAAAACGGGACCGGCAAATCGACATTGCTTGAGGCGATCGCTACCACTTATGGCTTCAATGGTGAGGGCGGCACGCTGAATTATCGCTTCTCAACCTACGATGACGTTTCTGAACTTGGTCAGGCCCTGAGCATCGCGCGAGATCGAGGCAAATCGCGTTCAAGTTATTTCTTTCGGGCCGAAAGCTTTTTCAACATGGCGACAGCAGCCTTGGAGTATGGACCGTCCCCTCAATCAACAGCGCCTAACATCAATCTTCATGAGCAGTCGCATGGAGAAAGCTTCCTGTCATTTGTTGACGCTTTCGAATCTGAAGGGCTGTATCTGATGGATGAGCCCGAATCGGCGCTGTCGGCGCAACGCCAACTGTCACTGCTGGCGATGATTGATGAACGTGCAGCCCATGGGTCGCAGTTCATCATCGCCACGCATTCGCCGATTCTGCTTGGCTTGCCCGGTGCGACGATACTTGATTTCGACAATCCGCCCATCCGTCCGTGCTCTTACGAGGAGACTAACGCCTATCGGATAACGGAGACCTTCATCAACCATCGCGAGTCAGTCCTGCGACATCTGTTAGGGGAGACGGGTGAGTGATTTTTCTATACACACTCTGGTCGTCTTAGCGCTGACCTGATTCCGGATGATTCTTATAGGATGCCGCTTTGTTGTCAGAGTGAAAGTCTAATTTTCATACCACGTCCGACCTGCCAAACTTTCAAAATCCCAATGCGCCAAAGCTACTCCAGCTTCACTTCTGGGGTTCGCAGCGCACTTGCGTACCACGGTGGCCTGTTTGGTGGTGCTGATGCAATTGAAAGAGTGAATCCAAGTCCTTCACCGATGCCAAGAGTCTATGTGCGTGGCATCATCCGTCCTTGGATCGTAAGTCGTTGTCATGGAACCGGATTGCTGCATGTTGACAACTGATGTGATGTGCTATGGGTTATATCGCTCGAAGGTGTGATTGGTGGCAGCACATTCTGGCGTAAACGTATGGCTCGTGATTGGGATAGCGTAAGTATCGAATATGGGTTCAAAACCAGGTGGCAGTAGTGGACATATGCGACTTTGTGTTTGCTTTCCTGATGGCGGGGGAGTGCGTTGCGTCACCGATAGCGGGATTGAGGTGTCGGTGATGGCGCATCGGCAACAGGATCGGATGGCGCGCAGTATCTTCTCGGATACCTTGTGTTCCGGAATATTCGTGATGTCTGGTTCTAGAGAATGATCATCGAAACAGCGCTGAGTGAGAACAGCGAGAAAAGTGTGGAAACCAGCACGAAACCCACCGCGTAATCAGGCATATTGTTGCTGCGACCGGAGAACATGGCGACGGTCGTCATCGTTGGTAAAGCGGCGATGATGGTGATCATGATAATCATGTCATGCGTCACGGGCAGTGGTATCGCGTTCAATAGCGCATACAGTGCCAAGGGGAATGCGATCATTTTCAACACCAGGCCTATATACAGCTCGTAGCGCTTGAGCACATTCCACCACTTCGTTAAGGCGAACAAGCCACCCAGATATATCATCGACATCGGTGTGGCCATAGTACCAATGGTGTGCAAAGGTTTCAGAATCAGGGTCGGCAGATGAAGGTTGCACAGGATTAGCAGTAGCGCCAGCAGAACTCCGATGAATGCAGGATTCACGAAGCGGCGCAGGATGCTCAACAGTCGAGTTCTCAGCAATGGGGTATCCTGCGAAACGGATGATTCGGCACGTATCGGTTCACACAGCCAGACGCCGTAAGTCCATAGCAGTGATTGATCGATTAATGACATCAAGACCACATAGATGGCACCATTTTGAGGGAAGAGTGCCATCACTAGGGGGATGCCGATGAAGCCTGCATTGCCGAATATCATAGATGCCTGAAAGAGCCGGCTCCGTTCTCGCCTGAGCTTGAGTAGTTTCGCGAATACCCAGAACACAAGCATCAGCAGTGCATACATGATGGCGGTCAAAAGCATAATGCCCCAGTTGTTTACCAGATCGGTTCTGGTAGCGCCATCGACGGCATTCGAAAACACCAATACTGGAATGAGCACATTGGCAAGCAAAGAACAGAATCCATTCAGCGTTGTCATTCCATAGAATTTGAGCCGTACACACGTATAGCCGACCATTAGCATAATGAAGAATCCGACCAATTGTACGGATACGACCCCGGCTTGCCCCACGCGTGCACCTCTTTCCACGCTCTACACTACATACCAGTCAGCTTCGGCTCCAGCCCGCCGATGATACGTGCGCTGGGTGAAGACCAGGCAAGAGGCGGTAATAACGATGATAAGGATGGCGAAAGCCAGACATGCCCATGCAAGTCCGATACCATCCGCAGCATAGCCACACAGTATGGGCAACACTGCGGTCGGAATGTAACTGACAAGATTCAGTGCGGCGTCTGACTCGGAGCGGTGGGTTTGGTTGATGGTCGTCCCGATAAGCGCCACGGCCGCAAGTTGCCCGGTGCCTTGCGCGATGCCACACAGGATTGCAGCGAGGGCAAAGAGCTCTATATTGGGAGCGATTGTCACGCATATCGTTACGATCGCCATCGCCAGAAGGGCACATATCGGACCGACGGCGAGCTGTGCTCTCATATCGAGTCGCTTCACTGGTATCTGAGCTACGGTTCCGGCGATGAACATAGAACAGACGATTATTCCAGCTGTGACGGAGTTGGATTGGTGCAACAGATTAGCAAGAACGGATGGTGCAAGGCCCACCATAAAAGCTGCCACGGTCATGCCTGGGGAGGCGGTTGCGGTAGCCCAGATGAGCACCTTGCCGAATCCACGAGGAACACGAGGCAAAGCAGGCAATAGTTCCCGCTTTTGGTGGCAGGGTGATGGAAGGCTCAGGGGCAGTAATAGAGTTATGGACAAGGCGAGCACGCTGATGACCAGCATGGTAATAAATATGGGAATTTGCGGTTTATTGCTCAATGGTGAGATAAATCCCGCGAGCAGTGGACCGAATCCGGCGCCGGAGACCAGACCGATTGTGGCGAAGAGAGAGCCGCTTGCCTTGCGCCCGCGTGGAGCAAGATCAACACATGCAGCCATGCCGGCAGTGACCGTACATGCGATGGTTATGCCGGATAGAAAACGACCCAACAGCAAGTCGGACACCCCATCAGACATCAGAAACACCACAGAAGCCAGGCAGGCACACACCGCTCCCGCAACGAGGACGGGGCGTCGCCCATACAGATCAGCCAGACGTCCGACGATCAGCAGACTGAGCATAATCGCCGCAACATACGTTCCTGAAAACACGACCGTTAACGTCCCAGATGAGAAATCCCAATCTCGTTGCCAAATGACATACAGGGGCGTGGGAATATTGGAAAGTGTGAACAGAAAGAACACCAGCAAACCGGCGAACGCTGCAGGGATCAGCGGATAGCGTCTTCTTGCTATGGTCCTGGAGTTTGAAGAGGATGTATCCCTTCGGTACTGTATGGTTTTTCTCACTGACATTGCGGGTCTTCCTCTCAATACCGCTGTTTCGATTTGCCATTGTTTCGACACGGCTTTCCAACAGGCATGAGAAGAGCGTCTCTCTACAGCGACAAGTCAACAAGACCGAGAAGTTCCTAGCACAATCAGGGTCTGGAAACTCATTGCACAATGCGCCTAGCATGGGAACATGCCTAGCGAACTTGGACGTTTTCTTTCCACACGACGAGCACGGTTGGATCCACAGGAGTCTGACCTGCCAAGGGGAGGGCGCTGGCGACGTGTTCCCGGACTCAGACGAGAGGAAGTCGCCGAACTGGCCGGAATCTCCACCTCGTATTACACCAGACTGGAACGCGGCAGCTCAACCAGCGCATCACCATCTGTACTCGACGCTTTGGCTCGCGCCTTGCATCTCAATGATGCCGAACGCGCCCATTTATATGATCTAGCCCAACTCACTGCCAACGAGCTGTATCATCCGAGAAGCAAAAATCCCGGACCATCTGCGGCGCGGTTGCTCACCGCAATAGGATCCGCGCCGGCAATACTGATGGGACGCTACACGGACATTCTCGGCTGGAATACCGCCGGTCATCGTCTAATTGCGCCGCATCTTGATGAGATGGCACCCTCTGACGCGCGGCACCGACCTGTTATGGCCCGTCTACTGTTTTTTGACCCATTTGTTCGAGAAATGTATGAGGACTGGCAGCAGGCAGCTCGAATCAATGTCGGATACCTGCGTCTGACATCGGGCCGACATCCCGATGATGCCACTCTCGCATCACTCATTGGAGAATTATCGATGCATAGTCCCGAATTCGCCCGACTATGGGCGGCTCACGACGTGCACGAATGCACCCTCGGTGATCGCACGTTATTGCATCCGGCATTTGGTGCCCTGCATCTGCATTACCAAGTGTGGACTCAGCCAGACGATCCTGATCTACGCCTTCAAATCTATACTGCTGAAGCTGATAGTCCCGAAAGTCAGGCACTTGCTATGCTTTCAAACAACAAGGAGATCGATGTGTCCCTCGCACAGCCGACACACTCGCCACAGTCCACCGGCTGACCTCTATATCAAGTGTAGGTTCAGGCTGCAGCTTTCTGAGATGAGCAGTGTTTGATTCTCATGGACTGCCGCTCGCTGTCAGAGTGAAAGCCTGATTTCCATACCACTTCAGACCTTGCAAACACTGCAAAACGCAAATTCACCCTCAGCCGTTATCTCCTGGCCGATTTCTTCGATTCCCTGTAATTATCAATACTTCAGGCAACGCTTTTCAGGCGAGCAGGTGCCGGATAATATTGCACCATGCGAAGCATATTCAGTGATAGGCTCATCCTCCGCCCCTGGCAGCAGGATGATGCGCACTTCCTTTTCGATTTGGAGTCACGACAAGAGTCTGTGAGATATCTCGGGCCATACGCACACACCATGACGGACATTGAGGAAGCGAAAGAATCCATCAGGAGAAGGCAATCCTTGGACCATAGCATTTATGGGATATGGCTCATCACTTCGCAAGAAGGTACTCCACTAGGCAACATGCTGTTGAAGCCCGTCAGACTTTCTCAAAGTATCAAAGGTATCAACTTGCAAGCTCCCATTGAGATAGGGTGGCAACTGCATCCGGACGCCCAAGGTTGTGGTTATGCCACTGAGGCGGCCAAAGCAGTGCTTGATGACGCTGCAAACAGAGGACTTAGAACAGTCATGGCGGTGGTGGACCCCAATAATTCCCCATCCATACATGTGTGTGAACGATTACATATGACATCAAGGGGAATCACGCAGGACTATTACGACGAAGACAGTCTTCTGTTCGACAAAGAATTAGGTACTCACTGACTTCTAATCTCACGATCGCTGGTTCGAGACCGACTTGGGTCATCAATGCTTGTTGACGACATGCCAAAACGCCCAAAACCGCAACAAACCGACGGTTATAGTCGCATCCAATTGAGCGCTCGCTGTGTGCTAGTGGCCTCGCATGGTGATGGTGCATATACAATGGCTTCAGTGCAGAGTTACGAGCCAGAGGGACAGTGTTGCGAAGAATATGCACAGGGGCACGCTGACCAGCCCGATGCCTGTAAAACGCGTGAGGGTGATGTGTTTGCCGTGGTTGTGCACGATTCGTCTCCACAGGATTGTTGCCAGAGAACCGGCGTAGGTGAGGTTGGGACCGATATTGACGCCGATGAGTACCGCCATCACTAGGGTCGATCCGCTGGAGGCGGCCAAAGGTATCAGCAGCATCGCCGCCGGCAGATTATTCAACAGATTCGCCGCCAGAGCCGAGCAACATGCCACAACCAGCAGCTTCATCAATGTCGCTTCCCCGGAGAACAGGGGAGAGATGAGTCTTCCCAGACCATTGTCGGACAACGCGGACACCACAACCGCAAGAGACAGCACGAATATCAGAAACGACAGATTCGCATTTTTGGAAACCCGCCGAATCTCTTCTCCAAGGACAGCACGTTCGCGAATCACCCTATGAACGAAAAGTACTAGGCAGGCCAGCAAGGCGACCCAGAACGGGGGAGCCCCTAGCGAACTGGATATCATAAAGCCAATCAGGGAGGCTGCCACCACAAATAAGGCAAACATGGGGACGTTGTCCTTCGAGACACTTTTGGCATCGTCACCATCGGGATAGTTGCTGGCTGCGAGCAGAGCGTCATGTGAAAACGAAGAATGAAACGCTACGCGTATCACGATGTATTCAACGGCCACAGCTGCACACCACGGTAAGAACATCGTGCGAGCAAAACCTAGGAAATCAAGCCTAGAGCTGTTCATTGCCAGAAGATTCGTCAGATTTGATAATGGCAGCAACAACGATGCGGTGTTGGCCAGATGACAAGCGGCATATATATACGGACGAAAATCCGCGCGTGCCCGATCCGACATATGCAGTATGACCGGTGTCAACAGCAGCACAGTTGTGTCGAGACTCAGTGCGGCGGTGACCATTGCGCATAGGAGAAACGACAGCAGAAACAGTCGTGAAGGATTGCCGTGTGAAAGCCGGACGGTTACCTCACCGAGATAGGAGAACAGACCTTCTCGTTCGCATAACCCGGCGAGAATCAAGCACGCTCCTAGAAACAATGCGGTCGGCATCAGTTCACCCATTTTTGAGATTGCGGCATTCGTAGTTGTCGATCCAACGGCGATGAGCAGTAAAGCGCCTGCGAAGCCTGCCAAACCCTCAGGTATGCGACGCGGCTTTACGATCACGACCACAAGCAAACACAGGAGCACCACGACGGCTACGATCTCGTTAATCAATCCTGCCATCTCCGCCTCCCAACGATTTGCCCATGCATGAGCCACTTTCCGATCGGAACCAGAATACATGTCAACGGTGGTATCCATGTCTGGCGGGATAGAGGAGAATCCCATACGGTGGTGTGTGGTCGGCTCAGAACGTATCGTCCGTAGACCGGTTGGCGCTGCAGGACACCACTAGCAGGGATGCATTGATGATTACGGCAATCGATACAGATAGACTCACGCTGAGGAACTATCAGGATCAGGACGCGGCTGCGCTCCTTGTATATAGGGCACACGACGGCCCATTGCTTCGCTCGCGGAAGACTGAGCTTCTTAGCCGAAGCGCAGAGGGACATCCGTGAGAAACTGGCGATGACTTGCAATTGACTGTTTGCACTAAGGGTGATGACCGTCTGATTGGCGGTGTATTGGCGGAATTCGATCAACCTGATACCTCACGGTTGGTCATGCTTGAAATGACAGCCCGGAAAATCCTTACATACTGCATGGGCTTCGACCGCGCTTTCCGAGTGAACACTCGTAGCGCGCATCCGGGAGTGTGCCGATGGTCAAGTTCGCGGCTTCGACTTCACTCCGGGCGATCTCGATATTCTGATTTGATGCCTTCACGCGGTCATGGATGTAGGATCACATGCATTTGTACTCGTCTTCCGAATTCATCCAGTCTCATCCTCTTCTCGACGGCTACCAGATTCCTGTGGAATTCTGTGCTCGGCTCCTCTTCTTCGAAGCCGAGTCCGCGGTAGAACTGAGTGTTCCATGGAACGTCGGCATATGTCCGCAAGGTCAGCTCACGGTATCCACGATCCTTTGCCATTTGCTCGGCCACGCCGACTAGCCGGCCTCCTATTCCCCTTCTGCCGAAGTCGGGAAGCACTGACAACTGTTCCAGATGGGCGATGCCGGAATACTCCAGGATGTGCACGAAACCGACAAGACGTCCCGATTGATGCTCGGCCACTATGATGAAACCACCCTGGGCCAGCCTCTCAGCACCTGTTGGTGCTGAATCCCAGTGCTCAGGGGTGGAACAATTCGAGAAACAGGATGTCCGCCTGTTCCTCGATCGGCGCGAGATACTCAAGGTCAGAGGTATTTGAGGGACGCAGAAACACACTCATATCTCAAACAACATCAGTGCACAGGGCGGAGCCGTGGTTATTTTTCTGGCTGTTCCCTGCATCACGTTTGGTACGCCGTGCCGCTGCCATGCTCAGGACTCTGGCGAGGGCGGGGCTTGGTTGCTGTGATAATGCTGTTCGCATGTGTAAGTTGCCGGATGGTCAGCGAGTCTGGTCATATTGGTGGGCTTGTCTAGGCCTTGGTCTGATGCTTTGGGATTCCAGCAGTAGCCGGGGGAATTCCTCGATCAGTTCTTTGCCGTGGGTGCTGGAGCTTCGGTGGAGTTGTTTGATCTTGGGTCTCCTCCTGTTTGGTGAATTGTTTGATTGTTGCCTTCGTGCTGGTGCATTTCGCGAAGGTCGTTGCGGCTGCGTCGGAGATTGATAATTGGTGTGTTTCTTATACATTGCGAGGTAGAGCAAGTGTTTATTTCATGACGAAACCTTCTGCTCTCGTGTAGGACATTCCGTTGGTGACGTATGGTGCGATGTGAAAGGTGGCTAATCATGTCCAGCATCGAATCATTTACTATCCGCAGAGCCGCAGAAAGTGATGCCGAAGCGATCCACGCATTGAATGAATCCGCTTTGAAATACGATTACCCATTGGAATCCACGCGTCGCAGACTCTTCAACATCCTTGACAGGAAGCGCAGCATAGTCCTCGTCGCAAGCGTGCAAGAGCAAGTAGTTGGTTACATACAGGGCGACATGCTGGAAGCTTCGTACATGGAACCGATGGTCAAGATCGAGGCGCTAGCCGTTGATTCATCGCGGCGTCATATTGGTATCGGCAGAAGACTGATGGAATCGATTGAGCAGTGGGCGGTGGAACATGGCGTCTCTTTCGTCCTCTTGAACTCAGGCGAGGAACGTCATGATGCCCACCGCTTCTATGCCGCTATTGGTTACACTCGTGGCAAGAAGGAAGTGCACTTCACAAAGCAACTACCAAGGAACTAAATGCTCGCATACGGTGTTTGGTGGTGAAAGGTGTAAGGATCACCAGACTTGGTACATCGGCTGGGAACCGAACAAAGTTTGACGATTTAGAGCGCTGCTCGCAGTACCTGCTCGGAGTGTGTCCAGAGTAAAGCTCCGCCGGCGTCGTCTATGACCACACGCTTGGCGGTGGGTATTCTGCTGGTGAGCGTTGCCGTCTTGTCAGGTGAGTGGCTTTGGTCATGTGCTCCGTACAGAATTGTTGTCGGCACGTGAATGCCAGTCAACTTCAGGTTCCAAGGTCGCATGGCGATTAGGGTGTCTGTAACGTATCCTTTGCCGTTTTGCCCGAATCCTTCCTCGAGAGCTTCGCGGTATCGGGTCAGGAATGCTGGCTGTTGGTAGAAGGCCTGATCATTGGGGTGCGAACCATTGATGACCATGGTCTCCATACCTTGCGCAGTGAAGGATGCGAGTATGTTAGCGGCTTGTTCGGGGTCGGAACAGGCAATATCAGCAAGCTGTGTCGCCTCATGTGGCAGCATTGCATGAATGGTCGGATTCGAGATCTCGTCCGCAGGCGATGCGAGCACCAGTCGCGATACCCATCCGTGTAATGCAGCCGAGAGACCGAAAACGCCTCCCTGCGAATTGGCTATTACTGGTATGGATACTCCCCGTATGCCGAGTGTCTGCTCAGCGAAGACACGGTAGTCGTTCGAGGTGGAGTCGAGCGTTCGAGTCTCATACCCGCTGGAATCACCCATCCCTGGCCGGTCCATGGTCAGGAGACGTACGTTGAACGTGTCAAGAAGCTCGTCGCCGAAGCTCATGCTCTTCCCTGTTCCGGCTCCGGCAATGAACAGTATTGGAGTTCCACCTGTCGGCCCGAAAGATCGACCGGAGAGTGTCCTGCCATCAGTCGTTGTTACTCGAAGTGAAGAGCTTTGAATCATGCCGTCAGTCTATGAATACCATCAGACCTCTGGCGGGAGTCGAACATGCTATTTGACGGCAAGAATAAACCCGCAGCACTTAGTGATACGGGGTGATATGTGCAAGCCGGCGCAAATGTCAAGGCGTTGCCACGCATGCTTGGGCATAGAAGCGCGTCGATGACGTTGGGGGTCTATGCAGATCTATTTGACTCAGATCTAAATCATGTGTCTACTGCTATAGACAATGCTGTCGAAGAATGTAGGCAAAATGTGGGCACGGCGAAGGCTGTGGGCAAAAAGAAAGGCTGAAACCGTTGTTGCTCCAACGTGTTCAGCCAATAAAAATGTTCCCTTTGAATCGTCACAAGACCGTCGGTTCAAGGGGAACAAATGCGAGTGGGCGATGAGGGGCTCGAACCCCCGACATCCACCGTGTAAAGGTGGCGCTCTAGCCAACTGAGCTAATCGCCCGCAACGAACTAGAATACAATATCACTAGAACGAATCGCGCGCTGCAAACAACACACGTTATGCATGTAATGCCTATGATGGATTTGAGCGTACGGTCCCATGCAGAGCCCTCACAGCTAAGCTTCAGCAGTTATCCGTGTTGTCTGATGAGGTTATGCTTAACTGAATGAGTCGCAACAATCACGTAATGTTGGATTGTCTGAGTCTGATGCCCTGATGGGCGGGAGGTCGATGTCCTATGGCGCAAGAGCCGGATGCCGAGAAACGTGGATCTGTGATCGCACTTGCTGGAAAGCGCAAGTGGGGTTATGACACGCAGCAGGTCGATGCTTTTCTTGAGAAGGCTCATGCCTTGTACGAGAGTGATGAACCTCGTCTTGGACAGGAGGACATTCAAAATGTGTCTTTCGAGCTAGTAAAGAACGGATTTGTTATTGCTCAAGTTGACGCTGCGCTTGCACGTTTGGAACGTGCAGTAGTTGATAAGCGAACTTCTTGGGAAATCAATCAGCGCGGACGTGTTGCGTGGAGAGCGCAAACCGAATCGATGTTCCAGAAGTTTTCTGAACATGCTTCGCGTGCGGCCAAGGAGCGTTTTGCTGCAGGGAAGTCGAAGCAGTCTTCATACAAACGCAGCCAAGTTGATCGTTTAATCGATCAGATAGCTCAGAAACTATCTATTGAATTAGGGCAGAACCGCCATTCTGAGAATGCCAAAGATTTAGTGGATTTGAATGCTAAACGTGTATCCAACGTGATTTTCACCCAATGCAAAGGCAAAAGAGGCTACGACGAGCGTCAAGTAGATTATTTCTTAAATTTTGCTGTGCAGCTGCTGTCACGCGTTGAATCCTATGTGCGTGTCAACGATTACACTCCTGCGCAAGAAGCCCATGATGTCGAGAGTTCTCAATCTCAAGAAGGGCTCCCAGCCGCATTTCTACCAGCGCAGAATGAAACTGCATCAGCAACCCAGGTAGTCGCACCTCTTTTTGATATGTCAGCGCGGAATAACCGTGTCTCACGCGATGCGGATGCTACAAGTTTTGCCAATGAACCTGCTCAAGACACCAGCTTTGCGCAATCCGGCGGGCAAGACGATGATTTTAACCGTCTAGATGCAGCTGAGAAAGCGATTTTCCAGTCTTCAGCTTCTCCTGTCACAGCTAAGCCTGAGCAAGGAACCCCAGCAGAGAATGTGCAGACGCCCTCCGCTAAGCCGGATTCAGTGAACTCAAATTCACCGAAACAGGATTTGCATGAGTCTGTGAATTTTCCAGGATCTGCAAATGCTTCACTCGCAGCTTTGGCAGCATCGCCTCATGCTGATGTCCAAGTTCCAGCGGGATATTCAGAAAAGCAAGACAACAGCGAAACACAGATTTCTAATTCTCCGCTTGACCGACAGCCAGCTGCTGAAGGTAGCACATTCGCTGTTGAAGATGCGGCTACTGAGCGTTTTGACCCTCTGAGTGTGGGAGGTGCTAGTAGTGCTCAGCCACGATCTTGGGCACCGCAACAGCCTCAGTCTGCAACTCAGAGCGTTGAAAGCAGCAACAAGAGCAATGACTATGAAATCCCCGGCGCAGACAAACCTCACGCGGCTGTTTCAGCGCAACAGGCTGCTTCCGAAGAGTCTGCGGCAGTCGAAACTCAAGCGCTAAATTCTCCAGTTGTTATGCCGGCACCTGCTACAGCTTTCTCTGCACCAAGTGCTGTACCATCGCAGCAATCTCCGTCTGAAACTTACCAAGAAGATCGCTCCGGCGAGGTTGCGGCGCTTAGCGCAGAAGCTACTGCTACAGATCATTCAGCGAAACAAGGTCAGGACCCAGACCAGTATCTGGCAGAGTTGACATCACTTCTTGACAGCTCAACCTTCCCTAAGGTTGATTTGGATATTCCTGACCTCTCATTCCCTGGTTTTGATGAAGGGGACAGCAAACCGACATCTGCTGCTCAAGATTCCAAGGAGTAGTGAGCTCGCGTAGCCTTATGCGGTGCAACTGTGAAGAAGTATCATTCACGTGCGCCGCGATGTGTACATAGTGTCAATAAATGAGGTATTTGTCTCCAAAACTGTGTCTGAAAAGGGCACAGTGGATTGTGTCCAGTTAGTTCGCTCACATTCCTGGGAGGCCAGCGTTGACCTGCTCTACTGCTTCAGTGTTTCAGACACGTAGCGTTGATAATACTTCGTCCGGAGTTACACGAGCAGCAGTGCCTGTAGAAGCAGCACATACTGCTGTCAATCCAGTTCCCAACTCTCCAACTACATCGCTGAATGATCTTGACAGCAGTGATGAGCGCTCCACACGAAGAAGTGTGGTCATATTAGGGTCTACTGGATCCATCGGTACTCAAGCTTTAGAAGTTATCGCTGGGCATCAGGACCGTTTTGTGGTTGTGGCACTTGCTGCCAATGGATCGAATCCTCGTCTGCTTGCGCAACAAATCGCACAGTTCCACGTGCCTATCGTGGCTGTGAGGGAATCAAGCTCTGCTCAAGCATTGCAAGCTCATCTTGAGAGAATGCAAATCAAGGGCACACAGATACTTGTCGGGGAGAGGGCAGCTGCACAAGCTGCAGCGTGTGGAGCCGACGTGGTGCTAAATGCAATTAACGGATCCGTTGGATTGCAACCCTCTATTGCAGCCTTAGCATCAGGTGCTCAACTTGCCTTGGCTAATAAAGAGTCAGTTGTTGCAGGGGGACATTTGCTTTTTGATGCACAAGTACGACCAAAGCAAATCAATCCAGTTGATTCGGAGCATTCGGCGATATGGCAATCATTACGTTCTGGTGCACATCATGAAGTTGCTTCTCTGATTCTGACAGCATCTGGTGGCCCTTTCCGAACGTGGTCCACAGAACGTATGCGCACTATCACTCCTGAGCAAGCGTTGTGCCATCCCACATGGCATATGGGTCCTGTGGTGACTGTCAATTCCTCAAATATGATGAACAAAGGGCTTGAGATTATTGAAGCTAGTCGACTGTTTGGCATTCCGCCGCAGCATATACAAGTCACCGTTCATCCACAATCAATCGTGCATTCTTTAGTTGAATTCTGTGATGGTGCCACCATTGCACAGATGTCGCCTCCAGATATGAAATTACCGATTGCTTTGGGACTGTCGGCACCAGATCGTTTGCCACAAATATCATCAGCCTGTGATTGGTCGCAAGCTAGTCAATGGACCTTTGATGTGGTTAATGATGAGGCTTTTCCGGCAGTGTCTGTAGCTCGGGAAGCGTTGGAAACTTCTGAGAACCACACTATCGCTATGAATGCTGCTAATGAACAGGCAGTGCAAGCTTTTCTGCAGCATAGATTGCCATATCTTGCCATCATCGATGTAGTGCGTGTCACACTCGATCAGATGGATACACAACTCAAAGAGCAGGGTTGGTGTCAAGAAGTTGAACAGATTTTCGAACTTGAACGCGATGCGAGAAGAATCGCCGATTCCTTGCTCGTGAGAGCTGAGAGCTAAGCAAAGAGTCACTGAACAGGAAAGAATAGAGGTGTTATGGTCACCAACGGCGGGGAGTCGCCTGTGAATCTTGCCAGTAACAATCAACAGCATGCCTTTCGGCGCACAGCTGAGGCTGAAACGTGTATTGCTTCATTGCACTCCCGCCGTGAATCAAGGAGGATCATGGTGGGTTCAGTACCGGTCGGTGGTGGAGCCCCAATTTCAGTACAATCAATGACCAATACGAAAACATCTGATGTAGATGCCACTCTTCGTCAAATTGCACAACTCAGCGCAGCAGGTTGCGACATAGTGAGAGTTGCTGTCCCTAATCAGGAAGACGCTGAGGCTCTCCCCGCGATTGTGCGTAAGTCTCCTTTGCCAGTAATCGCCGATATTCATTTTCAGAGCAAATATGTTTTTCGCGCTATTGATGCTGGTTGTGCAGCGGTACGAGTCAACCCAGGCAACATCAGAAAATTCAAACAAGTTGGACCTCAAATATGTGAAGCAGCCAAACAAGCAGGAGTGTCTTTACGAATAGGAGTGAATGCGGGAAGTTTGGATAGTGATATTTATCAGCGTTATGGAGCTCCGACGCCTCAAGCTTTGGTGGAATCAGCAATAAGGGAAGCAAAGCTTTTCGAAGATGTCGGCTTTGTTGATTTCAAAATCTCTGTGAAACATCATGACCCTGTGACCATGATTCAAACTTACCGTTTACTTGCTAGTAAAGGCGATTGGCCTCTGCATCTTGGCGTCACCGAAGCTGGACCACAATGGCAAGGAACAATTAAATCTTGTGTTGCATTTGGTGCCTTGTTAGCTGAGGGGATTGGTGACACCATTCGTGTCTCTCTTTCCGCGCCACCAGTTGAGGAAGCCAAAGTTGGATGCAAAATATTGGAGTATCTGGGTTTACGGAAACGTCACTTCGATTTGATTTCATGTCCAAGCTGTGGCAGGGCACAAGTGGATGTGATTGCCTTAGCGAATCAGGTGGCTGACGGTCTCAAAGACGTTACAGCACCATTGTTGCAGTGATGGGATGCATCGTTAATGGTCCTGGAGAGGCGCGTGAGGCAGATCTTGGCGTCGCTTCTGGCAATGGCAAGGGGCAGATTTTTATCAAAGGCGAGGTTGTTGAAACTGTTGCTGAGGATCGTATCGTCTCAACCTTGTTGCAGCGTGCATTGGATATGGCTGAAAGTATGGAGGCAAAAGAGGACGATAGTACTGACGATATGGTCGTTCAACATCCTGTGGTGTTGCCAATCTTCTCGTATCTGTCGGAACCGCTGGAAACATAGGTGATAGCTCGTATCTTGGAGCAAAGCTCCTTGAGATTGATCAACGATGTTGAGCCGGTGTACGGGCTGTGCGGTTAGAATGACTCCCGTGTCGAATGATGAATATGCAGCTAAGGCGAACAGGGCTTGGAGCCGGTCCAGGAGGTTAATGGTAAGCCTTCCCATTTTCATTATGATGATTGGTATTCTCACATCCGTCTCACACATCACCACTGTTCCTTGGAAAAATGAGCCAACGAATCAAAGTGTTGCTACGCTGTCTTCCGACACTAGTGTCACTTTCAATAATCCTGATAACGTGCATTTGGCAAAAGACGGTGATTATCAAGTTAAGGAACACCACGAGTCATTCGTCGCCACACAGTCATCCACGGGCGATAAGCAAAACATTAATATGCTCATACGAGAGCCTGTAGGGGCCAGCGGGAAGTTACCTGCCATTGTATTTATGCATGGTGCGGGATATGGCACCAGCGATAACTCCTTTGGCGATGTAGCAGAGACTCTATCGTCAGCAGGCTTCGTGACTGTGGTGATAGACAAGCCGGTGTGGAATACCAGCGACGTCAACCGTGATTATCCTGCTTCTGCTAAAGCCTACGACCAGGCTGTGCAGTACCTTCGGAATCAAAGTAATGTGGATTCTGAAAAAGTGGGTATCTACGCCACCAGTGAGAGCACGTGGATTAGTGCATATTTGCTTCAGGACGATCCCAAGATTGCTTTCCAAATTTTGCTTAGTCCGATGGTGAATTCTCCCAGGCATTCTCTAGGTTTTCTGGCGGCTCAGGACTTTGCATTGGTAGGAGCTAATCCAGGCTACCAGTCCATTGTGCGACGACTCTTTAGCACTGACGCAGCTCTTTTTAACTTAGATAACATTGATATAGACACTATGCGCGCAAGCGCATACGCAATTCCGACATTTGTGGCATATGGTTCCAAAGACGTCATGACAGCCCAAGTCGAAGGAACTCAAGAGATACTTAAACTTGCGCATCAAGCGAATAATTGGAATGTGACGGTTCGTAATTATCCTATAGCTAACCATGTGTTGCGATTGGGTGATGAGGCACAGTCAGGTACCCCACTCGCAGACCATTATCCCGAAGATGTGACGGATTGGGCTATAGGTCAGGTCAATAATCTTACCCAGACTTCGGAGCGTGTAGCAGGAGAAACGATTCGTCAATCCATCGCGGTGCCGAGCGATTTGCATGCGCGCCCCACTCTGACGGTGTACATGATCGGGGTTCATGTAGCTGCTATCCTATTTATTTTGGCGTCTATTGTGCTAGCGCTGGTTGCTTTAGGGAGCAAAATCAAGCACATTGTTAAGCACAAGGGGCATGCACTAGGTTTTGTACATGGGTTTGGCGGTATCTTGCTGTTGATTACAGGCACTACTTTGGCTACCTTGTTGCTCTTTATCTCAGGATTAGGGCAGGTGGTTGTCGGGGTAGTTAAACTTGCTTGGGGAGGGGCTCCAGAGCCTGCTGGCATGATTTATTGGAGTTGGCCAGTAATTCAAATTGTCTCCACATTAGTAGTATGGGCTTGGTCGAGAATTTTTGGGCGTCTATTTGAAGTCGCTTCTTTGCGTGGACTCACGTCGATACACCAAGATGCAGCAGGTTTGAGTGCTGAGGAGAAGCTTGCTATAGCACAGCAGAAGAGCAAACCAGTATTGGCTTCGACCAGACTTGGCCGTGCATTATTCGTAATTACTACGCTGGCGATGTTCTGTATTCTGCTGGTTTTTGCATTTTGGGGATTATTTGTGTATTAAACGAATGCTGGATTAGGCAAGTACTGGATTAGGCAAATAGACGAATCTGCTTCCCTGCTATCTCCACAGTGAGAGTCAGTGCGGTAGTGTCAGAAGCTACAGGGAGGTGGGCAGTGGTCACATATCGTGATGAAGCAGTAGTGCTCACCACAGTTAAGTTAGGCGAGGCAGATCGCATCATCACCTTGCTCAGCAGGGAACATGGAAAGATTCGTGCAGTTGCTAAAGGGGTACGACGTACGAAATCGAAATTTGGCGCAAGGCTTGAACCTTTTATGCGCACGGATGTGCTGATTGCCGAGGGAAGAACTCTGGATAGAATTACTCAAGCCGCCAGCATTATGCCTTATGCAGACTTGATTTGTGGTGATTATGACTTGTATACCAATGGCTCAGTCATTCTTGAAACGATTAATAAACTGCTCAGTAGTGAGCACGAGTCAGCGAAGGATCAATATTCCTTACTGGTGGCCGCTTTGGCATCCTTATCTAGGCACCGTCACCGTCCTGAGCTGATTAGTGCCTCCTATGTGATGCGCTCATTAGCTCTTGCTGGCTGGTTCCCACGATGTGACTCCTGTGTGGTGTGTGGCAGGCGAGAAGGTTTAGATTTTTTCTCTGTTCCTGCTGGAGGTGTGATGTGTAGCAATGACCGGACGCCGGAGGCTAGGCGTATATCTGCTCATAGTTGCACAGTGCTGAACGCATTAGTTCATGGTGACTGGTCTGTTTTGGATGTTGCCGGTGAAACTGCTGAGCACGGCAGGCACGGTGAGAGAGTTGCAATTGACCCACTATGCGCACGTATTGTTGAGGAATGGGGCGAATATTATCTTGAGCGGCCGATTCGTTCACTACGCTTGTTAGATTCGTGACCATGAGCTTTGAACAGGTTGATTACACTTCATTGGATATACCGGCAGCACCCTTTTCCGAACCATCTCGCATCCCTGATTTTCCAAAGAATGCCGTACCTCGTCACGTAGGCGTGATTATGGACGGTAATGGGCGTTGGGCTAAGCAGCGTGGCTTAGAACGTACAAAGGGTCATCAGGCAGCGGAGCCAGTGGTTTTCGATACGATTGCGGGTGCTATTGAGTCTGGTGTTCGTTATTTGAGTCTGTATACTTTTTCTACTGAGAATTGGAAGCGTAGCCCAGCTGAAGTGCGATTTTTAATGGGCTTTTCGCGTGACATTATTCATAGGCGTGTGGCGCAGATGGATGAGTGGGGCGTGCGAGTTCGTTGGTCAGGGCGCAGACCCAAATTATGGAAATCTGTAATTGACGAACTAGAAGTCGCTATGGATCGGACCAAGAATAATTCAGTGATTGATGTAGTATTTTGCATCAATTATGGAGGTCGTGCAGAAATAGCTGACGCGGCGAGTGCAATCGCCAAAGAAGTGGCATCTGGCAAAATTAAGGGCGGCAGGGTTACAGAGAAGATGATTGCTGAGCATCTGTATAACCCTGATATTCCTGATTGTGATCTGGTAATTCGTACTTCAGGCGAGCAACGCACGAGCAACTTTCTCCCTTGGGAAGCTGCATATGCTGAACTCGACTTCGTGCCAGAGTTGTTTCCGGACTGTGGGCGTGACGTGCTGTGGAGATCTATAGATGATTACATTCACCGAGATCGTCGTTTCGGTGGAGTCAAGGCATAACGTCATAAATAACCGATAACTGCACCAAGAGGAGAGCAATTCATTGCCAATGTTGCTCTAGAACTGTCATTTTGCTGCAGTTATCTGTTATTTGGGCTGCGGTTATTGCTGCTTATTGAGGATTTCGTCTACTAATTGTGGTTTGCGGGTGAGCTGGCCTGTAAAACCTGGCCGAATATCGAGTTTCAGTGTGACTCCGGTGCGATACCCCTGGCCAGCGAGCTTCATAGTGGCATCTTTTACGACCGCTAGAACTTCATCCAAGTCGCCCTCGATGTTGGTGAACATTGCATTGGTCTCATTTGGGAGACCAGAGTCGCGAATGGTGGCCACTGCTTGTGCGACATATTCTGATAATTCATCGCCAACCCCACTTGGCGCAATACATAAAGCAGCAACAGTATTGATATAGGGCTTGTCACTATCTGAGTGGTGTTGTTCTGTAGGTGATTCCATGCTGGTCTCCTTGGTGTTTGTTGATTTCAAGATTGTTGATGTTTTGCGCTGTTCCAAGCTTCAATGAGTTGTGTTGTAGCTAGTTCTGGGTCTGACTTGCCTGCGATAGCTGAAATGACAAACCACCCTGCCACTTTGGTTTGTGCCAATGCAGGCATGTCGTCGACTGTCACTCCACCACCTGCTACAACGGGGTAGCTACTAACTTCGGATAATCTTCTAATACCCTCAATTTCAAGATTATGTGCAACGCCATGCTCGTCAATACCTGCATCGGGTTTGCTTGTGGTTGGATGCACGGGACCAGCGCCAACATAATCAATGACTCCCGCAGGCAGGGCGTTAATGATGTCAATCAGGTGTTCTGTATTTGCTGATAAGCCAACAATTGCGTCGGGTCCCAGCAATTTGCGACAGTATTCCACACTGATATCAGTTTGTCCAACATGTACGCCATCGACTTTAATGCCTTCACATCGAGCTTGCCACGTTGCATCCAGACGGTCATCGATAACCAATGGAACGGTAGAACTCTTGCCCGCATCAGCTATGGCCTGAGCAATTTTTTTTGCCATATCAATAATCTCTGAGGCATCTGAATGTTTAGCGCGCAACTGTACAAAGCTGATGCCTGCGCGTAATGCCGCTGCCACAATGTCCTCGACCTTGCGGCCGTGAGTGTCATCTGGGCCGAGCACCAAATATGCCGACAAGTCGAAGCTGTTACGCATAGAAGGAAATTGCGAGGACGTGGACTGCTGTGAATAAGAATGTTGCGGAGAAGAGTGTTGCGAAGTCATTATTGTCCTTTGTATGTCAGCGATTGAAGGCTATCGCCGAAATCACTAGTTGGAGAGAAGAATCGCACCTTGGGCGATATCAGTTGCGCTCGTGTTCCATAGGGCATCCAAGAATGCGCTCTGGAATGTGCCTGGTCCTGCTGCTGTCTCTGCTGCAAGGTGAGAGGCGCAGTTGAAATGAACTGAAGCTGCGATTGCCGCAGTCAGCGCTTCACTCACGGCCAGATAGGTGCCGGTTACTCCACCGAGTGAGCATCCTGCTCCTGTAATTTTTGTCATCATCTCGCTGCCACCAGGAAGGCGATATACGTCGGCTCCATCAGTTACCAAATCAACTGCACCAGACACTGCAACCGCAGCTGTGCCTGTGGAACTGTGTGAAGAGAGGAAACGCGCCAGAGTCAATGCCGCATCCTGTGCCTGATCGACCTCGTCAACAGACTCGACACCTGCTGGACGGGTTGTTTCATCGCTTCGTAGGGTAGATTCAGAGGCCACATCCAAATTCCATATGTGGGTAAGTGCAATAATTTCTGAGGCATTGCCTCGCACAATCGTTGGAGGATTCTCTTTAAATGACTGCAAAATAGCGGTACGTGTTTTGCCGAGTCCTGCTGCCACTGGATCTAGCACCCAAGGTTTGGCGGAGGCGTTCAGCTCTTTGGCTATTTGGGGGAGTGCTGTGGCGAAGAAAGGCAGCAAGGTGCCCACATTAATGTAGGTTGCTCCTGCAATGGCACTCACGTCTGCGATATCGTTAGGAAGGTAACTCATGGCAGCAGTGCCGCCAACAGCTAGTTGAGCGTTGGCTACCAAATTTATGGTGACGAAATTCGTGAAAGATTGTGCCAGTGGTGTGCGTTGTCGCACTAGACGAGCGGCCTGTTCAATCGCCTTACGGATTGGATGGTCGGCTTCCAACGGTGTTGATGTAGTGGATGAAGCGGTATCAGACATTTCATGTCTCCCTACGATGGTCTTAACCAACAGGTTCGAAGGGACTGACATAATGCCGTCGTGACATCGTGCCATCTCAACTCTTCCGAGTGCCCCTGCATGTGCTCTTGAACCATAAGAAATCCCTTGGACAGCCCGCATTCGGCCAGGAAATGAGATAACTGCAATAAAAGTGCAGTTATGGACCACATTTTTCGATATTTATCTGCACTTTTATTGCAGTTATCTCTAAATGATGTATTTGAAAGGGTGTCAGAGTCTCGCTATAGACTCTATCGAGTCAAAACCCTTGAAAAACTCTCAACAGAAGGTGTTCCGTGGCTGAATCCAAACTCGATGCAGTGGTGTCCCTTGCGAAGCGCCGTGGCTTCGTGTTCCCCGCAGGGGAGATTTACGGAGGCACACGCTCAGCGTGGGATTATGGTCCTCTTGGAGTAGCGCTAAAAGACAATATCAAACGCGAGTGGTGGCGTTCGATGGTCATTACCAGAGGTGACGTCGTAGGCGTTGATACTTCGGTAATTCTTCCTACTCCGGTGTGGATCGCTTCTGGTCACGTATCGGTGTTTAACGACCCATTAATTGAGTGCTTATCATGTCATAAACGCCATCGTGCCGACACCTTAGAAGAGGCCTACGAGGAAAAGCATGGTCATGCGCCCGAGAATGGTTTGAAAGATATTCCGTGCCCAGATTGCGGTACTAAAGGTAACTGGACTGAACCACGCGACTTCAATATGATGTTGCAAACGCATCTTGGTCCGGTACAGGACGACCACAGCCTGCATTATCTTCGACCAGAAACCGCTCAAGGTATTTTTGTTGATTTCAAGAACGTGATGGGTTCTTCACGTTCAAAGCCTCCTTTCGGTATCGCGAATATGGGCAAAAGCTTCCGCAATGAGATAACCCCAGGAAACTTCATCTTCCGCACACGCGAGTTTGAACAGATGGAGATGGAGTTTTTTGTGGAGCCAGGCACGGATGAAGAATGGCATCAGTACTGGATTGACACCCGCACCAGGTGGTACACAGATTTGGGTGTAAATCCAGAGAACCTTCGTCACTATGAGCATCCGAAGGAAAAACTAGCTCATTATGCTAAGCGAACCGTTGATCTTGAGTATCGCTTTGGATTCCAAGGCTCCGAGTGGGGTGAGTTGGAGGGTGTGGCGAACCGCACTGATTTCGATTTGAGTTCGCATGCTGAGCATTCTGGCGAGGATTTGAGCTATTTCAACCAAGCAACTGGCGAGCGGTACATCCCATACGTTATTGAGCCTGCTGCTGGCCTTACCCGTTCGCTGATGGCATTCTTGGTGGATGCTTATGACATTGACGAAGCGCCAAACACTAAGGGTGGCGTGGATAAGCGCACGGTATTGCACCTTGACCCAAGGCTCGCGCCAGTGAAAGCTGCGGTGCTGCCACTATCTAAGAAACCAGCATTACAAGGAATTGCACACAATCTTGCTGCTGACCTTCGCCAGCATGACTGGATGATTGATTACGATGAAGCGGGTGCTATAGGACGTCGTTATCGTAGAGAAGACGAGATTGGTACACCAGTGTGCATCACCGTTGATTTCGATACGATTGATGATCAAGCCGTTACAGTTCGTGACCGTGACAGCATGGAACAGCAGCGTATTTCTCTTGACAAGGTCGCTGAATTCGTCAATGATCGCATCAAGGAAAAGCGTGTGAAGTATCCGGAGGGTCCTGCTTCTATAACTGGATTGCAGGCTGCTGATGGAGCAATGGATGTCAATAAAGAAGCGGGACAGGATGAATCTGCCCCAGTGAAGGTGGCCGAAGCTGGTGGCAATTACTGATTCTTCTCAACAGGCGTTTACGGTACAGGGCATTAAGCTAGGTTCTTTGGATGTTCCTGTACCTGTGATGCTTTCGCCAATGGCTGGTGTGACAAATTGGCCTTTTCGATTGTTGTGCGAGAGCTACGGCCCTCAAGGTTTATATGTCGCAGAGATGATAACGGCTAGAGCTTTAGTCGCTCGCAATCCCAAAGCATTCCGTTTATGTCGTTTCGCTCCTAGCGAAGATCCGAGATCTTTACAGCTTTATGGAGTCAATCCAGGAATTGTTCAACAGGCTGCACAGATAGTTGTTGACGGGCATATGGCTGATCATGTCGATCTCAACTTTGGCTGCCCTGTGCCGAAGGTTACTCGTCGTGGTGGCGGTTCTGCCTTACCGTGGAAGCTTGATGTGTTTGCAGAATTGATACGCCGTGTGGTTCGTGTGTGTGAACCTGCTGGTATTCCAGTAACCGCGAAGATTCGTGTGGGCATCGATCATGAGCATGAAACGTATCTGGATGCAGGTCGTATTGCGCAGGAAGAGGGATGCGCAGCGGTGAGTTTGCATGCACGAACGACGGCGGAATATTACGGTGGGCACGCAGATTGGCATCGCATCACCGAGTTAGCAGCGGCCCTGACCATTCCTGTTTTTGGCAATGGAGATATTTGGGGAGCGCAGGATGCTCTCGATATGATGCAGCAGACAGGTTGCGCAGGTGTGGCTATCGGTCGTGGATGTCAGGGTAGGCCTTGGCTATTTGCTGATATTAAGAATGCTTTTAATGGTTCGCCGGAACGTGTTGATCCTACCCTCGGAGAAGTCGGAGCAGTCATAGAACAGCATGCGCGGCTACTTACTGAGTTTTACGATGGTGATGAAGTTATGGCTGTTCACGATTTACGAAAGCACATTGCTTGGTATCTCAAAGGCTTCCCTGTTGGTGGTACGACTCGCAGAGCTTTTATGGAATCTGAAACGCTCTCAGATATAGAACGCCATGTGCAAGAACTTGATTCAGATGCGCGTTTCCCCGAGGAAATGGCGAATAAGCCCCGAGGGCGGGTACGATATGCAAAAAAAGTTCATCTTCCGTACGGTTGGTTGGATTCTCGAGAGCTCTCTGTTGAAGGGCGTGAAGCGCTGTTCGGAGATGACCCTATGGATGCATCGTATTGAGGGGCAAAGCGTGAGAAGACAGAAAAGTGCGGCAAGATGACAGAAAATCAATGCAAACACGCGCAAATTTCCATCGAAGCGCGTCGTAACTGCGATAGAGTGAGTCTAACCGTGAGTGACAGGAGCATACTGTGAGCGAGATTGCCCAGACTGACAATTTCAACGACAAGACCAGCATTAAGGTCGTCGGTGTCGGAGGAGCTGGTGGTAATGCGGTCAATCGCATGATCGCTGAGGGGCTGCAGAACGTCCAGTTCGTGGCGGTTAATACCGATGCGAAAGATTTGCTGCGTTCGGAAGCGGATGTGAAAATCTCGCTTTCCGATAACAACAGTCGAGGATTAGGTGCAGGAGCCGACCCTGAAAAGGGTGCCAAGGCAGCACAAGACCACCAGTCAGATATCGAAGAAGCTATTAAAGGCTCAGACATGGTCTTTGTTACCGCTGGAGAGGGTGGTGGCACAGGTACAGGAGCGAGCCCATTGGTTGCGCGTGCTGCTCGTCAGCTTGGTGCCTTAACCATCGCTGTGGTCACACGTCCATTCACTTTTGAAGGCCCACGGCGAGCATCTTCTGCTGAATCAGGTATTGAGAATCTTCGGAAAGAAGTTGATGCTCTTATCGTTATTCCGAACGATCGCCTTTTGGATCTTTCGGATCGCACCGTCAGCGTGATCGATGCATTCAAAACGGCCGATACTGCTTTACTGGCTGGAGTACAAGGTATCACCGATCTCATCACCATGAACTCATATATTCATGTTGATTTCTCTGATGTGACTGCAATTCTTAAAGACGCCGGTACTGCACTATTCGGTATTGGTGCTGCACGGGGTGAAGACAGAGCTACACAAGCTGCTGAAATTGCTATCAGCTCACCTCTGCTTGAAGAGAGCATCGAAGGTGCTCACGGCGCACTGATTAACGTCGCTGGTCCGACGGATCTATCCATGCAGGAGGCCTCTGCAGCTGCACAGCTTGTTCAAGATGCTATTCACCCAGAAGCACAGATTATTTGGGGTCTTGCGCTGGATGATTCTTATGGTGATGAGGTGCGCGTAACAGTTATCGCCGCTGGATTTGATCCAAACAAAAAAGATGACGAAGCACAGCAATACGATAGCGCTCGTACCACGCAACGTAACGCTCAAGAGGTCCCACCGCTGACAACAGCTGCTCCAGCCAAAGATAGCCAACCGCAGGATGAAGCCGTTTCCGACGAGACATCAGAGCATGATGTGGTGCAGCAAGCTCCGACCCCACAAGGACAGCAGGATCCTGGCGATCTCGATATTCCTGACTTTCTTCGCTGAGACGATTAAGGAGCACACATGGCAGGTTTCATGAAGAACGCGATGTCATATCTGGGTATGGCTGACGTGGTTGATGAGGACGAATTAGAAAACGAGCAGGAGGAGTCCTCCGAATCGTCCTTCGATTCCGACCACTCTGTTACGCCTATTGCCCCGTCTTCCTCGACATCAAACACCCGCGAAGCCAGCCCCTTCCAAGGACGGGTGAATCGCATTACCACCATTCACCCTAAGTCTTATGAGGACGCGCAATTGGTCGGCAGAGCCTTGCGTGATGGGGTACCTGTGGTGTTGAACCTCACCGGCGTATCCGAGGCTGTCGCATACAGAATTGTCGATTTTTCAGCTGGCGTGGTCTTTGGCGTGCGAGGTTCAATCGAGCGCGTTACACCGCGTGTCTTCCTTCTTAGCCCTGCACAGGTCAATATCAAGGTTGAAGAGCCACAGAGGCAGTCACCTTCACATGATTTGTTCGCGGAATAGGTGTTCAACAAGACGTATTCACCAAGTGCATAGCTCATCGTTAATATTGATGACGCTTTGAACTGGTGAGACTCTTGTCAATTGACTATCTGCGGCCAGCGAAAATCACCAGTCAACATGGTGGGGTGTGCCCATTGTTGGTAGCGATAGCTAAGGCTGATAGATATCTGATGTGATCGTTGGCTGAATTTTTGCATGTTGAGCACGTTGCTGTGCTGCTGTGCTGCTCGCTCCAAGATTGTGTTGGTAGTCTTGTCCAATGATTCTCTTATTGATTCGTTTGATTGTCGATTGGATCATCAGCGCATACCTCTTCATTCTTATATGCCGCATGATCTTGGATTGGGTTTTTGTGCTGTCCCCTCGTTGGTATCCAAGGGGTTTTGTGGCAACGCTAGTTTCTATTGTGTTCAAGCTCACTGATCCACCACTGCGTTGGTTGCGCAGATATATCCCCCCTCTGTCTTTTGGTGCTATTCAGTTAGATTTGAGCTTTATGGTGCTGTACTTCGTGTTGATTGTGTTGCGAGTGCTCATATAACCGCCGGATCATACTGGTCACGGCGAGTGTGCGTGCTAGCATTCTGAGAAGGAAACCAACAATGCGAGCGCATGTTGCCCGAAAGGGGTGGAATTTCAATGGTTCTATTGACGCCAAAAGACATTAGGGAGCGCTACATCCCAGTAGTCAGGTTTAAGGAGGGCTTCGACAAGGACGCAGTCGATGACTTCTTGGATGAGGTTGCTGAAACAGTAGAGGTGCTTGGTAGGCAGGCGATGCAGAATGATGCATCGACTCAGTCACTTGGCCCAGATGTGGCGAAGTTGAACTCGAAGATTTCGGAGTTGACTGCTCAGGTCGAATCTTTGCAGAAGGAGAACGCGACACTCAAGTCGGCTCCAAACAAGTCCGATGGTCCCGCTGAGGGAACAGCGAAACTTGCTGAGGCAGAGCAGCGTGTTCAGACGCTGGCAACGCAGAACGAGCAGCTGAAGCAACAGGTTGATCAGCTTAATAATCAGATCGATCAGCTTACGGCTCAGGCAGCCAAAGGCAATGATGCCGAAGCACTGGCTAATCAGCTCACCGCTGTGCAGCAAGAGCGCGACTCCTTTAGAAGCCGTGGTGAGGGCCTTCAGCAGCAACTATCTGCCGCACAACAGCAGGTCGTTCAGCTTCAGCAGCAGCTTTCGCAGCAGTCTGGTGCGAGCCAAAACCTCTCCAAGCAGCTGGATGAATCAAAGCAACGCGAAGAGCAGCTTCGTCAGCAGGTCTCCAAGATGGAGCCTTCTACTGAAACAGGCAGCTTGAAGAAGATTGCAGGCGCAGGAGCGGATGCAAACTCTGAGCCTGAGCGTGCTACAGCTATGTTGACTCTGGCTATGCAGCTGCATGACCAGTATGTTGACAAGGGCAAAGCCAAGGGTGCAGAGCTTATCGCTGATGGTCAGTCCAAGCACGATGCTTCGGTTGCAAAGGCGGACGAGTATTCCAACAGAACGCATGTTGCCGCTGACGAGTACGCCAAGCGCACGCATACAGATGCTGACAACTACTCAGCACAAGTGCGCTCTGAAGCTGATGCGTATTCAACTAAGACCCGTAGTGACGCTGATATCTACAGCAAGCACACACGTGCAGAAGCTGATACCTACGAGTCCGAAGTTCAGAAGCGCGCTCAGCAGTACGACAAGGAAACCCGTACTGGGGCCGACCAATATGCTGCCGGTGTTAAGGACAAGCTTGTTACGCAGTCTAAGGTCATCGAGGGCAATATTCAGGGTCTTAAGCAGTTCGAATCTGAGTACCGGAGCAGGCTTACCGAGTTCCTCGGCCAGTTGGTCTCCCAAGTTTCTGATACCAACTCATATCAGGCTGCTGAAGGGTCCAATGACTCAAAGCACTGATTCAAGACCAGCGAGGTCATGATTCATGTCCCTTAAGGGAAATACTGTAAGGCGGCTGCGCACACGCGTAGCCGTCTTTGCATGCGTCGCAGCTATTGCGCTCGGCATAGATCAAATCACTAAAGCCTTAGCCTTGGCAAAGCTTTCTGACGGTACCACGGTGAAGGTTATCCCGGGCATCCTTTCGCTTCGTTTGCTTCGCAACCCTGGAGCTTCTCTGGGTTTGGGATCTGGCGCAACCTGGGTAATTTCCATCGTTGCTATCGTGGCGTGTGTTGCATTTATTGTGCTCTTGCTCAGGACTACCTCTGTGTGGTGGACCTTGCTGTTAGCATTGGCTTTTTCGGGCGCTATGGGCAATCTTATTGATCGTATTGTGTATGCCGACGGATTCCTCAACGGTAAAGTGGTTGATTTTCTTGATTATGGATGGTCAATTGGCAATGTTGCTGACATCATTCTGATGGTTGCCGGCATTGGTATAGTCGTGTTGCTGTTTACTGGTATACCTTTTGGCAATGAAGTTGAGAGCGCTACTGGTGATAGCACCACGAATGCTGCAAAGGACAGGCATATTCAGCCTGATATGCAATGAGCAAGATTCTCCCCGCGCCTGATGCATTAGTTGGTAAACGTATTGATGTTGCTTTGTCAAAAATGCTTGGGATTTCTCGAGCGAAAGCTGGGGAACTCATCGATTCCGGCCAAGCGAGTTTGCTTGATCGAGAGATTTCAAAATCGAAAACTCTGCGTAGTGGTGACTTAGTAGACCTCAATATTGAGCGTCAGCCAGAGCATAAGGAACCAATAGCCAACGATATGGCTGTGGTCTATGAGGATGACGATATCGTAGTAGTTGATAAGCCTGTGGGCGTTGCGGCTCACGCTTCGGTCGGTTGGACTGGTCCGACGGTGCTCGGCAGCCTGCTTGAGCGAGGGGTGCATATCACTAGTTATGGCGCAGCTGGACGTCAAGGCATTGTTAGTCGTCTCGATGTTGGTACTAGCGGTCTCATGCTGGTTTGTAAATCAGAACTGGCTTATAAAGAAATGCGCAGGCAATTCGCTGAGCATGAAGTGGTGAAAACTTACCATGCGCTAGTGCAAGGCAATTTGCACGAAGATAAAGCGACGATCGATGCGCCGATTGGTAGAGCGAAAGTGTCAGATTTCCGTTTTACAGTTACGCCTGCTGGGAAGGCAGCAATCACTCATTGGGATGTTCTGCAACGTCTAGGCACAGCAACATTGGTGAGTGTGAACCTCGAAACTGGCAGGACTCATCAGATACGCGTTCATTTTTCCTCGATAGGGCACCCTCTTGTTGGTGACCACATGTATGGGGCCAATCCGCGATTGGCTGAAGAATTGGGGCTCGATCGACAGTGGCTGCATGCTATGCGACTTGAATTTCGACACCCTAGAACGCATATGTGGACTCGTGTGGATTCCACGTATCCTCAAGATTTGCAACACGCGCTTGCCGCCATTAGCAAAAAACCACAGCTATGAGCAAAGCTTTGTGGAGCAAGGTCTCACAGTGTTTGTAACGCTGTTGCTCATGGCATCTGCTGAGATTTGTATCATTTCGAGATTGCCCGGTGCTGTTAGATTAGAGTTATGACTTCCTCCGTCGACTCCAACTTCGTTCATTTGCACACACATACCCATTACTCGATGCTCGACGGAGCTTCGCGCATACCTGATCTGGTGGAGCAAGTAAAAGAGTTGGGTCAGCCAGCTATTGCTATTACTGATCACGGCAATATGCATGGCGCCTACGAAATGTGGAGCACGGCTGTGCGAGCTGGGGTAAAACCGATTATCGGGATTGAAGCATATGTCACGCCTGAAACTGCTCGTCAAGACCGAACTCGCGTGCGGTGGGGGACAGAAGCTCAACGATCAGATGATGTATCTGGCGGTGGCTTTATCACGCATATGACGCTGCTAGCCAGTAATGATGAGGGTTTGGTAAATCTCATGAAAGCCTCATCGATCGCTAATCTTGAAGGTCTGGTGGGGAAGTGGCCCCGCATGGATAAGGAAGTGCTTTCGCAACATTCCAAGGGAGTGATTGCTACTACCGGATGTCCATCAGGCATTGTGCAGACACGTCTACGTTTGGGGCAATATGACGAGGCGTTGCGCGCGGCATCAGAATTTCAAGATATTTTCGGTAAAGAAAATTATTACGTTGAATTAATGGATCACGGTTTGGAGATTGAAAGTAGAGTCACCAAAGACTTACTTCGACTGGCGAAACAGATTAATGCTCCGCTGTTGGCAACCAATGATTCGCATTATGTCCACGAGCAAGATGCTTCCGCACAAGATGCTCTGTTGTGTATTAATTCTGGTTCTCGACTCGATGAGCCTGGGAGATTCAAATTTGATGGCAGCGGTTACTACATTAAATCTGCCCAGGAGATGCGTGAACTCTTTAAAGAATTTCCAGAGGCTTGCGATCACACATTAGATATCGCGGAACGCTGCAACGTCATGTTTGACGATCACGAAGATGGTGCTTTTATGCCACGCTTCGACTGTCCAGAAGGTTGGGACGAGACTTCGCTATTCCTGCATCTGGTTGAGGAAGGGCTCGAGGAACGGTATCCGGGCGGTGTGCCGCAAAGTGTCGTCCAGCAGGCCGATTATGAGTGCGGCGTGATCTGCCAGATGCAATTCGCTGGATACTTTTTGGTGGTGGCTGATTACATCAATTGGGCTAAGGAAAATGGCATTATGGTGGGGCCTGGGCGTGGTTCTGCAGCAGGCTCGATGGTGGCATATGCAATGGGAATCACCGAACTAGATCCAATTAAGCATGGACTGATTTTCGAACGATTCTTGAATCCTGAACGAGTTTCACTACCTGATATCGATGTGGACTTTGACCCAGAGGGACGTATGCGTGTATTGGGCTACGTAGCCCGCAAATATGGTAGTGACAAAGTTGCACAATGTGTGACGTACGGCACCATCAAAACCAAACAAGCCTTGAAAGATTCCGCTCGCATCATGGATTACGAATTCTCGATGGGCGACAGAGTAACCAAGGCGTTGCCTCCATCGGTCAATGGTAAGGATATGAGCCTCAAAGACATCTTTGATGCCACGTCTAAACGATTCCCCGAGGCTCGAGAATTTCGAGATTTATATGACTCCGACCCCGATGTCAAACGCATCACCGAGGAGGCAAAAGGTATAGAAGGCATGATTCGGCAGACAGGTGTGCATGCCTGTGCCACGATTATGGCCTCGAACCCGATCACCGACACCTCACCGTTGATGGAGCGCAACGACGGCACTGTTACGACGACCTTTGAGTACCACACCTGTGAAACGCTAGGTCTGGTTAAGATGGATTTTCTTGGGCTTTCCAATCTCACGGTTATCCGTGACACGCTCAAGAACATCGAGCGTAACGGCAAAGATCCAATCACCATTCAGCAGATTCCGTTGGATGACAGGGAAACCTACCAGCTGTTGTCACGCGGCGACACCTTGGGTGTCTTCCAGCTCGATGGCGATGGTATGCGCTCACTGCTCAAGACCTTGCGACCGGATAACTTCAACGACATCTCCGCATTAATCGCCCTGTATCGTCCAGGACCTATGGATATGAACTCGCATACCAACTATGCCAAACGCAAGAACGGTCTGCAAAAGATTGAGCCTATCCATCCAGAGGTAGCCGAACCGTTGAAAGACGTGCTTGACGAGACCTACGGTCTGATCGTCTATCAGGAGCAGGTGCAGTCCGCAGCTCGAATTTTGGCTGGATATTCACTGGGTAAAGCAGATGTGCTGCGTCGAGCAATGGGTAAGAAGAAGCCCGAGGTACTGGCCAAGGAACGCGTGCCATTCTTCGCCGGAATGAAGGAGCACGGATACTCGGAACAGGCCGCACAGGCCGTCTGGGATATTCTGGTGCCGTTCTCCGGCTACGCCTTCAACAAGGCCCACTCTGCTGCATACGGCATGATTTCTTATTGGACCGCCTATCTCAAGACGCATTATCCAGTAGAATTTATGGCTGCTTTGCTACAAAATGAGCGTACAAACAAAGATAAAACAGCGCTCTACCTCGGCGAAGCTAGACGTATGGGCATCCAAGTACTTCCTCCTGATGTGAATGAATCGGTGTCTGAATATTCAGCAGTTGGTGATGTGGTGCGTTTCGGTCTTGGAGCTATACGTAATGTTGGTGACAAGGTTGTGGCGGATATTGTTTCAGAGCGTGAAGGTGATCACGGGCGCTACATAAACTTTGTGGATTTTGTACGCAGAGTTTCTCTTAATGTGTTGAACAGGCGCTCCTTGGAATCTTTGATCAAGGCTGGCGCCTTCGATGCAATTGATCCTAACCGGCGAGCACTGTACCAAATTCATGAGGTTGCTATCGACTCATTGGTCCCTCTTAAACGCAAACAAGCCGAAGGGCAGTTTGATCTTTTTGCGGATGTGAGCGATGAACAGTCCGACGATGCGATGGGTGACGCTGCGGTAGTCGTGCCAGACATTGACGAGTGGGATAAATCCACCAAACTCAATTTTGAGCGAGAAATGCTCGGCCTATATGTCTCTGATCATCCCCTAAGCGGCATGACTTCAGTCTTGGCTGGATTACGAGATATGTCGATTGCGCAACTGATTGATAAAGCCAAAACGATGGGAGACGGTCAAGCGGTCACCATCGCGGGTTTGATTACTGGTGTCGACCGTCGTGTTTCCAAGAAGGGCAACGCTTGGGCCATTGTGACTGTTGAGGATCTAGAAAGTTCAATACAATGCATGTTCTTTGGCAAAGTGTATGAAGCTAATGCGGTCGATCTCGCTGTCGATACTGTGGTACGCATACGTGGGCAGATTGAAGTGCGAGATGAAACGGTCTCGATGCGAGCTATGGAGATGGAAAAGCCTACGCTTGAATCGGTTGATGAGCGTCCTCTAGTGATTGCCTTGCCGCCTATAGCCTTAGACACTGCTCGTATGGGGCAACTGAGCAATATATTGCGCTCGCACCCGGGATACTGTGAAGTGAAATTATTAGTTCCTGATGCACAAGGCAATGCAACCGTGATGACCTTTGGAGATGGATATCGCATCAAGCGTGACACCAGTCTTTTTGCTGAGATTAAAACAGTATTCGGACCGTCGTGCCTTACCGCTGCGTGATAGCAGACATATTTCGCAAACTGTGCATATAAGCATGCTAAGACCCGGAATTCTCCGGTTTAGGATGCTTGTTTGCACAGTTTCGGTGTTCAGGATGTGGGTATCTCACGATGTGGGTGTCGGGCAGTCTTCAAGCCCTAGTAGTCATTGGTGGAATCTACCATCAGTATCATGACGGACAATCTGATGAGAACCATAGATCTGCGCGGACAGAAACTTACGCGTTCCGAACTACTTCAGGCTATGCCTCGTGCACAGATGGGCACATCCGAGGCGAGTGAACTGGTCCAACCGATTCTCGATGAGGTGCATCAGCGTGGCGCTGCTGCACTTCGAGATTTTGCCGAGCGCTTCGATGGCGTGCGTCCGACACAGTTACGCGTTCCAGCTGAAAAAATGCAACAAGCATTAGCACAGTTAGATCCTGAAGTGCATGCGGCAATTGAGGAGTCAGTACGTCGCTCAAGGGCTGTGAGTGCTTCACAGGTCCCGAAGGATTTTCACACTGATTTAGCGCCAGGCGCTCGTGTAAGTGAACGATGGATACCAATACAGCGTGTAGGTCTCTATGTGCCTGGCGGTAAGGCTGTCTACCCGAGTTCAGTGATTATGAATGTTGTCCCGGCACAAGCCGCAGGTGTGAAATCCTTGGCAATTGCCACACCCCCGTCAAAAACATCTCCTGAGGGATTGCCTAATGCGACCATACTGGCGACTTGCGCCATACTCGGTGTGGATGAGGTATACGCAGTTGGTGGGGCACAAGCCATTGCAATGTTCGCATATGGTGCACAAGGCTCGGAGCCTCAAGATGGTGATGTGCTGTGTGATCCTGTAGATAAAATCACTGGCCCAGGCAATATCTTCGTCGCTACAGCAAAGCGTTTAGTCTCTGGAATTGTTGGTATCGATGCTGTGGCAGGACCCACAGAAATTGCCATTGTTGCAGATGCTGGTGCTAATCCCGAATGGCTTGCCGCTGATCTCATTGGACAGGCAGAGCATGACGAGCTCGCAGGCTCGGTGCTGATAACAGACGATGAAGCTTTGGCACAGCATGTTCAAGATAGCTTGCTCAAACGTGTGCCACGCACAGAGCACGCGCAGCGTGTTACAACGTCTTTAGAAGGCAGTCAGTCTGGCATCATTCTCACCGACGATATTGACCAGTCTATTGATGTAGCCAACGCCTATGCGGCAGAGCACCTTGAGATTCAAACCAAAGATGCTGATGCAGTTATTGCTCAAATTTCCAATGCTGGAGCGATATTCCGTGGCCCATATTCACCGGTGCCGCTTGGAGACTATATGTCTGGTTCCAATCACGTTCTGCCAACCGGCGGTACAGCACGTTTTGCAAGTGGTTTAGGCGTTCATACCTTTATGAAACCTGTGGAAGTCATTGAATATGATGAAGCTGGATTGAAATCTCTTGCTTCAAAGATTAATGCTTTTGCTGTCAGTGAGGATCTCCCAGGGCATGGTGAGTGCGTGCTTAGCCGATTCGTACAAGACCCTTATGACAAGTCAACGCTTCGTCAACAGGAGCAGGAGGCTGGTTTGCTATGAGTGCCATCCCAACAAGCATTCCGCTACGTAACGATCTTTTGGGTGAGGAGCCCTATGGTGCTCCTCAGTTGGATGTACCTGTCTGTCTCAATGTGAATGAGAACCCGTATCAGCTTGAGCAGAGTGTGGTCGACAGCATTGCTCAACGTGTCGCTCAGATTGCACCAACGCTGAATCGTTACCCAGATCGTGAGCATATTGAACTACGCCAAGCGTTCAGTGACTATCTTGCCAAAGAGTCTGGAGCAAGGCTACGGGTTGAGCAGCTTTGGGGTGCTAATGGTTCCAATGAAATTATGCTGCAGCTGTTTCAGGCATTCGGCGGACCTGGGCGTATCGCACTAGGTTGTGATCCGACATATTCAATGTATCCAGAGTATGCACGCGATACATTTACCACATGGAAGTTAGTCCATCGCAACGCAGATTTTACACTGAATGTTGACCGTACCATCGAGGCCATTAATGAATATGGGCCATCCATGGTGTTGGTGACCAGCCCGAATAATCCAACTGGGACTGTCCTGCCACATGATGAGATTGAAGCACTGCTCGCGGCTTGTGAACAGGCATCAGTTAGTGGTGCTGCTGCAGGGGCACATCCGATTCTGGTGGTAGACGAAGCTTATGTGGAGTTTCGTGATGCTCAGACTCCTTCAGCTGTAGCGCTAGTCTCAAAACACCATAATCTTGCGGTTAGTAGAACTATGTCAAAGGCTTTTGCCTTTGCAGGCGCGCGTGTGGGGTATTTAGCTGCTGACGAAGGCATCATCGATGCTGTTCGCATCGTTCGTATGCCATACCATCTGAGTGCAGTCACTCAGGCAGCAGCTCTTGCAGCTTTCGAGCACACTGATGAGCAGCTCAGCACTGTAGAACATCTCAGACAAACCAGGGAGCAAACAGCTTCATGGCTCGCCCAGCAGCAATACCAAGGCACACCGTTAACTGTGGCTCCATCAGGATCGAATTTTGTGCTATTCGGCACTTTTGACGACCGCGAGGCCATATTCTCAGAGCTACTGGATCGTGGTGTGTTGATTCGTGTTGTAGGGCCAGAAGGATGGATGCGTGTGTGCATGGGCACAGACGAAGAAATGGCTCGCTTCCGTGAGGCATTTGTTGAAGTCCTACGTTTACATGATTAAGCTACTCGTGCTGCCAAGGTGAAGGAAAAGTCTGATCGTAACTTTGGCAGTTTAGGAATGCTATAGGTCTTACTTCGTATAGCTAGTGCGCTGGGGTGTGGAGACAACATGGGCAGAATCCATCTGTAGCAACAACTCGTTATGCTGGTTACTAGATAGCATTGCATTAAGGAGAAATCATGGATAGAACTGCCTCGATAACTAGGGCGACCAGCGAGTCACAGGTTGAGCTGAGCCTGAACCTAGATGGTACGGGGAAAACACAGATCGATACCAGTGTGCCGTTCTATAACCATATGATGACTGCTCTTGGCAAACATTCCTTGATTGACTTAAGCATCAAAGCTACAGGAGATACCGATATTGATGCTCATCATACGGTAGAGGATATCGCTATTGTGTTTGGTGAAGCGTTGAAGCAAGCATTGGGTGATAAGCGAGGAATCCGTCGTTTCGCTGATGCTACCGTACCGCTTGATGAGGCTTTAGCGACTGCCGTAGTCGACATCTCTGGTCGTCCCTATGCAGTGTGCACCGGAGAGCCTGAAGGTTTCGAGTATGCGATGATTGGTGGGCATTTTACGGGGTCTTTGGTGCGGCACGTGATGGAATCAATAGCTTTCCACGCAGGAATTTGTCTGCACCTAACTCTGTTAGCGGGACGCGATCCACACCATATCGCTGAAGCCGAGTTCAAAGCTCTCGCTCGTGCCTTGCGTGGTGCGGTTGAGATTGACCCTAGAGTTTCAGGCATTCCAAGTACCAAGGGTGCGCTGTGAGTCAAGGTAATAATCATGAGCAGGATTCCGGATCTGATGATGATTTCCGTTTAAGTGATGAGGAAATCAATGCTGCTATGGCGGGCTTTGAACAGGAATTGCAAGCTCAAGAAGATAGCGATAAGCAAGAGCCGAATCTGCCCGCAGATGCTGAACATGTCGACAATAGACAAGCATCCTCCGGAATCCAATCATCCACAGAATCTGGGCATGATAATTCATCACCGAATGCGGATTCGCTAGAAGGTTCAGACTTCGATGATGAGCTTGAGGGTTTACTCGGCAACAAGGCGAAAATTGCCACGTTAATCACTAGACTCTCATCTGCAGAGTTACTAGCCGCGTTTTGTCATTTAGCTGGAATTGCTGCATCATGTGTCGATACTCCCGAAGGTGCATTCGCGGTGCTTAGAGATTTGACCGGAAACGAACCAGAGGAGGCTGCTGCTGATTTGACATCTGTTATTTCTGGTCTTTCGGCAGTATTGGCAGTGAATCGTGCCGATAAACTCGAAGCTAAGCTATGGATGAACGGTACCGAAGGGGAGACCTTTTCCCCGCCAGTCTTGTTCGCATCTACTTCGTCTTGCGTTGAGGACCTGCTGATTGGTGCATCAAACCTCAGTATGGTTCAAGTGGATGGGTATTCGGTGAATGATACAGATGACTTGGATGATGAATCTGCTATGGAAATAATCAACCGGCACACGCGACCTGGTTTTACAGATCATGCAGCGGGTTCTGAAGGTAAGTGAGTGAGGAGTTGCTATGACTTCAATCGTGGTATTTGACTATGGTTTTGGTAATGTCCGCTCGATGCTGAGAGCAGTTGACAATCTTGGGGTTGACGTTACTCTGACTTCTGACTACAGGGAAGCGCTTCAGGCTGATGGTCTTGTCGTACCAGGAGTCGGAGCTTTCGCTGCATGTATGCAAGGACTAAAGTCCGTTCGTGGCGATCGCGTAATTCAAGACCGCCTTCAAGCAAGGAAACCTGTTCTTGGAGTGTGCGTCGGGGAACAAATCATGTTTCAAGCGGGTACTGAACATGAAGAGAATGCTCAAGGCTTGGGGCTAATTGGTGGTGAGGTTACCGCGCTTGATGCCGATGTAGTGCCACATATGGGGTGGAATACACTCAGTGCACATCCAGAGAGCAGATTATTAGCTGGTTTGGGAAATGAGCGCTTCTATTTTGTTCATTCTTTCGCAGCGATGAACGCTGACGATGTCGACGTGCCAAACGTTGATTTTTCTGGTGAGTCAGGTCGTATTACATGGTGTGATTATGGACGGAGCCATTTTGTGGCGGCTTATGAGCGTGGAGCTCTTAGTGCGACTCAGTTCCATCCTGAAAAGTCAGCTCAGGCTGGTGCACAGCTATTGCGTAATTGGATTAATACCTTCCCTTCACAAGGCTGATACTTGAGCAATATAGGTAGAGAGTATGAAATGTGGCGATGAAGAATAGCGATACCGTGTGCATGGATGCTGACGCGTGCATCGCAACACGTGTGAGCTTCACATCGATGAAATGGACTTCTTGCCGAAATCATATAAGACCTGAGATACTGTGAACATAAAACGAAAGGACACTGTATGTTGACGCTTCTTCCCGCAGTAGACGTCCGCGATGGCAAAGCAGTACGTTTGCGTCAAGGCGAATCTGGCTCTGAAACTGATTACGGAAGTCCGTTAGAAGCAGCGCGTACATGGTTGCACAGTGGTGCACAGTGGATTCACCTAGTTGATTTAGATGCAGCTTTCGGCACAGGGGATAACCGCGATCAGCTCCGTCAAATCGTAGCTGAGCTTGGTGATCAGGTGCATATTGAAATGAGCGGCGGTGTTAGGGATGATGCAAGTCTTCAGGCTGCTCTAGAAGCGGGCGCTTCTCGTGTCAATATCGGTACAGCTGCGCTGGAAAATCCTCAGTGGACTGCAGATGTGATTCGCCAGTATGGCGACAGAGTTGCGATAGGACTTGACGTTCGTGGCCACACTCTTGCTGCTCGTGGGTGGACGCGAGAGGGCGGAGATCTATTTGAAACGATGCAAGAGCTTGATGAGGTCGGATGCTCCCGATATGTGGTTACCGATGTCACCCGTGATGGAATGATGCAGGGGCCTAATATTGAACTGTTAAAAGAGGTTGCGCAGCGTAGTAAGGCCAAGATTACTGCATCGGGTGGCATTGCTCAGCTCGATGATTTGCGCGCAATCGCACAACTCAATGATATTGGTGTTGATTCAGCAATTTTGGGTAAATCACTGTATGCAGGGGCTTTTACGCTTGAACAGGCTCTGGCAGTCGTTTAATAGTGATGAAACTAACGCAGCGTCATAAAAGGTTTGTGCAACACACCGCTTGATGGTATTGCACAGGAAATAAACTCGTGAAAGCATGGCAGGTATGGATAAACAGCAGGAGTTCGCGCTTCGCACAGTTGAGGAACGTGATGTACGTTTTATTCGCCTTTGGTTCACAGATGTTTTGGGAACCCTGAAATCCGTAGCCATTGCTCCGGCAGAGCTAGAAGCGGCTTTCGAAGAAGGGTTGGGCTTTGACGGTTCAGCCATCGAAGGTATGACGAGGGTCTCTGAGGATGACATGATTGTCCAACCAGACCCATCAACCTTCCAAATACTGCCGTGGCGTGGAGGGCCTCAGGGCACTGCCCGAATGTTCTGCGACATTATGACACCGGAAGGTGATCCGAGCTTAGGTGATCCTAGGCGAGTATTGAAGCGTGCGCTCGAAAAGGCTAAAGATAAAGGTTTCACATTCTATGTGCATCCTGAGATTGAGTTCTATCTTTTTGAGAGTCAAAATGATTGGTCACAGGTTCCTACACCTATTGATGAGGGTGGGTACTTCGATCATGTGCCGCGTAGCCCAGGGATGGATTTCCGTCGTGCCACGGTCAATATGCTTGAACAGATGGGCATTTCGGTCGAGTATTCTCACCATGAGGCTGGCCCAGGTCAGAACGAAATTGATCTTCGCTATGCAGATGCTCTGACCACTGCAGACAACATTATGACCTTCCGCACGGTGGTCAAGGAAGTATCGCTTGAACGCGGTATTCACGCCAGCTTTATGCCCAAACCGCTGTCTAATCAACCAGGGTCTGGAATGCACACTCATCTCAGTCTTTTTGAAGGTGATGCTAATGCGTTCTACGAAGCGGGACAAGAATTTAATATGTCATTGACTGCTAGGCAGTTTGCAGCTGGTATTTTGTATCATGCTGCTGAGATCACCGCAGTCACCGATCAATATGTTAATTCCTACAAGCGCCTTTGGGGCGGCAACGAGGCTCCAAGTTATATTTGCTGGGGTCATAACAACCGTTCGGCGTTGCTGCGCATACCTCAATACAAGCCAGGCAAGGGAAATTCTGCTCGTATGGAGTTCCGCGCGCTGGATCCAGTGACTAACCCCTATCTTGCATATTCGGTACTCTTAGCAGCCGGTCTTGATGGTATTGAGAAGCAGATGACGCTGGGTGAGCCAACCAGTGATGATGTGTGGGAGCTGACAGATGCTGAACGACAGGCCATGGGTATTCAGCCCTTGCCAGATTCCTTGGATTCAGCTCTAAAAATCATGGAGAAATCTGATTTCGTAGCAGATGTACTCGGCGAGCATGCTTTTGAATACTTCATTCGTAATAAGCGTCAGGAGTGGGATGAATACCGCTTGCAGGTCACACCTTACGAATTGCAGAAATACCTACCTCGTTTGTAGCACTTCAACGACTTTGGGCATGTGAATGATTCATAGCAGTACAGACGCCCGTGGTCAGCAGCGCGAAGTATCACAGTCACACGTCACGGATGAACTTTTCAGCATCCGTGACGTGTTTTCGCTTATGCTCAAGACTATGGGTCCGAGTCATTGGTGGCCTGCACAGACGCGATTCGAAGTTATGGTCGGAGCGATTCTCACACAGAATACGGCATGGGGTAATGTTGCGAGTTCCTTAGAGCAGCTTCGTGCTGCTGAAGCACTCAATCCACAAACGCTGATACATATTGATAACAACCGTTTACAGGAGTTGATTCGACCTTCCGGATTCCAGAAGAACAAATCACGTGCTTTACAATCCTTATGTCAGTGGTATCAGGATCAATGCGCTTTCGAGCCTCAGAGGGTACGAGAAATGGCAGATACCGATTTGAGAGCGCAGTTATTGAATATCTTCGGTATTGGTGGAGAAACAGCTGATGACATGCTGTTATACGTGTTTGATCGCAAAGTATTTATCGCTGATACTTATGCCAGAAGGCTATGCACATTCCTTGGATTCGACGTGCCTAAAGGTTATGAGGCTTTCAGATCATGGATGATGCCACAGATTGCATCCGAGGCCTTTACTCTCAGTGAGCTTCAGGAATTTCATGGCCTTATTGATGAATTTGGTAAGGTGCATCGCAGTGCTGAGTCTATGAAGGGGTCATTTCTAGCCGATATTGCTGCTTTGCGTGCATAGTAATTCGTTTGTGTAGGGATTTTTACGTTTTCTGCCGTATATCTTGTTGCAAATACTGACTTGATACTTGCTGTTTCGCTCTAAATCCCTACACAAACGTGCGAGCACCTTTTTCAATGAATTATTCGCGTGGATTACCGAACCAAGATGTGTAAATCAATGCAAAATTGCGATTTCCATAACTTGAACAGGCATTACCTTCGCCTGAGCCTGCGCTGAGAGCAGCAGAATTAGGTTGATAAGGGGTGTAGATATATAGCAAAGCTGTGGCGCGATTTTCGATGAATACCTGAGAGCTTCCACACGAGGTGGTTGGACTGTACTGAATGGTATTGAGCTCTTGTTCGTGATAAGAATATCGATCTTGGTGTGCTTGATAATATTTGAATCTGTTTGCAGCGCCATATACCTGATTAAAAAATCCTGCATATGCTGGGTCGCAGTCTGCATCGTCAGGGCATGACAATCCCATTGCAGATTTGTACTGCCAATCTGAGGGTGAAGTGGCAGTAACTAAATGTTGCTCCTTTTGCAATAGCGTCAGTAGTACGCGTTGACTGATACCACAGGCTTTGGCGACGGAATCAATAATGGTGGCAGCGCTCTGCTTGGAAGCACCTGTATAGGCCTTGCACAGGCCGTCTGCAGGCTTGTTTGGTGTATCAACGGTATAGTTCTTCAAACAACTACTGCCACTGCATGCTGCACCCTCTTCGTTTAGGAAGGATTGCACATCGCTGGATTCCATTACGGTTGAGTCAAAGAATCGGTCATCAGTAATAATGTTTCCAGGGTTAAATGAATATTGACTGGTCAGTTCCTGTTGGCGTTCTTGTGCGTTGTGAACCTCAGTGAGGTATTGTGCAAACCGAATCGCTCCCATGGTCAACGTCATCACCAACAAGACCACGAGTGTGGTGACGATTGAGGCAGTCACTCGTTGAACAGTCGACAGATGCTTCCAACGCTTAGCAATTGCTTTGCCGATGACGGAGCTGCTCGAACGGCTGCTCCTGCTGTGTTTGGCACTATGACTACTCGTGCTTTTTCCACTGCGTTTTCTGGTCATTCGGCAGTGACCCCTTTCATATGAATTCGGTACTGGTTGGGAAGACATTATTGGTATGCATGTGTTGTTACCGTCATCTTAAATCGGGTGTGTGGATGTTCGCCGAGAAAGATTCAGCCAGAAATAATTTTACGAATCCTTTGCACACTCACAGGCCCAGAAGTACCCAGCTCCTGTGCCCAAAGCGACACATAAAACTCCTCTAACATCCAGCGTGCGTGTGCGGAGCGTTCCACCAAATCTTCACGCAGCGCTCCAGCAGGCTCTTGCTGGGCGTTATGACTGGCCGTAGCAACAATCTGCTCAGCTTCTTCGGCTTGCCAAGCCCAACGGACATCTCGGGCTTTATCAGCCTTGGCTTTTTGCAAGCGGAGCATATCTGCCCGAAGATATCGTTCTATTGACGTCAGTGATCCAGCAGGGGTTTGCGCGATAAAACCTGTATGCACGAGGGTTGAAATATGCGTATGGATCCATTGCAACACGGCGAGAAGTGGTAGATCTGCCGGTCCTGAAACAGCGTTATCCACTTGAGCAAAAGTCTTAAGAATGGTTACCACATCTTGGGTTACCGCATATACAGTATCTTCGAAAACTTGCTTGATGCCGCTGACCGCTTGTTGCAAAGCTGTATCATCTGGAATCTTATGGACATCAGGCAAGAGCCGTTTTACAGCGGCGAGCTGCAAATCTTCAACCAACGCTTTAGTGTTTGGATACGGAGAAGAAGCCATCATCAATGATTCCGCTCCAAGCCAGCGTGATGTGACTCGTTCAACCGGCATACGTAACATATCCAGAGCACCATGCCAGAGCATTGAGGAGTGGGATTGCGTTGTCGCACCTGCACGATGCAGGAGTTTGCTCTGTTCAACGAGTTTGCCTGCTGCAGCTGCTTGTTTTGCTTTATTGCTGACCAGTTTTCTGGCCGATGCTTCGGCTTGCTGAGCAAATTGTAGTTGTAACTCATGCAGAGATTGAGAAGAGCCAAGGACGGTATGTGTGCCGGTTCTTTGATGACGGCCTTTGCCAGTGTGGTGCCCTTCAACACAAAATGTCATCCTTGTGAATGTAGGTAGCTTGTTTAGTTGTTCTGCATTAAATATTCCAGGATGAAGTTGTGCTCCAACGACGGCTATTGCTGCGCTGGTGAACACTTGCGAGAAATCTGGCCAAGTTGGTGTTGCGTCGGACTTCTGGGCTGCAGCGCTCCCAGGGAGGTCAGGGTAGTGGGCGTCAATCCAGGTTCTTATGGCCTTCGCCGTGTCGGGTGCTGGTACGAACTGCACTCGCAGAGTTTTGGGTAGTGATTTGATGGTTCCTACAATCAAATCATCTAGGAGTCCTGGCACTGTCCAGGTGAATTCTTCCTCGCTGAGTCGGGAAAGATATTTTAATGGTATGTGTACAGTTACACCATCATTATCAGCATGAGGGTCGTAGATATAGCTAAGTTTAAGATTTATTGGTGCACCGTCACTGCCGACGGTATGCCATTGATCTGGGTAGTCATCAAGACTGATTGTGGTGTTTTCGCGTAAACGATCTACCTCTTCAGGGTCGAAATCAAGCATATGTGGATGTTGCTGATGCTCTGACTTCCACCATGCAGCAAGGGCAGCGAGCGAAGTGACATCGTTGGGGATAAGCTTGTCATAGAAATCGACAAGATCCTCATCGCTGACGCTGTCCACAATACGTCTGGTACGACTGGCATCTTCGTCTGCTTGTTCAAGAATTGTCCTATTGGCATCTACGAAGCCATCATAGGAAAAGCGTTGTTGTATGTCGCCTTCCACCAGACCTTGTCGGATTAACATGTCTCGGGCTTCGACGGGGTTGATAGAACCCCATTGCACATTCCGGTCTTCAACAATGGGCAGGCCATAAAGCAATACTTTTGCCTTGGCTACCGCAGCGCCTTGAGAAGCCGACCAGTGAGGTTCAGCATATGTCGTTCTGGTTAATGAACCAGCGAGTGATTCAGCCCAAGCAGGATCGATTGAAGCTGCATATCTTGCCCAGAGGCGTGAAGTTTCAACAAGCCCAGTAACCATTACCCACGTTGGCGTGGTTTTTGATACCCCAGAAGCAGGGAAGAGTGCGAAACGTGTCCCTCTTGCTCCCTGATAATCATTTTGTGCAAGCTTCGCGGCCCTTTTCTTTGCGCGAGCGCGAGCTGCACCTTGTAACCCTGTGAAGTCAGAGGCCTTCGCCTCATGAATAACCTGCATGCCAATGTTAGAAAGCAGGCCGGCGAGCATAGCACGATGAATGCTCTGGTCATCCCAGGAACAAGCCAGACTATGGGCCGCCTGCTGGTTCTGTGGTAACTCTCGTATTTGCATATCTGGACGTTGAGAAGGAAGAGCTTGACCAACATGGAACTTGAATTCATGAGTCATCTCATGCAGCTGGCGGACAAGATCTTTCCATTGACGCATACGAATGTAACTCATGTATTCGCTACGACATAATTTTCGGAGAGATGAATTGCTGTTTTCACCATCGGCTTGGAAATAACGATCCCAAATATTCAAGGCAGTCATGAAATCGCTGTGTTCGTCTGCATAACGATTATGACAACGATCAGCTTCTTCACGATGTTCCTCAGGTCTCTCTCGAGGGTCTTGAAGACTGAGGAATGCAACAATTACCAAAACGCATGCCAACACATTAGGTGTGCTATGAGAAGCTTCAATTACCATTCGTCCGAGACGCACATCGATGGGTATTCGAGATAATTGCCTACCGGTTTTGCTTAGTCGAACTTCACCACGCTTGCGAGATATAGCACCAAGCTCAGTGAGTTCGTTGAATCCATCAGCAACTGCTCTCATATCTGGTTGGTCAATGAAGCCGAAATTCGCTACATCCTGAGCATTGTGAGCAACTCCGACTGAAAGCATGTGTAGCACCACAGCTCCGAGTGAAGTACGTAGTATCTCAGGCTCAGTGAAACGAGGGCGGTTATCGTAATCTTCCTTGCTATATAAGCGAATAGCGATACCGTCTGCTAAACGTCCGCAACGTCCTGCGCGCTGGTCAGCACTGGCTTGAGATATATCTTCGATTGGTAGGCGTTGGACTTTTGCTGCTTTTGAGTATCTACTGATACGTGCAGTCCCAGGGTCTACTACATAACGAATGCCGGGTACCGTTAACGACGTTTCGGCCACATTAGTGGCGATAACGATTCGCTGATGCGTATGGTTCTCAAAAACTTTGTGCTGATCTTTTGAAGACAGACGAGCAAACAACGGCATAATCTCAATAGCGTCAGGCCGGGTCATATTGGTGGCTCGTTCGCCAAAGTGACGGCGTAAGGCATGTTCGAAATCGTGGATATCGCGCTCGCCAGCAGCGAATACCAAAACGTCACGAGGACCGCGATCATGAAGAGAATGAGTGATGAGCTCCGAGCAGGCGCGTGCCACAGCTTCTGGCATATCGAGAGCATCTTCACGATCTTGGCGAGACGAGGTGCTAAAACCAGCGACCTCTTGCATAAGTGCAGGAAAGCCATCTGTGGGCTCGTAGACAATCTGAACGGGATAAGTGCGACCAGATACTTCAATTACTGGTATTTCAGTGTGCAGGGCTTGAGCGAAATGCTCGCGGAATTTTACTGAGTCAATAGTCGCTGAAGTGATGATGAGTTTAAGATCGTGGCGCTTCGGCAGCAGCGTAGTTAAATACCCCAGTAAAAAATCAATATTCAAACTGCGCTCGTGAGCCTCATCGATGATGATGGTGTCATATGCTTTCAGCATCGGGTCGCGCTGAATCTGAGCTAAAAGGATGCCGTCGGTGACTACGCGCAGTCGGGTATCTGCCGAACTCTCATCGGTGAAACGAACTTGAAACCCTATTTCTTTACCAAGTTTGGTATGCATTTCTGAGGCAATGCGTTCCGCAACACTGCGTGCAGCGATTCTTCGTGGCTGTGTATGAACAATCTGATATCCATGAGTGCCGCGACCCATTTCTAACACAATCTTAGGTATCTGGGTGGTTTTCCCAGAGCCAGTTTGCCCTGAAACAATAACGACTTGGGATTGGCGAATCGCCGCCTCGATATCTTGTTTAGCGGAGCTGACAGGAAGTTCTTGTGGATAATCAAAAATCATAGAGTGGGATTCAGTTCTGGGCCTGATAATCAGTAAGCGTCGGCATCACAGTGTTGTGTGCTGTTGCTTCTTCATCGGCTGTGCGTGGACGAGTAACTTCGATAATTCGGAAGCCTTTGGAAGAGGCTATTTTCTCTACACTCCAGAGCGATAAGTCGTCTGGTGTCGTATTTGGTGATGGAGTAGCTTCTGGGGCTTGTGAGAGGAGTCTGCTGGCGTTGAGGGTGTTGTAGAGCCAAGGAATTAAAGAGTCAGCTCCCAAATTTTTCTGGACGACCAGATATGCCTGCCCTCCTGGATTGAGCCTTTGCAGAAAGGTCATCAACAAATTATGCAAGGCTTCCTTTCCCACTCGGATGGGTGGATTGGACCAAATGAGATCGAAGCGTAGTTCGTCGGGTAGCTCTTGAGAACTCCAAGCTTGTATATTTGAGCACTGGTTATTCTTCGCATTTTCAGTGGTTAAAGACACAGCTCGTTCATTGATGTCAAGAGCATGGACGCTGGCATCCGGTGATTCCAAGGCTAAGGTCAAGGCGATAGGTCCCCAACCACAACCTAAGTCAAGAAAGGTGCCGTCAGTAGGAGGTTGTGGAGCATGACGGAGTAGGACTGAAGTACCCAAATCGAGCCGTCCTGAAGAAAATACTCCGTTGGAAACGGTGACAGTAACTTCGTGCCCGCGAAGGGTCACTTGTAGAGTTCTGCGCTGGTCCTCAGACTGAGGATTCGCAGAGAAATATTGATCTTGCTTCGTCACTCGTCCATCATCCTTTTGCTCGCCTTTACTCAATTATCCCGCCTAAAGCCTAAACACCGTAGAATGTCTACTCAGTCGATGATAATGAAGGGTCATAACACCATCGAGATTTCACGTAGCAGAGGTACCTTTGACCCAACGTTTGTCAGAAGATTCTTCAGTGCAGAACCACGACCATAGTACAAAAAATCATATTGTCACAACAGACTACGCTGTCGCCAAGAAACATGCTGTCACTGATTACGCCACAACCGAACAACAGCCACAGCTTGATTCAAAGCGTGTACACGAAGCAGTAGCACACAGTGACATGAGAAACGAAACCTTACAGGAACAATCTGAAGTCCTTCTGTCATCTAGTGACAATGGACAAGGTGAGCGTGTCCAACAAGAATGGTTAGAACGTGAGCATCGCAATGAACTCAAACATGTTGCTGGTTTGGGGGAGTTGCAAGATGTTACCGAGGTTGAATACCGGCAGCTACGACTAGAACGAGTGGTTCTGGTTGGCGTATGGTCAAGCGCTGATTCCACTTTGGAACAAGCAGAAGAATCATTGAGGGAATTGGCTGCTCTAGCTGAAACTGCTGGTTCGACAGTCTTGGACGGCCTCTTACAACATCGCAATTTTCCTGATCGTGCGACCTATGTTGGTTCGGGCAAAGCCTATGAATTAGCGGGTATTGTCGCGAAGCTTGAGGCTGACACCATCGTGGTTGATGATGATTTGCCACCTTCACAGCGCCGAGCGTTGGAGGATGCTACCAAAGTGAAAGTGGTTGATCGTACTGCTGTAATCCTCGATATATTTGCTCAACATGCAACGAGTCGTGAGGGCAAAGCTCAGGTAGAGCTTGCCCAACTTGAATATATGCTTCCGCGTTTGCGTGGCTGGGGCGCTTCTCTCTCCCGTCAGGCAGGTGGACAAGCTGCAGGGCAGGCAGGCGGTATTGGTTCGCGTGGACCAGGCGAGACAAAAATTGAGATGGATAGACGTGTTATTCGTACTCGTATTGCCAAATTACGTAAGCAAATCCGCCAGATGGCTCCCGCGAGAGACGTTAAGCGAGGTTCGAGAAGACGGTTTGGTATGCCCACAGTGGCTGTTGTTGGATATACGAATGCAGGAAAGTCTTCGCTAACGAACCGGCTTACCGGTTCTGGCGAGCTCGTAGAAAACGCCTTATTTGCCACACTTGATACAGCAGTGCGACGAGCGAAAACGCCGGATGGTAGGTATTATGCTTACGTCGACACCGTAGGTTTTGTGCGTCGATTACCAACTCAATTGGTCGAAGCTTTTAAATCAACGCTAGAAGAGGTTGCAGCTGCTGATCTTATTATTCATGTCGTCGATGGGTCGCACCCAGATCCCTTCGGGCAGATTGACGCTGTGAATGCGGTTCTCTCAGACATACCAGGAGCTCAATCTATACAGCGAATCACGGTGTTTAATAAGGCAGACCGTATGAGCGATGTTGAAATCAATCGTCTGAAACATCTCGAGCCTGATGCATTTGTTGTTTCAGCAAAGTCAAGTAGCGGACTTGATGCACTACGCCAAGCAGTTGAAGAGAAGCTGCCGGTTCCTGATGTGCATGTGCATGCACTGCTGCCCTATACCAGCGGTTCCTTAGTTTCACAGGTTAGAGAATATGGGATGGTGAAATCTGTGGATTATACAGATGAGGGGATTGTGTTGGATGCGAATGTAGATAGCCGCACCGCAGCTTTGGTTGTTAATCAGGCGATTGATTAGACCAGGCCCGCTTCCATGCCTAATGGCATGCTTGTATTCGTAAACGTCATCTAGTGAAGATACAGTAAGTAAGTATTGTGGATTTCGACCTGTCCAATTCATGGGTCAATGCTAAGAGAGGTCTGTTTTATGGTGAATTCACCTATCAAGCCAACAAAACTCGCTATTATCGGTGCCGGTGCTGTGGGCTCGACGATGGCTTTCGCTGCCGCCCAACGAGGCATCGCACGAGAGATCGTTTTGGAAGATATCAATGCCAAACGAGTTGAAGCGGAAGTGCTCGACATGCAGCACGGTTCCAGCTTCTATCCAACAGTCTCCATCAATGGTTCTGATGACGTGGAAATCTGCCGCGATGCTGACATCGTGGTAATTACCGCTGGTGCACGTCAGAAGCCGGGTCAATCAAGGCTCGACCTCGCGGGTGCAACGATCAACATCATGAAGTCAATCATTCCGAACATCGTGAAGGTTGCTCCAAACGCTGTATATATGTTGGTAACCAACCCAGTAGACGTTGTTACCTATGTCTCAATGAAGCTTTCTGGTCTGCCTGCAAACCAAATGTTTGGTTCTGGAACCAACCTTGACTCAGCACGTTTGCGCTTCTTGATTGCCCAAGAAACCGGTGTAAATGTTAAGAATGTTCATGCTTATATCGCAGGTGAGCACGGAGACTCCGAAGTTCCTCTGTGGTCTTCAGCAACCATTGGTGGTGTGCCTATGTGTGATTGGAAGGAACTTCCAGGGCGCGACTCACTGAACGAAGCCAAGCGCGAAGAGATTCACCAAGAGGTGAAGAACGCGGCTTACCGCATCATTGAGGGCAAGGGCGCAACTAATTATGCTATCGCCATGTCGGGTGTAGATATCATCGAGTCAATCATGAATGACACCAACAGAATCCTGCCAGTGAGCTCCTTGCTTGATGACTTCCATGGCATTTCTGATGTCTGCATGTCTGTGCCGAGCGTGCTGAACCGCAAGGGTGTCAATACTCGCATCAATACACCGTTGAGTGACGGTGAGCTTGCTTCTCTGACACGTTCAGCAGAGACCTTGAAAGAAACTGCTAGCAACTTTGGTTTCTGATCGTATGGATGGTGATTGCAGGCTTGCATGAGTCTGTAATGGTGGTAATTATTGCGGGATGCCCATATTTATGGGTATCCCGCAATTTCATTTTTAGGCGTTTGATGCTCTGTAAGAACGAGCGAGGATACAGTAGAGTCACAGTTATGGCAGATATGAACGAGTTTCGAGATCCGATTTCGCAAGAGCACGATCAGGACCGCAGTGCAGGTACTAGTGCAGAAATAGCACATGAGTCAGCGAGTGAAGCTCTCGGCTCATATGATCGCGAAGCAGCGTCAGCAGCCGCAACTGCACAACAACCAACCCAAGCGACGACATTTGGACATCAACGCCGCTTAGCAATAACGCTATCGTTCACCGCAGTCGTGCTCGTTGCAGAGGTCATAGGTGCATATATCACCGGGAGTTTGGCTCTATTGGTGGATGCAGGGCATATGCTTACGGATGTTGCGGTGCTCTCTGCTTCCTTGGTAACCGCAATATTGATGAAAAAACGCCCAACTATTAACAAAACCTGGGGTTGGGCTCGTCTTGAAGTAATAACTGCGGCTGCCGGAGCGACGGTATTGCTTGCAGTTGGCTGTTATGCCTTAGTTGAAGCAGTGATTCGACTCGCACAACCAGGACAGCAAGAGGTCCAAGATCTAGGACTACTACTTGGCTTCGGGTTGCTGGGATTAGCTTCGAATATTGCATCAATTGTCATACTCGCTGCACAGCATAATGACAATATGAATATGAGAGCCGCTTTCCTTGAAGTGATGAATGATGCTCTGGGGTCAGTGGCCGTGGTTATTTCTGCTGTGGTGATGATTACTACGGGTTGGGGAGGATTTGACGCGGTAGCTGGTGCAGCAATAGCAGCTTTAATCATTCCTCGTTCGGTAAAGCTTCTTCTTGACAGTCTGAGAGTGCTGTTGGAGGAAACTCCCAAGGGTTTGAACCTTGAGGAAGTAAAACAGCATCTCGAATCCGTAAACCATGTTGTTGTGGTTCACGACTTACATGCTGGTACAGTGGCTTCAGGTTTACCGCGCCTGACCGCGCATGTCGTCGTCGATTCGGGTTTGAATATGCAAGATGCTGGCAGAGTATTAGCTTCTATGCAAGACTGCCTTCGTGAGCATTTCCCAATCAGCATAGAACACACCACCTTCCAATTAGAACCTGAAGGTTATCGACAACACCATGAAACTGCATTACATGATGAAAGTGATGCTCAATAAATCTAAGGTCTTGGTTAAGCAGGGTATTTGGGGTGTACAAGGCTGTTGACGTCGTGGCGGACAAGGATGTTGACAACTTGATATTTCCAGACAGTACTGACCAAAGCGATACTGATCAAAGAGATAGCCGCCGAAGCTATAGCCGTCCAAGAATTGCTCGCTAAATAGTATCTTATTTCAGATCTTTCTTAGCACAGTAACGACTTTTCCCATGATTGAAGCATGGGTACCGTCAATTGGTGAATATGCCGGATTGTGTGGAATCAACCAAGTATGACCGCGTTCTTGTCTAAAGGTTTTGACCGTGGCTTCGTCATCAAGCAAAGCGGCAACAATATCTCCATTTTGGGCGGATTGCTGTTCGCGAACTACCACAAAATCACCATCGCAAATTGCTGCATCAATCATTGAATCGCCGTGCACTTCAAGCATAAATAGCTGCCCTGTACCAGTCAATCGTTCTGGTAATCTCATAACATCATCAACATGCTGCTCGGCAGTAATAGGCACTCCTGCGGCAATCCTGCCTACTAGTGGGACATCGTGAGATTCTAATACAGAAGAGCTTGAATTAAATTGTTGAGTGGGGAAAGGCACGACCGTGCTGCTGCGGGTTGCATCATACCTTGAATCGTTGTGTGCTGAGTCATCCGTGTCTGCTTCGAAATCAGCAGAAGTTGTCGAAGTGTCAATAAGCTCTATTGCACGACCTTTATTGGCGCTCATGCGAATATAGCCTTTCTCCTCAAGCACTTCCAGTTGGTGCTTGACTGAGGAGGGGCTTTTCAGACCTGCCACGTCGCCAATTTCGCGGAAAGATGGAGCGAAGCCACGGGCCTTGATATGTGTGCTGATGGCATCGAGCACCTTACGCTGGCGAGAGGTGAGATCACCCTGTTGGGGGGATGATTGCTCGCCTTGTTGTGGAAAAGGGATGGTGCTCACAGCATTTCCTTTCGATCTTTTATCCCAGTCTACAGTGTAGAGACTGTGAAATCAAACAAATGTTCGAAAAAGCGCTTGCGACAATCACCAGAATGTGTCACAATCAGAACAGATGTTCGATAGAACACATGTTCGAATATCTGTGATTGCCGCATGTGACTGCTCCGTGCGGCTATCAGATGTAGATACCAGATGTAGATATCGGGTAGTGCCATATCAAGCAGGAGAAGTAAGAAGGCGGTGTTGACCATGAGTATTGCAATAAGTGGAGTGAGAGTGCCTGAACAAAGCCATTCAGCTCAACGTACTCACATGAGGATTACCCTGCGGGGAAAAGTCACTGCAGCGCTGTTAGCCCTTTGCATGGGTGTAGGCATCGCAGCGCTTGTTACTCCTGATAACGCAGACTCAGCGAGTGGAGCTGTGGCGGTTACTTCCTATACTGTGCGCCCGGGTGACAATCTCTGGAACTATGCATCTACCATTACTCCAGCAGGTCAGGATGTTTCTCAAACGGTGAATGAATTACTCGATTTGAATAATTTGGATTCAACAGTGCTTGTCCCTGGCCAGCGCCTGTTAGTACCGGCAGAGTAAGTGGTGTTGTTTATTGGGAACAGATATGAAGGAAAGATCCATTCCACGCAGTGAGAAGCTTCGATAGAGAGATATTTTTTACCCATTCAGGGTAGTATCTGTCCCAAAAGCACTCCCAGAGAATACAATATGGCGAAGATTCCGGCGGTCAGGCTATAGTCTGAGCTATGCATTGTCCCTTTTGTCAACATGAAGATACCAAAGTCATAGATACTCGCATCAGTGATGATGGGTATTCCATTAGGCGCCGAAGAGAGTGTCCCGTCTGCTCCAAAAGATTTACTACAGTCGAAACAACTATGCTGCTCGTCAAAAAACGTTCAGGGAATGCCGAACCTTTCAACAGAGACAAGGTAGTTTCTGGAGTGCGCAAGGCGTGCCAAGGTCGTCCTATTAACGAAGATGATCTCAAATCTCTCGGTCAACAGGTTGAGGAAGACCTGCGCTCTCGTGGAATGGCAGAAATTCAATCTGACGAGGTGGGCAGAGCAATACTGGGACCGTTAAAGGATTTGGATGAAGTAGCGTATTTACGATTTGCCAGCGTTTACCAGCAATTCAATGGACTTGATGATTTTGAACGTGCTATAGCGGAATTGAGAAGCGAAGATCATCACCATGCATAGTGTTATCTAGCACAATCAGTTATCACTATGAGTTGTCCCCCGCTGAGTGTGATTCAGCGGGGGACAACTCATAGTTACATCAGCGGAGTGCCTGACTGCTCTGGCCCTGTACTAGTCAGTGTTGTGGCCAGATATTGCACTTCTTAAAGAATTCGCACTTCGACGGTTCCCTTAATCTCTCTCAATGCCTGTAGTGTCTCTTTGCTGGGCATATTGGACAAATCTGTGACGACATATCCTAAATCACCCTCCGTAGCCAGTGATTGAGCAGTGACATTGATGTTTTCTGCACCCAGTACCTGATTGAGTTGAGCCAAGACTCCAGGGAAGTTTTGATGTAAATGAGCCACTCGAACTGCTCCAGAATTACTTGCAAGAGTAAGTTGTGGCATGTTCACCGACAGCGTTGTAGAACCCTTTTCCCAGTAATCTTGAAGTCGTTGAGAAACAAAATGACCAATTGACTCTTGAGCTTCTAGTGTCGATCCACCGATGTGTGGCGTAAGGATGATGTTGTCTTCATTAGCTAAGTCAGAGGTAAAAGTGTCGCCACTCTTACGGGGCTCAACAGGGAACACATCAACGGCAGCACCCGAGAGATGCCCAGAATCTAGATGACGTTTTAGGGCATCCAAGTCGGCGACAAATCCGCGAGAGAGGTTGATGAAGATCGCACCTTCCTTCATATGTGCAAACTGATCTTCACCGAAGAAGCCTGTATTGGATTTTCTTCCATCAACATGAATGGTCACCGCATCTGCCTGCAACAGCATTTCTTCCAAACTGGAGGCACGGTGTGCATTGCCGAGTGCAAGCTTTTCTTCAAGATCATAAAAAATAACGCGCATGCCAAGAGCTTCGGCTAGTACTGAGAGTTGCGAGCCGATATTGCCGTAACCGACGATTCCCAGAGTTTTGCCGCGGACTTCGTGTGAACCAGTAGCTGACTTATCCCACAAACCGTGACGCATATGGTGCGTATGAGCGGGAATGCGTCGCATAAGGCAAATGATGTCGCATATCACCAACTCCACAACCGAGCGGGTATTGGAGTATGGTGCGTTGAACACTGCAACGCCCTGGTCGGCTGCAGCAGCCAAATCAACTTGATTCGTGCCGATGCAGAAACATCCAACCGCTGATAGTTGTGGGCAAGCTTGCAAGACGGTGTGAGTGACATTGCTTTTAGATCGAATACCAAGCAGGTCTACACCATCTAGAGCTTCAATCAGCTCTGATTCGGAGAGTGCACCTTTCATCGTGATAACTTCAAAGCCGTGCTTACGAAGCGATTGTGCAGCAAATGGATGAATGTTTTCCAGTAACAGTGCTTTAGGCATGTTACTCACTGTATAGCGGGAGGTCGTCAGCGTCATCTCGTGTACGAATAATGACCAAAGCTTGCGTGGGACGCGTCATCGCTACATATAAATCTGATGCCGCAACGAGTCTAGAAGCTGCATTTTGCGAGATGGTACCGGGCTGTATCAGTATTACCGCGTCGTACTCCATGCCTTTCACTTCATTGGCATCGCAGATATTAATTTGGCGGTTCCACTGATTTTGTGCTGCTAGTCGAGTGAATTCATGCTCACCAAGTTGTGATCTGAGGTAGGGCAGTAGTGCTGATTTCAAGTCTTCCAAGAGCTCACCGTCAGCTATGATCGCAATCCGCCCAGATCCATCTTGAGCCAAATATTGCTGAGCCAGCAGCACAGTGTGCTTACATGCTGTTGACAATAGCTCTTGGGTATCATGTGCATATACATGTTCTACTGATTGTGGTAGTTCACGAACAGCGTTCACTGTAGATATGTATAGACCTTCTGACTGTGCAAATGTTGAGGCCAAATCGCTGACTTCGCGAGGGTTACGATAATTAATCGTTAATTCGTTCAAATCCCAACCCTCGTTACCGAAAAGTCGGTTCATGGTACGATCCCATGAACGTGAACCTCCGAGAGCGGAGGTCTGGGCGACATCACCCACTATGGTGAAGGATCTGGATGGGCATCGGCGCATGAGCATACGCCAGTCCATAGCTGTTAGTTCTTGTGCTTCATCAACAACGATATGCCCATAGGTCCATTCTCTATCTGAAGCAGCACGTTGCGATAAGAGTTCGGGATCGTCACTTTGCATCTGGTCAAGCAACATTTGGGAAGTAACTAATCCATTACCGATACCATTTTGAGCCAGCGTATCTTTGGCGAACTGTTCGTCGTTGCGTTGTTGCTCTCGTAGGGCTGCTGATTTAGCGCTGAGCTTGGGGTCGGGGCCGAGTAAATCCATGGCCTCATCGAGTAAGGGGATGTCGGATTTGGTCATGGGTGAATCACTGGACCTGTGAAGAATTTCAAGCTCTTGAGGAGTCAACCATGGTGCGTAACGTGACAGTCGCTGTGTGTCGGACCACATTCTGCTGACAAGCCAGTTGGCATTCATAGGGAGCCAAGCAAGGTTCAGTGTGCGCTTGATGTCGTCATTCATACGCAGCATTGATGTAGCTTGTGCAAGCTCGGACTCTTCAGGAGTGTAATCGAGACCTTCGCTATAGCGCATCGTTAAGAGGTGCATCATTGTGCGGATAAAAGTTTTTCGTGCCTCGTTGTGTGTTTGGTGACTGCGACGGGCATCATTCTGAGCCTGTTGGATGTCTGCTGCGAGCATCGGTACAGCGATGCCATTGACATGCACAGTTGGCAGGTGCTGCGGAATTCGGATGCGTGCTGATATGGCATTGGCTACAGCTCTAGCCATGCGATGGTCACCCTTGAGCTGTGCTGCTTTAGGTGTTTCATTGCGTTGAGCGACAACTTGAGGTATGAGATCCGCGATGGTTCGGCTGACTACACCTGTTTCGCCCAGTGAAGGTAGTACCTGATCGATGTAATGCAAAAATGTTGCGCTTGGACCGACAACAAGCACTCCCGAACGTTCGAGTGTGTTGCGGTGGGTATAGAGCAAGTATGCTGCGCGGTGCAGTGCCACTGCTGTTTTGCCGGTTCCAGGCCCACCTTGAACAACTATGGCTCTACTCATAGGTGAACGAATAATGCGATCCTGCTCTGCTTGAATCGTCGCTACGATGTCGGTCATTTTTCCGGTGCGTTTAGAACTCAATGACGCTAATAACGCACCTTCTCCAGTAAGTGTGCCGGATTGCGAAGCTTGAGAAACCTGTGGTGCTTTAAGGTCAAGAACTTCGTCTTCCAAGCCAACGACGGTTCTGAAATTCAACGTGATGTGTCTGCGCATCACAATATCGCCGTGGTGAGATGGTGTTGCTTCATAGAAGGGGCGCGCGGCATCTGCACGCCAATCAGTGAGTATGGGTTCGTGCTGCTCGTTGGAGAGACCAATTCGACCGATGTATCGCGATTTTCCAGAGGACTCGTCTAATCTGCCGAAGACTAGTCGATCTTCCACGGCCCGTAATTGAGTAAGGCGATCTTCATAGAGTGTAGCGAAAGAATCGCGTTCCGTTCGCTGGGTTGGTGAGCCGTGGGAGCCAGCAGCTCTGACGGCATCCAGACGAGTTCGTGTCTGTGAACGTAACGAGTCCAGACGTTGGTAAGCGCGATCTGTTGCACGTTGTTCTTCTTGAATTTGTGAAGAGTATCTCGACATGCATATCCGTTTCTCGGGTCCTCAAACTGAGCAATCTAATATACCTCGAAGCCTCTACGTTGCAAGGGCTATGAGGGTTATGCAATGTGTCTACGAACGATCACGTTTATCTGTCAGATGTGGCAATCGTGAGCTGAATCACCTGTTGGTTACACATTAAGTGGGTAAGAATGGGGAACTATGGGGTAAAGTGGGGAAACAGTCAGGCGATTGAGCATACCAGACAGCGCAGCGGTGAAGGAGGTGGGTCATGCTAAGTGCCGACGATGCAGAGCAGAACCCCACCGAAACCCTTAGTGCAGAAGGAATGCAGGAGCTTCCCCCCCTGCTCCTCGGTACATACACTCCGAAAGTTGATGACAAAGGCCGTTTGGCGCTACCGGCAAAATTACGTAGCCAGCTCGGACCAGGTTTAGTAATGGCGAGAGGGCAGGAACGCTGTATTTATCTCTTGCCGCAGCGAGAGTTCAGGCGTGTTGCTGTACAAATTCAACGCACTTCGATGGGTAATAAAGCCGCTCGAGAGTATCTACGAGTATTCCTCTCAGGAGCAGTTGAACAGAAACCTGACAAACAAGGGCGTGTGCTGGTTCCTCAGATGCTACGTGACTACGCGCACTTGAGTGATGACGTTGTAGTGATTGGCGTTGGTACTAGGGCGGAGATTTGGGACACCGCCGCTTGGGAATCTTACTTAGCAAGTAAGGAACAGGGGTATTCCGATATTGCAGACGATGTATTACCGGGGGTGGAATTCTGATGACTAATCTCAATGAGATACACCAGCCAGTGCTGCTTAATACTTGTGTTTCTTTAGTGTCTCCAGCTTTGCTTGAACCCGATTCGACTGTGGTTGACTGCACCTTGGGTCTTGCGGGTCATGCTATTGCGTTCCTTGAGGCATGTCCCCAAGCAACGCTGATTGGGATTGACCGTGACGCCGAGGCACTCAATCTGGCATCGACACGGATTGCTGACGCTGGTTTCTCATCACGTTTCACCCCCGTTCATGCTGCATTCGATGAATTTGGTGACGTACTTGACGATATGAACGTGCAGCGCGTGCAAGCGGTGTTTATGGATTTGGGTTTGTCCAGTTTGCAAATTGACGAACGTGAACGAGGTTTCACTTATGCGCAGGATGCACCTCTGGATATGCGTATGGATGTTTCTCAAGAATTGACAGCACAGGGCATATTGCGTGAGTACGATGCCCGCGACTTGGCATATATTTTCCATGAATATGGTGAGGAACGTTTTAGCCGTCCAATTGCACGTGCCATCGTACATGAGCGTGAGGAATCCGCCATTGTCAGTTCAAGGCAACTGAGTGAGCTAGTAGATCGTGTGGTTCCTAAAGCCCACAGGCCTGCAGGCAACCCAGCAAAGCGGGTGTTCCAAGCATTGCGTATTGAAGTGAATGGCGAACTTACCAAACTCTCACGAACACTGCCACAGATTGCAGACCATCTCAGTGTGGGAGGTCGGTTAGTTGTTGAGTCATATCACTCTCTAGAAGATCGCACAGTTAAACGATTTATGGCTAAGGGAATGACTGCTGATGTGCCTCCCGGATTACCAGTGATTCCCGATGAGGCTCAGCCGGTTTTCAGAGACCTTACACGTGGTGCCATAAAGGCTGACGATGAGGAAATTGCCAGTAATCCGCGTTCGGCTTCTGTGAGACTCAGAGCCGTTGAGCTGACCAGAGAGTTGCCGAAACGATGGATTCGAATGTTCGATGAGGTTTCCCATGGCTTCGAACGTCACGACCAGCGTCCAAATGAACACCATCAATCGTCTCAGGGGAGAAGGAGATAAGCATGCCAGCAGTACAACGCTCAGTGCGCTCAGGCGCGATGCCTGATAAGCGGCGTCCGCAGGCACAACCTTCATCCACACGGCCACAGTTACATGTGGTTTCTGGCAAACAAGGTAGCCGAGAGATCATGCTCGATGGTGCTCGACGACTGTTGGTATGGACTCGCACGCGACGCGCGCCATTATTTCACATTGTGGTTGCGCTGAGCATTTTGGGGGCAAGCCTTGTGGTGTCACTGATGCTCAGGACACAGATGATTGAGAATTCTTTTGAAGCTACTACAACACAGCAGTCAATCAGCAGATTGAATCAGGACATTCAAGATGATCAGAGCAAATTGGATGAGCTTCAAGCGTCGTTACCTGACAAGGCCGAGAAGATGGGCATGATACCTCAGAAGGGATCAATCAGTATAGATCTCCAAGGGTATAAGGCTGCAACTGATAGCAAGGGGCAGCAATGATTCGATCCGGTATGGCGTTTTGGAAAGGCTGCAGCTCATTTGGTAAACGAGTTATTATCGTTTGCTTTGTTATTGCATTTATAGCATCGTCTGCTGTAGCGAAGCTTGCCTATATTCAGCTTCTCGATGGAAAAACAACAGCTGAGGCTGCAACAGCAAGCAGAACGACTACTAAGGTATTACAGGCTGAGCGCGGTAAGGTCACTGACACGAATGGTATTGTGCTCGCCCAAAGTGTGGAACGCTACACGATTATTGGTAATCCTAAATTCGCGGCAAGCTTCCAACCCACCACGTGCACAGCGAAAACAAAGAGTAACTGCCACAGCATTGACGGTAAACCGGTTGGAGCTACTGGCCCTGCTGCTGTTGCACGCCTGCTAGCTCCTGTACTTGGTATGGATCGTCTTCAACTCGGTGCTATGTTGACCGGCACCAATCAATATGTAGTTATTAAGGAGGATGTGGTTCCTTCTGTTAAGCGCAGTATTGATAAATTGAATCTCAGCGGCATTATCAGTGCCGAGCTTAGCAGTGAAAGAACTTATCCGAACGGCACATTGATGGGTTCCTTGCTGGGTGGTGTAGACAGCGATGACAATGGTGTTTCCGGTATAGAGAAGATGGAAAATAGTGCTTTAACAGGTGTTAATGGCTATCAGATATACCAACGAGGTGCCAATGGGCAGCAGATTCCAGGAACGCAAACTGAATCAAAAGCTGCTGTCGATGGTTCAACAGTCAAACTGTCTTTAGACAGAGATGTGCAATGGTATGTCGAAAAAGCATTGAAAGAGGGACAAGAGAAGTATCAGGCGAAGTGGGCCATTGCTGTGGTGCAGCGCGTGTCTGATGCCAAAATTCTTGCGCTAGCTGGGACGGACCAAGTACAGGCCGGAAGTACCGAAGCTAAAATGAATCCTTCGCTTGCTGTGACTGAGACTTTTGAGCCTGGCTCAGTTGGCAAGATCATTTCACTGGCGGGAATGTTGCAAGAGGGTACTCACAAAATTACTGATGAATTTAGTGTCCCGTACAGCATCAATGTTGACGGTCAGCAATACCACGATTCTGAGTCTCATGGGACTGAGCGATGGACTTTGGCGGGGATTTTGCAGAATTCCTCAAATGTTGGCATGGTCATGGCTGGTGAGCAGTATTCCACTGCTCAGAGATATGCATATCTGACAAAGTTTGGTATAGGTCAGGCTTCTGGGATGGGGCTATCCGGTGAATCGCAAGGTTTGCTAAGCTCTTCTGAAAACTGGGATAAACGAACCCGCAACACGGTGTTGTTTGGTCAAGGGTATGCTACCAACGCCCTACAAGTTACCAATGCTGTGTCCACCATAGCCAACAAAGGTGTTAAGCAACAGCAGTCGATTATTGATTCGGTCACCAGTGCTGACGGCAAGGTAACTAAACCGAAAACGTCTTCCACGCAAGTAGTGAGTTCTTCGGTTTCTGCTCAAGTGCTCAATGCAATGGAGTCGGTTGCAGAGAAATACAAGAAAGTCGCAGCAGTCGACGGATACCGAGTTGCCGCAAAAACTGGTACGGCAGAAGTCGCTGGTTCTGGTGGCGGTTTAACCTCAATAGTCGCAGATTGGGTTGGAGTGCTTCCTGCAGATAACCCACAGTTTGTGGTTACCGTGGTTATGAAAGATCCACAGGGCACTTATGGCGGTTTAACTGCGGGGCCGGTTTTTGCCAATATTGGTGAATTCCTTATGCAGAAATATGAGGTTCCAACCTCTACGCCGCGCAATGATGCTATTCCAGTAGATTGGTGATAGCAGTACGATTCGCTCCGGGTGATTGGCGGATTGTGAAGAACTGGATACAAACGTGATAACTGCGGATCCAAGCCGTTGGTTTCATAGTGAAGATGAGAGGCGGGACGATGAGTGCATTGGGCGAATCAATTGCACAGCGCATGACGCTGGGCTACCTCTGCTCTCAGTATGGTCTTGTGGCATCTCCACGTTTTTCTGAACCGGTGACGGTCACTTCAATCGCTGATGATGTGGATTCAGTCAGACCAGGATCGTTGTTGCTTCCAGGACGGTTGTCTGCAGACAAAGGGGAAGTGGACAATCAACTCATTGCTCTGGCTGAGCGGCGTGGAGCATATGCGGTTTTAGCACCAGCTTCAGCGCGCGCGGCTTTGCAAGAAACTGATATTCCCGTGTTGTTTGGCGATCTTGATGCCAAACAAATCGCTGAACTCGCCGCCGATATCGCTGGTAAGCCTTCACAATCTCTTGCCGTTTTTGCTGTGTACGGAGAGGATGCTTCGGCATCGGTCAAAGTCCTTGCAGAGTTTTTGCACGTTTTAGGTAATCCAGTTGGTGTGGTCAGTGCTTCAGGCTCATATTCTCTCGATCGTCAGCTTGATTTGCAATATCCCTTGAGTGCAATCGATATGCAGAGAATGCTGTCGGTTTGTGTCGAAGATGGTGCTTCTGCAGTGGCGATATCTGCAGATCGTGACACATTGCAGAAAGACGCTTTGCATGCTGTAGAAGTGGATGTGCTCAGCCTTGCTCAGCGCGCAACATTGCGTCGCGGGCAACAGGAAGTGTTGGCTGAACAGGCTTCTCGTATCTTTGGTTTTGCGTTAGGAGATCGCACGAATGTGGCGTCAAGGAATGAAGACTCTGACTCGCTTGCCGTGCAATCGAACGTATTCCAAGAGGACGATTCAACGATGCGATTGTCGTTGAGTATAGCGATGGTTATGTCCGCAGGAGTGAAGAAGAACAATATACGAAGCGCTCTACGCGTTTCGAGGGAGTTGTCGTAAGGTGCATACGATGAATCAAGACGAGACTGTCGGCATGATGCCGATGACCTTGCAAGAAATCGCTGAGGCGATTAACGGTCGGCTAATTGTTGGGGAACACGTAGCCGACACGCAACAAGTTGCTTCCAGCGTGTACAGCGATTCTCGCCAGTTACGCCAAGGCTCAGTATTTGTGGCCATCGTTGGAGAACGAGTGGATGGGCATAAATTTGTTCCGAATATTGCACAGTCGGGTGCCGTTGCAGCGATTGTGGAACATGAAGTTGTCGGCGCTTCGATTCCGCAAATAGTTGTGGATACGAGCATCACTGCTCTCGGTTTGCTTGCAAGACATAATATCGATAAACGGCGGAATTGTGGTAACGATTTCACCATTATTGGCATCACGGGATCAGTCGGAAAGACGACCACAAAGGACTTATTGTCGACTATGTTGCGACGCCTGGGGAGTACCGTGGCGCCGGTTGGATCATTCAATAACGAGATTGGATTGCCACTCACAGCTTTGCAAGTCAACTCGTCAACGCGATTTTTAGTTGCAGAGATGGGAGCTTCTCACATTGGGGAGATAGCGTACCTGACGACAATTGCACCACCGGATATCTCTATCGCCTTGAAGGTCGGAGTGGCGCATTTGGGCGAATTTGGTTCTGTTGAGAATATCGCAAAAGCCAAAAGTGAGATAGTTCAGGGCTTACTTCCACATGGCGTTGCTGTGCTCAATGCTAATGACAAACATGTTGCTGATATGCAGCAGTTTGCTCCAGCTAAGGTACTGTGGTTCGGTTTGCCTCTTAGTGATGAGACGCCTCTATTTAATGACCACCAAGAGCTCGATATGACGGCACAAGGTATTCATGTTGATGCGCTTGATCATCCCTCATTTACGCTCCAAGGAACTGATTCGAGTGTTGATGTAGCACTCGCCATCAGCGGTGAGCACAACGTGATGAATGCATTAGCTGCGGCGGCGGTAGCACATTACCTCGGTTTGTCGTTATCAGACATTGCTGCTTCGCTGGCATCACAACAGCGTATAAGCCCACATCGTATGGCAATCTCAACAGTGAATAAAGATCAAGTCAGTTTCACTTTGATTGATGACTCTTTTAACGCCAATCCTGATTCGATGCGCGCAGGTCTGAGAGGCTTGAGTGCCTGGGGTGCTGATCATACGCCAAAGCCGTATCGCGTGGCAGTGCTTGGAGCCATGCTTGAACTTGGTCACGATGAGCTACAACTGCATACCGAAATCGGTGAAGATTGCGCCAAACTAGGCTTGGACGCAGTTATAGCTGTTGGAGGCACTGAGGAGCTAGCCCCCTTGGCTGAATCACTCGCGCAAGGTGCAACTATGAATGCTCAGCAGGGCGGTGATGGAACGTCGTCAGGGGATATTCGTGTGGAATATGCGTCAGACGCCAACAAGGCCGACGAACTGGTGACTGCTCTGGCTCATGAGCATCACGATATGGTGGTGTTACTCAAAGGTTCGCATGTTTCGGGGTTGAGTGCTTTGGCAGAACGTTGGGAGCAAGTTCAAAGGGATAATGCTTCGGCATCACAACAAGACAGCGGGGTTCTTCGTTGATTTCACTGATTATTGGCATGTTGGTCTCGCTGGTGGTGACCGTTGTTGGCACGCCATTGCTCATTCGCCTAGTTCATAAGCTTAATTACGGTCAATATATTCGCCAAGATGGTCCGAAATCACATCAGGTTAAACGAGGCACCCCAATTATGGGCGGTGTGGTCATTAATCTGGCAATAGTGCTTGGCTGGGGGAGTTCGGCGCTATATCGTTATTGCTCCAGGGGTGATTTACCCTCATCGTCGGCATTGTTGGTACTGTTTGCCATGCTGTCGATGGGGTTATTGGGGTTCATTGATGATTTCGCGAAGGTCAGGAAAAAGCAGAATTTAGGTCTTTCCGTTGGCGCGAAGTTTGCTGGCCAGTTTGTATTAGCAACTATTTATGCCCTGCTGTCACTGTTGGTTCCAACCAAATCTGGTTTCCCCAGTGCTCAGGCTGGGATCTCTTTTATCGAAAAGCCATTTTTGACGTTTGACTTTGCTGGTCGAGTACTTGCTGCTGTGTTGTTTGTACTCTGGGTGAATCTGTTGATGACAGCGTGGTCTAATGCGGTGAATTTAACTGATGGTCTCGATGGTCTTGCTGCGGGAAGCTCGATGATTGCTTTCGTTGGGTATGGACTTATTGCTTTTTGGGAAAGCTACCATATTAAGGGAGGTGACCACATTGGGTATTCGTATGCGGTTTCAGATCCTCTCGATTTGTCGATTATTGCGGTTTGTGCAGCAGTGGCCTGTTTCGGATTCTTGTGGTACAACACTAATCCCGCCTCGATTTTTATGGGTGATACAGGATCATTGTCTCTAGGTGGATTGTTTGCTGCATTATCGATTGCAACACATACAGAAGTGCTCGCTGTGATAATCGGTGGTTTGTTTGTGATTGAGACTGCATCAGATGTAATCCAAGTTGGTTTCTTTAAGATGACTCATAAGAGGGTGTTCAAAATGGCACCGATACACCATCATTTCGAGCTTAAAGGTTGGCATGAATCAAAAGTTGTGGTGCGTTTCTGGATGATTGAGCTGCTGCTGGTACTCGTTGGCCTTGTGGTGTTTTATGGGGATTGGGTAGCTCGTTCAGGTCTGATTGGTTAATTGCGAAAAGAATCGAGGCATGGTGATGGATATCAGTACAGCAACGGTTCTGGTTGCAGGAATGGGTGTTTCAGGGCGTAGTGCTTGCGAGGTACTTGCAGGACGGGCAGCTCGAGTTATCAGTGTTGATGAAGGCAAAGCTGATGCTGATTTGCACTCTTTTGAAGATATTAATTGGGATGAGATTGATCTGGTGATGAGTTCGCCGGTATTCAATCCTAGGACTCCTTTTATTATGCAGGCTCAGCGCAAAGGTATTCCGGTGGTCAGTGAGGTTGAGCTCGCTTGGATGCTTCGCACAGATGCGCAGCTCACTGGCAAACCTGCTCCTTGGATTGGTATCACCGGAACGAATGGTAAAACCTCAACCACAGAGATGACCTCTGCAATGTTGTCTGATGCAGGAGAGGTTGCGCCAGCAGTGGGCAATATTGGCAAAGCGGTTTCGCATGCAGCGGTGGACGCTGACAATCAGGTGCTGTGCGTGGAATTGAGTTCTTTCCAATTACATTTCACACAATCGTTGCGTTTGCAATGTGCCGCAATCACTAATTTGGCTGATGACCATCTAGATTGGCATGGTGGCTTCGCGAATTATGCTGCTGATAAGTCAAAGGTGTATAGGGGAGTTAGCAAAGCATTGGTTTACAATGCTGACGATGCTCGCGTTACTGAATTAGCCAAGCTAGCAACACCAGCCGAAGGATGCCGTAGAATCGGCTTCACTCTCGGTAAACCCAAAGCCGGTCAACTCGGTGTTGTTGACGGGAAGATTGTAGATTTTTCAGGATTAACCCCAGACAGCGATGCCGCAGCTGTGCCACTTTGCGAGGTCAAGGAATTCTCGCATCTGTGTGAGCCAGATGGTTCAGTCTATCCGCATCTGCTTGCTGATGCTTTATGCGCATTAGCATTGGCACTTGGGCACGGTGTTGAGCTTGATAAAGCACTGTCGGCATTGAAAGCTTTTAAGCCTGGTGGACATCGTATACAAACCGTTGCGCGATATCACGTAGCAAGCGGTGATGAACACAGTAACGACTTAGCTGTGCAGGGCGCACAGCAGCAATCGACATCTGCCGATATCCGATTTGTTGATGATTCTAAAGCTACTAATGCTCACGCTGCAGGGGCTTCGCTATCGAGTTTTCCTGAGAAATCGGTGATCTGGATTGCAGGCGGTCTCGCAAAAGGCGGGCATTTTGAACATCTTGTGTCTACATATGCGCAGCGTATAGCTGCTGCTGTGATTATCGGTGTTGACCAGCAGCCACTCGTGGATGCTTTTGCAACTCAAGCACCAAATATTCCCTTGTCCATTGTTGAACCGGAGCCCAATGCAACGGTTATGCAGCGAGCGGTTGCGGCTGCGGGTGATTTGGCGCAAGCGGGAAATGTGGTGTTGATGGCACCGGCATGTGCTTCAATGGACCAATTTGTTTCGTATGCGGATCGAGGAGAGCAATTCGCTGCTCAGGCTAAGTTATGGATTTCGCGCCAGCAGGCAGACCGCCATGTTCAAGAAGGATAAGCGCAAAGCGACACCGAGGAGTGCACAGTCGGCTGCTACTCGCCAAGGTCTTAGCACAGCTGTATCGCCACGTCGCTCTAACAACTCTTCTCAACAGAAACGGGATACAGGACGCCCTAGCGAAACAGCATATATAGGTTGGCGCAACATCCTCAATCCGGTATGGTGTTATAACGGTTTTATTACCTCGGTAGGGGCACTGACAATTTTTGGTTTGTTGATGGTCTTTTCTAGTTCCTCTGTCGATATGGTGGCTGATGGAGAATCTCCATGGGCACAGGTTGCTAATCAAGCCTTTTATGGTGGTCTTGGATTGCTGGTTGCGGTAGTTGCTATGCATTTGCCTTTGATGCTATACAAAAGAGCGTCGTTCGGATTTCTGCTGTTTGGGTTCTTGTTGCAGGCATTAACTTTTAGCCCGCTGGGTATTAGTGTCAACGGTAATTCGGGATGGATTGGTTTTGGGTCTGTGAGCTTCCAGCCTGCTGAGATATTGAAGCTTGCATTGTGTCTGTGGCTACCCATTGCCTTGGGCTCTGCCCAGAAACGTGTGAAATCCGAAGGTCCTTTGAAAGCTTATTGGGTTCCCGCGGTGGGATTCGTGCTCGCCTTCGTGTTGGTTATGATTGGCAAAGATCTCGGTACAGCAATGATTATCGTCCTCATTGGGGTTGTTGCCTTTTTGCTGGGCGGTTTCCCTATACGTTGGTTGCTCTCCATTGGTCTTGTTGGAGCGGTTGGCATCGTAGCTATATTTGTTTTAGGCAATAACAACAGGATGAGCCGAATTCTGGCTGCATATAAGCCTTGTACTGCATCCGATGCCCAAGGTGTCTGCTACCAGTCTATTCACGGCCTGTATGCAATGGCTTCAGGTGGCCTGACAGGAGTTGGACTGGGTAATTCGCGTGAGAAGTGGAATTATCTTCCCGAAGCTCACAACGATTTTATCTTCGCGGTGATAGGTGAAGAATTGGGATTTGTTGGCGCCTGTATGGTCATCCTTGCTTTTGTAGTAATGGGTTGGTGCTTAATACGTGTCGCATGGCTTTCGCGTGACGGGTATGCCCGAATGGTGATGGTCGGCATAGCAGCTTGGATTGTTGGACAAGCGCTGATTAATATTTGTGTGGTTCTAGGGATTCTGCCTGTTATGGGCCTTCCTCTACCATTCGTTTCTGCTGGTGGAACAGCACTTATCATGTGTTTGATTTCTGCGGGTGTAGCTGCCAGAATGATGCGCAGCCTTCCAGAGATTCGTGGTGCGGTAAGCGAGGCTTGAGCACCTTTCGGCTTGTTGTGTCACCATTAGTCGGGTGTATGGGGATATGCTCAAAGGTATGGGAAAACGAGAAGAGCAGGTTCATGTGGTGTTGGCCGGAGGCGGTACAGCAGGACATGTCAATCCATTGCTAAGTGTTGCAGACGCGATTCGAGCGAAGCGACCAAACTCATCGATTACTGTGATTGGTACAGAAACAGGTCTGGAGCGTGAACTAGTTCCCCAGGCAGGATATGAGCTAGAAACCATTGAGAAAGTCCCCTTTCCGCGCTCGTTGAATGCTGCAGCTCTAGCGTTTCCGAGTAAGTGGTTCTCAGAATTGCGCAAGGCTAAAGCCATTTTGAAACGTCATCAGGCAGATGTTGTTGTAGGATTCGGCGGTTATGCTTCTGCGCCTGTGTATAGAGCTGCTAAAAGTTTGCATGTACCGATTGCTATTCATGAGCAGAACGCCAAGGCAGGGATGGCCAACAAGCTTGGTGCAAAGTGGGCAGATTACATTGGCACGGTATATGACCACACAGGGCTTGAAAGCAAAGGTAACGCTAGCAGTGAGCGTGTAGGACTTCCGCTGCGCCCATCAATTGCGCGCCTGTGCAGAGGCTTAGACACGCCTCGACTAGCCCGCGTTGAAGCGGCATCCAGCTTAGGTATAGATCCAACACGTCCACTGATGTTAGTTACGGGTGGTTCTTTGGGAGCTGCAAGCATCAATAGTGCTGTAGCGGGTGCATCTGCAGAGCTACTCGAGAGAGTACAAATCATACATCTCACCGGCAAAGGCAAGCTTGAAGAGGTTAAGCGTATCGTTAGCGCTAATGCTGGCAGTGAGGTACTCAATGATTTAAGTCTGCAACATCTTGGGCAAGGTGATTACCATGCCGTAGAATATCTCGAGAGAATGGACTTGGCTTATGCATGCGCTGATCTCACTATCTGTAGAGCTGGTGCTGGGACCGTTGCTGAGTTAGCTGCAGTTGGGATGCCTGCAATCTATGTCCCCTTGCCATTTGGCAATGGTGAACAGCGCTTTAATGCTCAACCTTTGGTTGAGGCTGGGGGCGGACTATTAGTTGATGATGCCGATTTCACGAAGGATTGGGTTGCTAAGAATGTTGTGGGGCTCGTGCAAGACCAACATCAGCTTCAGCATCTGGCTGAGGCAGCCTGGAAATTCGGTACTCGAGACGCTGCAGAAAAAATGGCAGAGCGCGTGCTTGCGCTTGCCGATGGCACGTCCATAATGGAGTAAATACCTTTTCAAGGAGTTGCTTGCTGTGTCGGAACATGAATTGACCCATGCCTCGCAAGAAGTTGCGAGCGTCGAGCAGAACGCATCTGCCACTGAACCTCTTCTCGATCCGACCAGATGGGGGTTTGCCGGTTATTCCGGTGGGCTAGATGGTCTGGGGAACACACACTTTATTGGTGTGGGTGGAGCCGGTATGAGCGTTTTAGCAGAAATGCTTCACGAGGACGGCATTGAGGTGGATGGCTCAGATGTATTAGCCAGTACTAAAACTGAGCGATTGCAAACCTTGGGAATTCCCGTTGAAATTGGTCAACGTCGTGAGAATGTTGACAACGTTGATACGGTCGTGTGGTCAAGTGCAATTAAGCAGCAAAATCCAGAATTACAAGCTGCTTATCAGCAAGGCAAGCGGCTGGTTCATCGTAGTGATATCCTCGCGCTGCTGCTCAGTAACCACATTGGCGTTACCGTTGCTGGGGCGCATGGGAAGACCACAACGAGTGCTCTTATTGCCCATATTCTTACTCATGCTGGGACTGGTGAACTTGCAGATCCAAGCTACGCTGTTGGAGGCACCATTCAAGGACCTACAGGGTCTTTAGACGGCGGGCATGCAGGTAAAGGCAGCGTATTGGTTGCAGAGGCAGATGAGTCCGATGGCAGCTTCTGCAAATATCAACCCGCAATAGCTGTGATAACCAATGTGGAGGCGGATCACCTCGATCATTATGGAGATGCACAGCACTTCAGAGCAGCATTTGTTGAGCATGCACATCACGCCAGCGAGCATGTGGTTATATGTGCAGACGATGAGGGTGCTCTTGCTGTATTGCGTGCGATGGATCCTGAAGCAGCGCGCCACGCTGTGGCATATAGTACGCAAGACCAAGATTCACTTGGGGATGTGAACGGAGCTCACGTAGCGCGTATCCAATCCGAAAGTGAACAGAGTGAATCAGGAGAAGAACGCTTCACGCTGCACTTGCCAGCAGATATGCTGCCAGATGGACGAGATGCTGATGTTAGAGTGACGCTTCAAATTCCTGGCTTACATAATGCAAGAAATGCCAGTGCGGCTATCATTACGTGCACGCTGCTCGGTCTAGATCCTCAACAAGCGGCTGATGCGGCTCAATCATTCCTTGGTGCTGACCGGAGATTCCAGCTCAGGGGTGTTGTCGGAGGAGTCAGCGTAGTAGATGATTATTCGCACCATCCAACTGAAATTGCGGCATTGCTCGATGCTGCAAGAAGGCGTTATCCTAACTCCACGCTGCGAGTACTCTTCCAACCCCACCTCTTCTCGCGCACAGAATTCTTTACTCAAGCTTTTGCCGAGTCGCTTGCCAAAGCCGATGACGTGATGGTAACAGGCATATTCCCAGCACGAGAACGGCAAGAGGACTTTCCACAAATCACTGAATCAGTGATAGTCCAAGCAGCCGAGCAGCTACCGCATCAACCCGAGCATGGATGGATACATGCGGTTGAAGATATGAATCAGGCGGCGATGATGTTAGCAATGCGTGCCAATCCTGGTGATGTGCTGTTTACGGTAGGTGCAGGTGATGTTACACAAGTTGTACCAGTTATTCTTCATGCACTTGAAGCTCGTGGCCAAGGCAGTCAAGAGCTGAATGATCAGATCTCGCATAAGCACACGCAGGATAAAAGACTATGACACGTCGTGTTTCCTCCCAAGATTCGGGTTCAGAGGATTCACGGCGCGAATCGGTTTCCCATTCGGCTAAGCGACGATCTGTTAGTGGTAAGGCGGCATCTTCAACAAAGCGCAAGCCTGAAAAAGGTGATACTGCTAAACGCAAGCTTGGTCGTGTCGCTTCTGGTTCGGCTAAGAAGGATAATGCACATTCAATTAGTAATGCTAAATCCCAATCTGATGGTTTTGTAGATGCTCGTGTGATGAGCAGCAACGACGATGTCGACGCACGGTTGCTACATGCGGGGGTATCTAGTGAAGGTGTGTTTACACGGCCAAAAGTTATTGATTTCTCTCAACGCTTGCGTGAGAAACGACAGGCTAACGCACATGTGGTTATGAAGAGGGCAGCAATTACCGTTGCTGCTCTCGTCGCTCTTGGTGCATTGCTTTGGTTCTTGTTGCTGTCACCGGTGTTTTTATTACGCGCCTCTTCAATACAGGTGAGTGGAACTAATACCTGGGTAAGCTCTTCTCGTATTGAAGCTATTGCTAAGCAACAACTCGATATATCGCTGTTTGTGGTGTCTACTGGTGACATGGAAGAGCAGATTGGCGAGTTGCCTGGCGTCACCTCAGCGACAGTGAAGAAAGATTTTCCTAACGGTCTTTCCATCACTGTGAATGCTCAACGCCCGGCCGCAGTATTGCGAGATGCCAAAGGGGCGCTAACGGCAGTTGATAAGGAAGCTCGAGTGCTCAATGCTGTGGGAGCATCCGTCGATGGGATTCCCATCATTGACGTCTCGAGTGTCGGCAAAGGCACAGATGACGCTGCTGTGCAGCAAGCCTTGAAAGTCTTAGCTGTGTTACCCGAGACTATGCGCACTCAGATCACCAAGGTTTCAGCCGCTACGCAAGATTCAATCACCACGCAAATTAGCAATGGAAAATATTTGATTGTGTGGGGAGATTCATCACAGATGACCTTGAAGAAGGCTGTGGTAGACAAAATTATTAATGACTCGAGCAAAATAGGAGACAAGCATCAGGTTGATGTCTCGGCGCCTCTCAGACCTATTATCAAGTAGCCATATAATCGTGATGATAGATAACTGCACTAAAAGTGGAGATTTTAGTAGATAAATTCATAGATAATCTCCACTTTTAGTGCAGTTATCTATGTCGAACGTTGTGAGTCGAGCAAAATGGTGACTGGACCGTCATTTTGCAGTTCTACAAGCATATGTGCCCCGAATACTCCTGTGTGTACAGGCACTCCAATTTCTTCTAAGTGTGCGTTGAATCTTTCCCATATTAATTTGGCATGTTCTGGTCGACCTGCTCTGGTGAAGCTAGGACGATTGCCTTTTTTGGTATCGGCATACAAGGTGAATTGCGATACAGAGAGTACCGAGCCTTGTTCTTGAAGCACAGAGCGGTTCATTTTTCCTTGTGAGTCTTCGAAAATTCTTAGATTGGCGATTTTATGAGCCATCCATGCGATCTCTGCTTCGCCGTCTGAGTCTTCAACCCCTACGAGTAGTAACAAGCCACTAGCTATTTCTTGAGGCTCTGTGCCTGTTGTGGCAGATGTCTGCTCTGCTTGAGATGACGAATCACCCTGAGCTGTGGGATTGTTGTCTATGATGGACACTTGCGCAGAACGCACGCGTTGCAAGAGAATTCTCATACTTTAAGGGTATCTAAAGATGAAGTGATCGATGTCGCCAGAATATTCCCATGTAGTCGCTCATTGCACTGTATCGTTGTGAACCATATCTAGGAGTGCTGTCCCAGCAGTCGTCGTTATGCCGTTGATAGAAGGATAAGCTCTAAGTTACGGTGAGTTGCGGTGCTTTATGGTGAGTTGCGCTTAGAAGGTGATTCCCATATGAGTGTAAACGCTGTGATCTTCAGAGCCTTCGATTCGTGTGGCATTAACTGTTTGTTCGTAGAAGCCTGCAGCTTCGTTAACGCCTCCAATAATTGCATAGGCATAACCTTGTGATTTCATGGTTAGCAGTGCATTTACTAGTAATACGCGGCCAATACCTTTTCCGCGATGGTCGTGGTGCACTCCTGTGGGGCCAAAGAATGCCTTTGCAGTGGCATTAAATGCGCAAAAACCAATCACATGATTGTTGAAGATGGCTGCGTAACTATCTGACGGGGTGTGATAGAGGCTGTGTCGTGCTTCCGAGGCCCACATGGGGCTGAATTCACGTTCAGCGAAGTGCGCAACCTCATCGCTGAAGATGCTGGGTGTGCGAACTATCTGGTATCCCTGTTGATGTGGAACGGTCGTGCGGATGTGTTCTTGCAATATCGCATCGTTATTGAGATTGACGAGCATGTCAAACATTGTCATGAATTTCCGTCTCCGAGTGATTGGTAGTTGGTGAGCGCTGTAAATCGGATGTGTTGAGTTGATGACGATCCGTGATGTCAGCTGAGTATACGCCTGATGTTGTTTCAGTAGGTTGCGAAGTGGCGTTGACTTCACCGCGAGAGAGGGAATGGAAAGACTGAATATTTGGTGACAACGTGGGCGATAACACAGTGATATAGAGCTCTTCTAGGCTGGCCAGTGTTGCTACTGTGCAGGGTACGAGTGCCAGAATGACTTCGTTTGTTATGAGCAACAGCACAGGAGTGACGAAAACAATAATTCCTGCAAGTTTATTGAGTCTGGTGTGCAGGAATGCCAGAGAGCGATATTTGTACCACCCCAGGATTGCTGTGATTGATTTGATTACGCATATTGCAATAATCCAGATGATTAGCCACTGTGGCCAGTGCATCATCCTCATAACGATATACATCGTGGTCAACGTGAAAGCAGTGTCACCGATACTGTCTAGCGTTGCTCCGAGTGAAGAGGTAACGTGCCAGCGGCGTGCAAGAAATCCATCCAGTACATCGCTAATCCCTGCGCATATATAGACCGCTAATAGCAGCGGAATAGTGTCGATGAGCAGCACCATGAGCAGACAGCAGCATAGTCGTATCACACTGAGGAGATTGGGGAGTATGCGCATTGCGTTACACCGCCTGCTCTTGTATGGCTGATATGAATCAATCTGTGATCCACATTAGCTGCTCAATTCAGAGCTCGGCGTACCACTGGTTTAATGCCAACGCATAAGGTAGATGATCACATGCTTGAGGAGAGGACACGCTGACTAATATTGACTTAAATGATAATCGTTATCTATAGTGTTTAACTATCCGCCTTCCTGAGCGGCTCGTCGTCAGCAATCTCTTCACGGTCAGCATCGATCGTATGCGCTAGCGGTGAGTACAACACAACATATAGAAACGAGTATGAACGTGACTGACTCAAATCTCAGCCCGTCCACCGACCCATCAACTGATTCCTCAGCAAATTCACCGAAGGCAGCGACAAACTCGCAGCCTATATTGTCTAGTCCAGTGCCAAGTGAAACTTCACAGAGAGCTATCGCAGGGCACAAGCTATTTCCGCTAGTGATTTCCTTCATAGCAGGTTTGGTAGTAACTGCACTTGTCTTTGGTGCTGTCACCTTTTTCCGTAGCTCATCAACGAGTAGTGGTGGTCAAGGAGCACCGGCGGCTTCGACTGATGCCAATGATGTGTGTAGCACCACAATTAAGGTTGTAGCATCGGTGAACCAGTGGGGATCGTTGGCTGAAGAGTTAGGCGGTTCCTGTGTTGTAGTTACCTCATTAATTAATTCCACATCAGCAGATCCTCACGGCTATGAAGCTACGGCGTCAGATATGGCCAAGCTCAGCTCAGCAGACGTGGTGATTGTAAACGGTGCCGGATATGACAGTTGGGCACAGCAGGCACAATTCAGCGATCAGCAGACAGTTGTAAATGTGGGCGATTTGATGGGGGTTACAGTAACTGGAGAACACGAGCATAGCGATAATGAGGAAGAAGGGCATCATCATCACGGTTCAACTAATCCTCATTTATGGTTCAGCCCTGAGGCCGTGTTGACGACTGCAGAGAGCATTACAGAAGCATTCATGGCAAAGGCGGGAGAGCATACTGATACGGCAGCAACCGTGCAGCGACATGCCAATGAATGGAATGCTGATTACGCAGAATTTGTGGCACTGGTAAACAATGCTCGCAGTCAGAAAATTCAGCGTCAGTATGTTGCGACAGAATCGATTATCAGTTATCTGCTGGAGTATATCGGAGCTGTGGACAGTACACCTGCCTCATATACTCAGGCGATGAATAGTGAAGCTGAACCTAGTGCGGCTGATTTGAAGGAAGCTCTCGCGCTGGTGTCTTCAGATGCTACTGACCTACTAATTGTCAATCCGCAAGAGATGAGCGGTTTCGCTGAAAAGCTTAACGATGCAGCAATCGGCAGTAATAAGACGATTATTTCTGTTACTGAGCAACTGCCGAAGAAGCAGCAAACATTGCTTGGTTGGTTAACTACGATTACTCATCAGGCCTTAGCCAACGACACTACCAATGGTTGGTTCCTTACTCAAGATGTTAAGGATCGATCACTTGCTGATTATGCGAATGAATGGCAGTCTGTGTATCCTCTGCTCAAAGATGGCAGCTTGAAGCCTGTTATGGAGGCTAAAGCTAAGCAAGGTGATATGAGCGTTGCAGAATACACCAAATACTATGACGTCGGATATGCAACCGATATCGACAGCATGTCAATAACCGGCAACAGTATTACTTTCACTCGTGGTAAGAAGAGCGTGACGGCAACATATGAGTACTCCGGATTTCGCATACTTGACTATGCCAAGGGCAACAGGGGAGTGCGTTATCTCTTCACAGCTACAGGAGATGTCCCAGATGGGGCTGCGCGAGCTGTCCAGTTCTCAGATCATGGGATTACAGCAGCTAAGTCTGCGCACTTTCATATCTTCCTCGATGATAATCAAGAGGATGCATTGAAAGAGATGGATAATTGGCCTACGTATTATCCTGCTAGTTTGAGCAAGGAGCAGGTAGTAGAGGAGATGCTCGCTCACTAAAGCGTGTTCGCTCACTATCTCTGTGAGAACTGCCCGATATGGCATGTGGCCTCCGTTTGTGTAGGGATTATTTCGTTTTTCAAGATGTGGTATGGAATTGAGGTACCGTCATTCCGCCATTCTTAAGGGTTTTCGGAGGGTTTGTACTTTGGAATCCCTACACAAACGCACATGCATCGAATATTGCGCTGTGATAGTTGACTTTCGGACGAAGCTTCATGGGTTACTCAAGAGAGTTTGAATCCGAAAAGCATAGTGGAGCACAGTGTGTGGGACACAGTGTATGGAGCACTGTGTGTAGGGATGAGTGACAAGTTGTATAAGGATAGTGTCTTGATTGAGAGTCAGAGTGCAGTGTTGTCTGTTATAGGGCTGAGAAGTCTATCTATGTAAGTGCTGCAGCAGTATGTTGCTGGTTCGGTCTACGTGTGGTTACGTGTGTTTATGACTAACCACATGTTGTGTACTGTGTGATCATCGAGCTTGTTGAGAAGACCTATAATGCAGCTATGTCATGGTTAAGCTTTCTTATCGTGTCGTTGATTGTTCCTGTGGTTTTGCTTGTTGGTGTTCCTGTGTTGAGATGGGTCGGTAAGGACTCTTCTTTCAGGTTTGGATTGCTTGGTTACCGCACACCGCTATCGCGTTCAAGTGAGGATAACTGGCGCGAAGGCAATATGTATGCAGCTCAAGTGTGGCTGTATGTGGGCATAATTTCCGTGGTGGTATCGCTGGCGGTATCATTCCTCGCGATGCGCGTCTCATTAGATGATCGGTCGTTGTTGTCGACAGTGCTTGTGGTGGTGCAGGTTGTACTTGCTATCCTCACCATTGTGCCCGTTGAGTTGCATTTGCGTCATTTTGACAGCAGACAATAAATGCATTTACCGCTAACTTGCTGGCGTTAGTGGTTCCCACATAGCGCTATCTGTGTGACGACCGTTTGCTGTGGCACCGCTGATTCCAATGTTTTCTGTGATGAGAGAATTTGTCGTGTTGCACAGTAATGTAGTGGCTCATTTGATTTCATATCTGATATAGTTTCCAATATGAAATCAAATGACTTATCTTCTTCATCCTTCAACACGGCTCTCATGCTGTTGCAATGCGAATTCGTGGCAGAAAGAAATCGCGTGAACCCACAAGGTGTTACTTGGCTTCAATATGACATCATGTTCGCATTGACGGAAGGCTCAGTTCTACCATCTGTGTTGAGCGAGCGTTTGGGGATATCGCGTTCAAAACTGTCGAAAAATCTTGGTGAGCTGAAATCGCTCGGTTATGTTGAGCAAGTACCAGGCTCGGGTGACCGACGAGAGCTGCAGACAACTTTGTCTCTTTCGGGCTTAGCATTTATGCGTAACGTCGACCGTCAACATCAGGAACTTGCAGATGTTGCGAGATCCGTATGGTCAGCAAAAGAACAGTCACAATTCGAAGAATTGTCACAGAAACTGGTGAAAGAGCTTCGTAATGGCAGGTCAGCCAGATGAGCGGTCGCGATATCATCATTGAGAATGCAAGTACGAACAATCTCAAGAATGTCACCGTGCGCATTCCAAAGTATAAGATAACTGCGGTCACTGGTGTTTCTGGATCGGGAAAATCTTCCCTTGTTTTCTCCACACTTGCAGCAGAATCACAAAGGAACGTGAACAAGGCATACAGTGCCTATGTTCAGCAACTGTTGCCGAAATATCCTGCTCCGACGGTCGGACGGATAGATAATGTGCCCTTTTCCCTGGTGGTCGGTCAGCAACAGCTCAGCGGAAACGCACGTTCCACCGTGGGAACGTATAGCGACCTATACACCGCACTGCGTCTGCTGTTCTCCCGTATCGCCAAGCCCTTCATCGGATATTCGATGGCGTATTCCTTCAATACCCCGTCGGGGATGTGCACGACATGTCAGGGACTCGGTTTTGCGAGAACCATAATCCCGCAATCTCTTCTTGACATGTCTAAAACCCTGAAGGAAGGGGCCATACGTTTCCCAACCTTTCAACCCGGGGGTTGGAGACTGACGAGATACACGGAATCCGGTTTCTTCGACAATGATTTGCCTGTCGAAGATTGGCCTGCTGCGACCTTGGAGCTCCTGCTGTACGGGAAGCGGCAGAAACCGACGCACCCGTCGGCGCAATGGCATAAAAGCGCAAGCTACGAAGGTCTCATTCCGAGGATTGAGGCAATCATGAATCGGGACTCAAGCACCTACGAGCATGACATCACGCGAATCACGCAGACCGGAATATGCCCGTCGTGCAAGGGAACGAGGTTGAATGAGCAGGCGCTTTCCGCGAAAATCAAAGGAACGAGCATAGCGGAGTGCAGTTCGATGAGTATTCGGCAGCTTCATGAGTGGATGAACGGAATCGATGCCGGCTCATCGGCTGTGATAGTCAAGGAGATAACCGCAAAGATAGATAATCTCGTCAAGGTGGGGTTGGGCTATCTCAGTCTGGATAGGGTGACGACAACACTTTCCGGCGGCGAGGCGCAGCGTCTCAAGCTGGCCAACTATCTCAACAGTCCCTTGAGTGATGTGCTGTATATCTTCGATGAACCTAGTGTGGGTCTTCACCCGCATGATCTCCTGAGTGTGGCGCAAATATTCCAAGGGTTACGAGATAAGGGAAATACTCTCGTCATGGTCGATCACGACCCGGAACTCATCAACATAGCCGACCATGTCATTGATATGGGGCCCGGAGGAGGGAGCCGCGGAGGGACGGTTACGTTCCAAGGTACTTACTCTGCACTGCTGTCCAGCGACACCGGAACCGGCCAGGCCCTGCGAAATCGCGGGACGATGACTCAAGGCTCGGCGGTAGATGGTGAATTCCTCGAAATCGAGAACGTCACAAAACATAATCTCGACAACGTCTCCGCCAGAATTCCGAGGAACGCGCTAAGCGTGATAACCGGCGTCGCCGGTTCAGGGAAAAGCACCTTGGTGTCGGAAGGTTTGCTCAAACAGCAGCAAGGAATACTGCTGGATCAACGACCCATCCACACGACCCACCGCTCGAATCTCCTCACCTATCTGGGCGTTTTCGACGCCTTGCGTTCCGATTTCGCAAGCGCCACGAATCAAGACCCCTCGTTGTTCTCATACAACGGTGAAGGAAGATGCCCCACTTGCAAGGGCAAGGGCGTGATTACGCTAGACCTCGCTTATCTAGCCGACACTTCGGCGGTGTGCGAAGACTGCAACGGAACGCGATATTCCAAACAGGCATTACGGTATCGTCACCATGGGCTGAATATCGCGCAGGCTCTTGCCTTGACGGCGCAAGAGGCTCAGCGACTGTATTCCAGATCACTGGGGCCGGCCATGCGCCATCTGCAAGAGGTCGGGCTCTCGTACCTGTCAATCGGGCAGTCGCTGGACACCCTCTCGGGTGGTGAGCTGCAACGTCTGAAACTGGCCAAGTTCCTCATGAACGAGAGCACGAAGCTGCTGGTCCTGGACGAGCCCACCAGCGGGCTGCACGAATCAAACATCCAGCAGATCATCGACCTGCTCAAGTCCTTGATTGTCAACAGGTCGGTCACCATTGTCGTCATAGAACACAATCTCAGATTCATCGGGCAGGCCGACTGGATTGTCGATGTCGGACCAGGTGCGGGGGCAAACGGCGGGCACATCCTCTTCGAAGGCCCTCCGGAACAACTGCTTATGCACGGTAATTCGTTCACGGCTCAGGCGTTGCGCAAGTACTTTACAGCCGAAATCCTGTCCTGAGCAAGCTTGTGTGGTTACGCGACCTTGTTTGGGCTGCCGGTTTGAGCAATTGGTTTGGAACTATTGGTTTGGAGTTGCTGGATTGGGAGATATCTGCCCATACCGTTGTTTCTTGCAGCGTGAGTCATCGAACGACGTCTCTATGGTCCTGGACGTCGCCTTGGCGTCAGGCTGTGAACGGCGATGACGGAGAAACGTTCTGTCCGACAGGGAAGCAAACATCCTCGACGGAGCCACCGTGATGAAACAAACAGAGGAAGTGCTGAACATGGAGTTCGACACTTCCCCCCCAGGTGAAGCTAGGGAGAAAACATAAGGTTGACGGAAAACATTGGGAAACAGTGCTGTTGTCCGTAATGTCAAATTATTTACCACATCGTTTACCACTTCATTGAAGAGAGCCGATCTATTGATGTGGTAATCGGATGAATATGAAAGCCACTATCAGAGTGTGCCGAATCCCATAGGAGACTCGACTCAAGATCTGGCTATCTGTATGCAATCTAAGAATTGTTCTCAATGAATTGGCCTGAAATCTTTTATAAATTGATGACCTGCATGCCTGCTTTGTGATGTTCTCGGCACGCCTCCGACACACGGAATAGCTCATCTGTGGACACCTTACTGATTGGAACGGCACGTTCTTCAATCCACACATTCCCAAAGACTTCAATATTCACACCATACATAATGTTTTCTCATTGGTTGTTGTCTATTATCCGTTTGTATGCTTGGCAGCCGGCACATAGTTATGTAGGTGTTAAGGTTGTGGATTCTGGATGACCTCACGCTGCTATCTTCTGTCAGGTCCGTCTCGTTATGTTTGTAACTGTTATTTTTCATTATTGTTTCTTACTGTCCGGCCAGCGGTCGGCGAAGAGAGAAAGCGAACCCGTTCAATGCGGGTTTCCATCTGGTCAACCATCGTATCTGGCCTTTGCTTATGGGATCGAGTGAATGCACGGCCAGGTAGAGACATTTCAATGCGGACTGCGCGCCCAAGGAAATGCTCGCGTGCCCGGATGGAACGGCGGAACCGGGTGTTCAGACGCGCGAATCGCGTTGGTCGAGCAGATGACCATACGGATTTCCACGTCGTAGTCCAAGAAGGGAGTGGAATGTTTCCACGTTTTGAATCACAAGCTTATGATTGCCGGATACGTGGTTCATCAGTGTTCGAGCATGTCGTCGTGCGCAGTTTCTACGGCTGCCAAGGTGGCGGCCTTGTAGATGAGCTTTGGCATCGCGACGCAACGCGTCCCAGTCCTTCTTAGATGCGTATTTGAAGGTGTTGCGCATCAGGTGGATCACGCATGTCTGCATGATCGGCAGCGGCCACACCGTCTCCACCACGTAGAGCAGGTCTTTGGGCCCGTCGTAGATCAGGAAGGACACGTCCGCCACTCCCCAGTTCTTCAAATCGGTCAACACGCTCAACCAGTAGTTGGCACCCTCCGAGGCGGGTGAACCCCCCAAATGCCCAACACGTCGCAGCCACCCGTCTAAGCAAATACCGATGGCCGCGTAGAACGCGCGGTTAGCGACCTGCGGCTGCACGATGGCACTACAATCTTCCAGCCCATTCGCCGCCTTGGTCGCCGTAGGTGGGACTTCCACCCACGCCCTGGATTTCTGGAAGCGCGAAAGCGGCGGCAAGAGCCTGCGTGAGATGTGGCAGATTTTCGAGAAGCGGTTTGGGCGGTGAGCGCGATATGGTTAAGTGTGAAGCACAGAGTGATTGGTCGTTTGGGTCAGGCGAAAGATGGATGGTAATTACTCCATCGGCTGCCTTAACGATCTCACTTTGATGGTTTCTCGGTTCAAGAACAATGAGAGTATTCTGTTCTTATCTGTGCGCGACAAATAATCTCGAAACTTATAGGAAGTTGCTCAATGTCAGGATATGAAAATGCCGAAGTATCACCTGTGCAAGAACCGCCTAATAATGTACCTACGAGAATTATCTATGTGACTAAGAAAAGTAATCTTAAGGAACAGATTTCGCTTTGGGTTTTGATTATTGCCGTTTCTGTCTTTGTTTTGGGAATTGTACTGTCAATCGTCTCGGCCAGTGGGTCATTGAAAGCATATGACGAATATACTCAATCTCTGCATAACACGGCTTCAGATACATCTTCGAATTCGAACGCATACGATGAAGTGAGTAAAAACTATCAAGAAAAGTCAACAACTTTCGGCTACCTTCAACGGTTTGGATCCGATCTTGTTACCGTGGGAATTCTTCTCGCCGTTCAATCTTGGGTGTTGTATGTTTTCACAGAGTGGAAGCCAAAACCAAAGCTCTCAATCCACCAACAGTATTCGGAATGAGTGATTGTAATGAGCATGATTATGTGCCCTGAATGTGGTACAAGCATTTCCAGCAAAGCTCGGACATGCACACATTGCGGATTTATAAGTTCTGACGTGAGCAAACCGATCAGTGAGCAGGATACATACCAGCACCTCCCTGTGATCAAATATGAAATACAACGATGGAACCCCCGGCAAAATATAGTCGAGTCTGAGCTTGTAAATGCTGCACCTAGTGATAACAAGACATTTATGCAGTTTTTCGGCAATTGGGAATATATACGAACGACTCTCCCGTCACTTGCGGATCTCATTATGAAAATGGCTACTGGTGAGAACGAAACACATTGGGTAGCGAAGATATCAGATTATTACAAAAAACTGATTGATGAAGGAACGCTTCGTCTTGTGCTGGATAAGAATGGAGAAATACTGCCAACAATTTTTGGTAAAGAAGGGTTCGTTAAGCAGGTGCGGCTGGAACAAATTCAGGTTCCAGCAGATCTGACCCAAGCGATGCAACATCTGGAAACTCAGGCAGCGCTTTCGCTGGTGCTGGCCGAGGTTCATAGCGTGAACGAAGGGATCAAGCAATTGGAGTCCGGTCTTCAGAATGACCGGCTGGCAATGGCCGAAAGTGCTTGGGACAAGCTCATACAGGCGCGAGCTATTGCCGATAGTCGACTACGCGAGTTCTATGTTTTGCAGGCTATTTCTTCGGCAACAGATGCTAAACGAATACTCATGAGGAATTTCACTGAGAAGAAACAATACATTGAGTCGCATTCTGAAAAACCATTATTGGGCATGATCAAAGACTCGATTTCAAAAGAAGATTCTGCCGTCAAAGCGGAGGACTCACTGCAAGATTTAGTAGCAATTACCAACGCTGTCCGAGTTGAGGGCGAAGGCTACCTCATGTTGGGCCAAATGGGTGCGAGCAAAGAATGTTTAGTTGAATTCAGAGACTTTATCACTGATAATAAGCTCGATGACCGTGACACCTTGTTACGGATTAATACGAATCTCAAGCAAGGCAGTAAACTTGAAAACGTTGTTGATCAATTCTCAGACATAGCGCAAAGAGCTATTGATCTCAAGGAACTCGACGATGATGAAGAAGTTCCCAAACAATTACTTAGTGCTTTCGAACCAATGAAGAACAACAGTGAAAATACTGACACGAGGGAAGGCGACGACTATGAACCCACTGAAACGTCCGGTACAGAACCAAAATGACAAAGACGAAGATGATAAATCAACCCTCAACGTTGGGAAGATTCGCACATGTGAGAAATGTCATCGAGAACTCCCGTCGACATACAGGTACAGCAAGTGCGACAACTGTCGCAGTCAGTTTGCAAAGACAGTTGCTCCGATAGCGCCAGTAGTTCTTGCAATAGCGGGCTTCGCAGTCAAGTATGGGCCGAAAGTGGTTAAAGCGGTATCAAGGTTCATCGCCAAGAAAAAATGACACCGACCACAAGAATGGTGTCGTAATTTAAAATGTCGCAAAGAAGCAGTGTTTGCGATCAGCTCCATTCATATTTATGAGAACATTCGTTATGGATAGATTCAATCACTTTGCCTTTTATAATACAATGATTGCGTGTTTCACTATCGCGTATATGAAGGATTTCTAGATGTGATGTTAATGCTGCTTGGTAAGCCTTGACAGCGGTTGCAATCGCTACTTCACTGGCAGGTTCTCCATACGTTTGTCTGAACTCCACTTCAACTTTGTCCGCTGTGTCAGATCCATGAATCACTCTGCTTCGGACGTTATAGATTTTACTGAATTGCTTTTGTCTCTCCTGATAAACTTCTGGTTCATCAGATTGCAAGCAGGCCAAAGCTGCAGTTACTCTGAATGTTGTTTGATGATCAACACCTACAAGATTCTCCCAAGCAACAACTGCGTCAAGTAACCTGTCATCCGGATTCTCTCGTTCATTGACAGCCGACAGCAAATGTCTAACACCGATGAAGCAATTTCGCAGACTCTCCTCATGCTGCAGAATCCGTTCCAACCAAATCTTCCAGTTTTCCAGATCATCGGTAGTCAATGTCAGCGCGCCTTGAGTATTGATGTAAGGGCTTTTGGACTCAAAAGCAATACTGCTCCCGTTGGATAATGGATCAATTATCGTTTGCCAGGTCCATCTCCCAGATGGAGAATTTGATTGTTGCGAGAGCAGCAAAGCAAGCTGGACCAAATGAACTTTATAGTTGATTGCCTCTCGTAGCTCATTGCTGAGACTATGTAATTCTGTAGAACGTTCTTCTGAAGAACTTTCTTCCGGTGGCTGTGGAACAGTAACCTTAAGAGTTATTGGTATTTCGGCCACTATGTCGCCTCGGTAATGGAACCGGTGTCCCTCTGAACCTGCATCGGAACCGCCACAATAATATCGATCATCAAGAACAGACGAGAAACGCGTATCACTTTGCAACCAACGCCGAACTCTTACATTGGCCACGTCAAATGCCTGCACGCTATTGGGTAGAAGAACACCCGACAGACCCACTAATGCAATACCATGATATTCGCCTGTTGATAGTCCATTTCTGACTTCATCGAATACTTTTTTAACCTGAGAAAACAAGTCAGTAAAAGTCGGCGGATCTTTAGTTTCTTTGTTACGTAGTGCAGTAATCCACGCTGTATCGATGACATGCTCTGCCAACGTATATAACTGAAAGCTTCCTGCAAAACCAGAGCTATGGACTAAATAAAGAGTTGGGGTCTGGTTGCCAGAACTGAAATGTTTGAACGCTTCATTGTTTATGCGTAACCAGTTACAGAATTCCCTATTGACAGGATTACCATACGTGTCATATGACCAATACCGAGAATTGGCACCATTCTCAGGTGGCTGTTTATAATCAATCAATAAAGCGGGATAAACGGATTCGGTAATCTTGAATAGATATTGTTCCCCTTCTTTAATGTTCTTAGGCACCTTGTGTAGTTCGCCGCCGCTGGCTGCGCGTAGCGCATTCCCGGTTGATGTTTCTCCATGGATTAGGTGGCTAATATCGGACTCAAATACTCTGGGAAGTTCTTTTGGCGTTGCCCTTTTGCGGCTCATGAATAACGCGCATAATGTGAGAAGCGTCTGGTCCTGCTTGGGAGATGTGTTCTTCATGATTTTGCCTTGAATGTCTATGTCTTCGGCTCTGCAGTTAAGAAAATAGGCCAATGCCCATCGACCTAGACACTGTACAAGTTCTTGAAAGTTCTCATCGCTGATTGTCATATAATCAGCATAATCTCAGTATTGGTGATAGTGCTCCGATAGGGGGAGGCAAAACGATACTGAAGACTGAAGAACGGGACTTGGAAGATAACATGGTCGATTCGGAACTAACTCTCTCCGATATCAAAGCCGGTGCAGTCGTCTCAGGGATCGTGCCCAACCAGGATGTCACGGTGTATTACGGTGCAGGGGATGGCTCGACGTTTGGGCAGGAAATCGTTGATGTGGAATCCGTCAAGCACCTGCATCTGGCTCGGCAGTCCGACCGTGTACTGCCGTTTGATGCCAACCCGGAGAATTTCAGACTTGTTGCTGAGGTGCTTCGCATCAGATTCCTGCCGTCTATGAAGACGTGCTGCCCAAGGTGCCGCTTCGTTTCCTGCTGTCTGACGATCCTGGTGCAGGTAAGACAGTCATGGCCGGGTTACACATCAAGGAAATGCTCATGCGTTCGGCTGCGGAACGCATGAGCATTTCCTTGTTTGGGGGGGGGCTTGGCTAAGCTGGCGAGCTTAGTTCGAAGTTCGGGCTTGATTTTGAGCAATTTGATCCGTATATGCAGGTATTGTCGTCGACCGGCAATCCTTTCAGAGATCATCCACTGCTTATTTGCTGCATGGATCAGGTCGCGCGTGATGACGACAGATTGAACATGTTCAAGGATGTGCATTGGGATATCGCCATTGTCGATGAAGCTCACCGTATGAGTGCGCACTTCACATCTGCCAATGGCGAAACTACGCAGTTGCTAGATTGTCTTCAAATGCAACCAATTCGCTGATTTTAATCGCTATGTCCTCTAAAGAATCAGCCGAAGTGTCTAAGCCATTGCGAGAGGCAAGCAATGGACTAATTCTACGGAGTTCTTCGTATGTAGTATCGTGCAGCACAGGAACTAGTATGTCTCTAGCAAGAAGTTCAGAAAGTTCCTTATCTGAAACACCGCGACTGTCAATTCGCTTTAATAGGGCAGGAGTTACAAGGACAATACCTGTGCGCGATTTAGCGAGACCTCTATCGATTTCTCTCAAAAATGGTTCACCTAGTACGATGTCCTTTTCACTGAACCAGACTGTCACACCTTGATTCACAAGTCTGTCATGTAAGTTCGTGGCTATGCCGTGTCTATCATCCCAAGCATGACAGAGGAAAATATCACGGAGATCGTTCTCAGGGCGGAAATCGGATTCGATAGTACGACGGATCGGTGTCAGTGCGCGGATCTCATCAGATGTGTATGTTACTGGTGAAGTGCTTGGAGACCATTGTGGCCGTACTGTACTTGTTCCAGATGAGTACCGCATGTCACTGCTCGCTCTATATGAATGCGCATAATCCGACCGACTGTAATATGAAGGTGCGGGTGAATAGTATCCATAGCCGCCTCTTCCGTGAATAGGGCACGCTGCGGCTCCGCTTGCTGTTCTGTGTCCCAGTATAGGGGCTGTGCATCCGCTCATATTCTGATGATATCTCGCTTTACATAGCAGTCTAGGTAACGTTGAATGAAATATGCTCTGGAGTGTTGTACAAAACAGAGTCACCCGATACGGGCAGATCATAGAGAATAATGAATTAACCTTTTGGAACTTATATAATCCGTTTCAGATCATAGTTGGTTAAGCGCACAGGAGAAGCACGATAGGCCACCACCGCTCTGCAAATTTGTGACTGACCAACCCTGACTGGAATCGTCAAATGCTTTGAGTTTGTCGGGATTATCGTCGTAAAACAGTAATATGAGAGCCTACACGGAGGTCAGAAATGTCGTCACAAGTCAAGTCTAAGCAGCGCGTTGAGAAACACGGCGAGGTGTTCACCAATCCTCGTGAAGTCAACGCTATGCTTGACTTGGTAAAGAGGGAGACTGAGCGTATCGACAGTCGATTCCTGGAGCCGGCATGCGGCGATGGCAACTTCCTTTCCGAAGTACTGAGACGCAAGCTCGCAGTGGTGAATAAACGGTATGGCAAGAGTCAGCTCGAATATGAGCGGTATACGTTCGTGGCTGTGTCATCGATATACGGAGTGGATATCATGCAGGACAATGTTGGGGAATGTCGCGAGCGTCTCTTCGGTATCGTCAATAAGCAATACACTCGTAAATTCAAGGAGAACTGCAAACCTGAGTTTCGGGACGCGATTCATTACCTACTTAACAAGAACATTTTGTGCGGCGATGCGCTAACGCTCACTAAGAGCGACGGTAGTCCAATCGTGTTCCCTGAATGGTCACTGGTGACAGGCAGCAAGATTAAACGACGCGACTTTACATTCGATTCACTGTTGAACACCGCCACTGCAGCGCCAACACTTGACATGGTTGAGAATATGGACGTCGATGAAGATGCCGTTGGTAGAGCTATATCCACGCCAATTAAAGAATATCCGCTTACGCATTTCATGGAAGTGAACCAATATGAGTAGCCGTTTGAAGCTTGGGAATATGTCGTACAATCCGGACGTACTGTCTTGTTTGGCGAACCTCTCCAATGATGAGGTGTTCACCTCGCCGCAGCTGGCGAATCAAGTATTGGATTTATTGCCAGCGGATATATGGCATGACAGTTCGATTACTTTCCTAGACCCATTCACTAAAACCGGCGTGTTCCTTCGCGAAATTACCAAGCGACTACTCGTTGGTTTAGAGGATGAGTTCCCGGATTTGCAAGAGCGAATCAATCATATTTTGAACTATCAAGTTTGGGGTATCGCAATCACTGAATTGACTGCGCTCCTTGCTCGTCGCACACTCTATTGCTCAAAGAAGGCAAATGGGGAATACTCTATTGAACCGCTTTTTGATGATGCGAACGGGCACATTCATTACAGGGCGATTGAGCATACATGGGCTGGGAACAACTGCGTCTATTGCGGTGCTAGCAAAGAGCAGTATGACCGTGGGAGCGATCTTGAAAGTTATACGTACGAGTTCATCCATACATTTAATCCCGAGAGGATCTACAACGATATGCAGTTTGATGTCATCGTGGGCAACCCACCATATCAGCTTAGCGACGGTGGTTACGGTAAAAGTGCTGCACCGATTTATCACAAGTTTGTCGAACAGGCAGAGAAACTTAACCCAAGATACCTCTCAATGATTATTCCGTCTCGTTGGTTCGGCGGTGGCAAGGGGTTAAACAGTTTTCGTTCCTCTATGCTTGCGGACAAACGTATACGGCAGCTTGTTGATTTCGAAAATGCAAACGAATGTTTCCCGGGTGTGGATCTTGCGGGAGGTGTCTGCTATTTTCTGTGGGATAGAGACAACCCTGGTAGTTGCAATGTAATTAACGTAATTAATGGTAAAGAGCATGAGAGCGTTCGAGGCTTGGATGAGTTCACCATTTTTATTCGAAACAGCCGTGCTGTTCCAGTCGTACGTAAAGTAGTGTCTAGACATGAGTCAATGATGAACACTCAGGTTTCAAGTCGTAAGCCATTTGGACTTGCCACTAACGTACGGCCTCGTCAACAAGGTGATCTCATACTCCATTGGCAAAATGGTGAAGGTCGATTCCCCAGCGCGGAAGTGACTAATGGTCGCGAATGGATCAATAAGTATAAGGTCATTGCAGCATATTCTGCTTATGATCATGCTGGTAGCCCTGATAAGAATGGTATGAGAAAGGTATTTACTAAAATTCACATCCTGCCACCTAAAGTAATCTGCAACGAGACGTACCTAGTTGTAGGAGCATTTGATAGTGAAAGAGAAGCTGAGAATCTCAGAAATTACATGGAAACACGTTTCTTTAGATTCTTGGTTTCGCAGTTTATGTTCTCCCAGCATATTACACGTGAGGCATATGCTTTTGTTCCTATTCAGGACTGCACTCAAGAATGGACTGACGAAAAGTTGTACGAGAAATATGGCATCACAAAAGAAGAGCAATTATTCATTGAAAGTTGTATTCGCCCTATGAATGGTGACAACGATGCCTGACGGTTTCTTTCCTCAGCGACCTGCGATTACGCCTAAGATCTACGCTTATGCAATTGACGATGCTTCGCATAAAGGACAGCTCAAAGTAGGATACACAGACCGTGATATTCGCACCAGAATCGCAGAGCAGACGAGAACTGCGCATATACAAGTTCGTATCGTGCTTGAAGAAACGGCAATGCGTGATGACGGTTCCACCTTCGATGATCATGCCGTTCACCAGCTGCTCAAGCAACAGTTCACGCACGTAGCTGGTGAGTGGTTTATCTGCTCGGTCACAGACGTTCAGAATGCAATTTCGGCTGTACGTGAACGTAGGAGTTCATTGACCGAGCGTACGCAGCGTTTCGGTATGCGCCCAGAGCAGATTGAAGCCGTAAAGAGAACACAAGAGTATTTCACGAAATTCAATCAAGACAATCCAGGTCAGCCGCCGCGTTTTCTCTGGAATGCGAAGATGCGCTTCGGTAAAACGTTCACCAGTTATGAGTTCGCAAAAGCTCAGAGATACAAACGGGTGCTCGTATTGACTTTTAAACCAGCAGTCGAGAATTCATGGCGTGAGGACCTTGAATCACATGAGGATTTTGACGGATGGCAGTTCATCTCTCGCGAGACTCAACTTACATATGGTAAGGCAGATAAATCTAGGCCAATAGTGTGCTTCGGGTCGTTCCAGGATTACTTGGGTAAGAATGAGGCTGGTGGCATTAAAGCTCGTAATGAGTGGGTGCATGAGATCAACTGGGATCTTGTTATTTTCGACGAATATCATTTCGGTGCTTGGAGAGACAGTGCACGTGAACTCTTCGAAGAAGAGGATAAGCGAGAGCAAAATGACAATATGAACGGTGTCGCTCAGCTCATCGATGAGGGCTTTGCGATGGGCGATACGGATTTCCTGCCGATCACCACGGGTGCTTATCTGTTTCTATCCGGAACGCCGTTCCGGGCTATCGCTAACGGTGAGTTCATCGAAGAACAGATTTTTAACTGGACGTACTCTGACGAGCAACGGGCGAAAGAGCAGTGGGAACCCGAAAACGCTGACAATCCTTACTCGTCGTTACCTCGCATGGTGTTGATGACCTATCAGATGCCTGACCAGATTCGCGAAATCGCCTCGGGCGGCGAATTTGACGAGTTCGACCTCAACGAGTTCTTCTCCGCTGTCGGTGAGGGCAACGAAGCCAGTTTCAAGCACCGCAGCGAAGTGCAAAAGTGGCTTGATCTTCTCCGTGGAGGTTTTGCAGAAACAACGGTAGACGAACTCAAGCTGGGTGCGAAGAAGCCACCCATGCCCTTCTCCGATGCACGTCTGAAAAACATCCTGACTCACACATTCTGGTTCATGCCATCTGTGGCATCCTGCTATGCTATGGCGAATCTGTTGCAGGAACGACAAAATGTATTTTTCCGTGATTACACGGTGAACGTTGCCGCAGGCGCTGCAGCTGGCATTGGCCTTGCTGCCTTGGAACCTGTTCGTAAATCGATGGCTGACCCGCTTGCGTCGAAAACAATCACCTTATCGTGCGGTAAGTTGACAACAGGGGTGACTGTCAAACCTTGGACTGGGATCTTGATGTTACGCAATCTCAAAAGTCCTGAGACGTATTTCCAAGCGGCATTTCGCGTTCAGTCACCGTGGGTAATTGATAATCCAGATGGAATGCATCCTAACGAACAAGAAATCCTCAAAAAGGAATGCTATGTATTTGACTTTGCGCCGACGAGGGCGCTCAGGCAGATTGCCGATTACAGCTGCGCATTGCATCCTGACCAGAATACTTCACCTGAGCAGAGTGTGAGTGAGTTCATTCATTTCCTGCCTGTGCTTGCCTATGACGGAAGCAGCATGAAGCAGATCAATGCGACGGATGTTCTCGACATTGCTTCTTCTGGTACTTCGGCGACGCTGCTTGCCAAACGCTGGGAAAGTGCGCTGCTTGTAAACGTCGACGATCTAACACTGCGCAAGCTCATGAACAATCAGCAGGCAATGGATGCGCTGATGAGTATTGAAGGTTTCCGAAAACTCAATGATGATCTCGAAAAAATCATCAATAAGTCCGATGAACTCAAAGAGATGAAGAGCAAGGACGAGAAGCTCTCTGCGGATGAAAAGAAACAGGTGCGGGAGGATGAGAAAGAAACCAAAAGTTTGCGTGAGCAGATTCAGAAGAAGCTGATTAAGTTTGCCACGCGAATCCCTATCTTCATGTACTTGACTGATTATCGCGAACAGACCTTACGCGATGTCATTACCAAGCTTGAGCCGGAGTTGTTCAAGAAAGTAACAGGACTCACCAAAGAGGATTTTGAGCTGCTCCTGAGTTTGAACGTATTCAATAGCGCGCGCATGAACGATGCTGTCTACAAATTCAAACGCTATGAAGACGACAGCCTATCCTATGCAGGTATTGATAAACATGAGCATGATCTGCGGGTTGGGCTTTTCGATACAGCAATACCTGTTCAAGAGTTTGAAGAGTTGTCACAGTGACTGATAAGCAATTGTTTTCTGATTCCCAAAATCAATTGTCATTTGTTGGAAAAGAAGCTTTTCTGTGTTCGTTTAATCGAGGTGGGTGTGTACTTGATTTCGGTACTGACGGTTTCGATTCTTTTACCCAAAATAGCGTAGGCATAGCGCTTATTAAGCGATGTGGAGTCTCAAAGGGGGAATCGTTAGAGCTGTTTGCTCAAAATGCACGTGAAGAAGACGCATTCAAACTTTTTTCAGATTTGATGCACTATTTCAAATCTTTTTTCAGAAATGGTAGTTAATAAGATGCAAGTTACACTGAACTCTACAGAGACTGTAAACAAATCCTTTTTGTTCATTACATTTTCTCTTCAAATTGGAGATTAATGTTTAGCGTGATAATTTGAAATGATGAATCGGCGCCGGTCTTTCCTGACAGGCTATTCGAAGCCACAGGGCCTGCTGTTGAATCTCAAGTTAAAAAAAGACGGGACTCCTAATTTTGAACTATTGAGGATACTATCAACGAGTACATCTCCAGAATCAGATCGCAAACCGTCTGCAGTTGCAAGAATCCGTTACCGCGGAATGAATGATACAGATACTCTTATTCAAGTGAGCGCTACATCCCTCGCTTCACGATTATCTCGAATCTTACCTGAGATTTCTTGGCTAGAGGCAAGAACTAGATGGATGGTAGTTGAAGGCGATCTATTTAGAAGGATTGGGAATACTGATAATGGCCATGAGACAATACAGAACACTGCTGTATTGAAGTTTCCTGACATTGTGGTAAATGATAAGAAAATAGTAGTTATGATGCCGTTTGATGAGTAACACTTCCCACACATGAAGACGATCTGGTTTACAGTGCGATAGTAACGACTGCAAAGGGGAGTGAGCCCTCAGAGTGTCAGGGCTCATGAAATTGTTATCCCGACGTGTATCAAAGATGATATTTTCACTTAATTGAGAGTCCAATAATTGTTATTGTCGACTTAGCTGGTTCTAATCTAAATGTTTTATAGCGAAATGGGGTCAGCCCATCCGCGTGGGCGCACAATATTGTCAATTACAAGCGACGAGGTCAAATTACCTTTCGATATCGGTCATATCTGAACGATTCCATATCGCAGGAGCAAACATGGTCTTGATGGCCTGGAAATGATTTGACGCAGACAATTAGAAGTACACTTTGGTTGGCTAACTATTGGTTTAGTAGGCAATAAAGGTGCATTGTTCTGGGCTTCTATCCCTCACGACCGTAGGCGTGATGGTGGGGTTGTGCTTGGTTGGGTTGAATGCGCCCCCGGAAATAATGTGTATCTGACATCGGCTTGGATTCCGTATGGGAGTATGGCTGGTGTTTGTTGCTTTCATGAGGTGATGATCAGATCCTCCTATTCTTCATGCAATCGTGCGATTGAAGCACCGGCACCACGAGTAGAGATGCATTGTGGTGCCCCTCACACGAATGCGGAGCACTCAGAACGCTGAAACACCAGCGTGATGGCGGTGATCTGCGATTGTTTCTGGACTGGTTGCTCTCCAAACACACACAGTATGAGACCTCCGCACGTTCAGACACTGCACTCGATGGCACTGAGGTTTGTTGCCTCTGATGCCTATTGGGCAACGAGGTCTACCACGTGATTCATATGGTTGGTTGTGTGCATTCAATGGAATGAGGGCTTGTCGGTCTGCCGTTGCCTTGACTGATATGTCCCACATCTCCGACACTATGAACGAAGGGAACTGCATCAAATGCCTGTCTAAATCAATGCGCGCAAACAACTGGGCACTACCTTCGTTTTAGGTGAGAGGTAAAGATTGTCTTGCAATTGCTTTTTTCCTATGCTTAAGAGTGTACATTTTATCTGGTTCATTCTCTGGGAACTAGTTTACAAGCCTGACTTCGAGCACAGCGTCCCTGGCTCACACTCACACCATCCAATTGAGACCGAGCGTCTTCGAATTCCTGCCTCGGTACTGAGATTAGTCATGACGATCAATGATGACAGAATTCCATGATTTGGTATTCGGAGCGTCTAAAAGACTATCCGGTATTTTTTGGATTTCCACGCCAGGTTCTATTTCATTAAATGCTGCATTTGCTGATCTTATTGATGGTAGATCAGCATGCTCATTAACGTAGCCACCAATCGTGTCAAAGGAGTGTCCGGAAGTCCCAACATTGGCTCGGAGGCCGAATACGTGGATCTGCTTGATCGCTACCTGGCTAACGCACGGCTGCCCGAACATGAAAAAGCGGTCCTGGCGGACACAGCTACTGCAGTTGATCTTGATCGTCCATCGTGCACGAGGATTCATGAGCAATTTTTTTGCAGCACTCGCCCAGGTCGCAGGGGTGACGACAGACTGACCACCCCAGAAATCCCTCAACCGCAAGCTGTTGGTCACTTGCTCGATATCCCACAAAGGATTGTCGATAAGGTATTCAGGTGCGACAGCGACAGAAGAAGCACGCCATCGGGCCGTCATGCCAGTATCGAGGGGAGTGCAGGAGACATATCCTTCGTAAGGATAAGTCGCTATCTAATGCTGCATTGGGCCAGTTCCGTCTTGTTGAGGATGACCGTGTGGCGCTTACCAGGACAATGTAAGTGCAGCGAGAAGAATTGATCGAGGCACTCGAAGCGCCCGGACTCTTGGTCTTGCCGAATGTCACCAACAAGGTGAAACTGCTGATTGCCGCAGATCCTGATTCGGAATTCGGCGAAGTGCAAAAGCTTGAAAATACGGTATTCTCATTGTCAGCGAAGAGTGGAGCATGCGGGCAATCGAACAGGGGATTGAGGTTGGTTAAAAGGGTGTTAAATCACAAGAGTTATTGTTCATCCTGACAGTGGAAATTTGGTTGTGCAGTTGATATCAGCAAATGTCTTCCCTCTGGATGCAAATATTTCCGGCACGGATCGGGGTTTGATAGTCGGTTACCAGAACCGCTCAATTGGGTGTGTTAGGGAAGCTGTCGACGGTGGAACGGGTGCGACGGGTGGTTAAGGTGTCACTCCACCATGGCTTCCCCCACCGTTGTTTGTAGATTTGCTGGTTCTGTTCCTTCCTTTGTTGTTCGAGATCCTGCTCACGTTTGAGCTATTCTCCTTCTTGCTGTTCCTGTTTACGGCGCTCTTCTTTTTGCTCTTTGATCCGAGTTATGTGGTCTTTGCATCTATCTGCTCAGATTGTGACTTGCTGTAGTGTTCTTCGGCTGATTGCTTATAATTGTGATTTCGTCGGTCGTGTAAAGCAGGAGTGGAAGGTTATTCGGGTCTCCATTGGATATTGCGAGAAGTTCTGCGCCGGATGCAACATCAGGGTCGATTCCATTGACGAAATCTGCAAGATCGTTCACTGTAGCCGTGGTGCCTGGTGTGACTGGGGTTTGGGATCCTGCATAGGATTGAGTTAGTTGCTGCGGCGTACGTGCAAGTGTTGGTTGGTGCATTCCAACTTGTTTTTTCACGTGCTTCATTCTGAACGTCTTGAATTTGAGAATAAAAATGCGTATTCTTTCCGATTGTTATAGTCGTGCCCCAGACATTGCAAACGATGGTGGCATTGACCAAAAATTCTTGCAGAAATACTACAGCGAGGTCTCATACGTAACTATCCTGTGTGTCATGAATGTATCTCAATCGCACGATCATTCCTAACGGGAGCATTTCCTTGAGAAAAATACTGGCCTCGGGCCCGCCGCATTCAACTGGCTTGTTTGGGTCGAGGGCCTTCGGCGTATTGACGTCCAGCAATCTGACCGATTTGACCTGTCCGTGATCGCTGACTTCGATCGTGTCGCCATCCAAGACTTTCGTCACACTGATCTGCGTCATGAAGAATTGAGGATTCACCATATGCGCCACTGCGACGCCGCCTCATGCGATTAAGGAAGTAGAAACGATTGTCGTCACGAGGGCGGTTGCAATCTTGTGGGATGTGTGCACGTGACCTTGGACTTCTCAACCTGTCGATCGTCACTGAAGATGTTCACACACCAAGCGAGATCGAGTTCGTCTGTTTCCTTTGGATCCTGTACCTGCTGCAGACTGAACCGTGGCACTATTGGCACTTAAAGACTCAGTGATCCAACGGTTCTCTCTGGATGCTGCAAACGGTGATCTGTTGATGCTAGATGGTGTGGCACTCCGGGGCTTAGAACTAATCATGAAACTATTGGTACAAGAGTAGAAATGAGTTGATGAGATGAAGTGACGTTAAAGATGTAGGTTGATGTCGAAAAGGGTGTTAGTTGAATGATCTGTAAATCGCTGTTGAAGAATGCTGGGGCATAATCGTGTCTGACCTCAGCGTAGATCGAAAATCCATTTTCTCGTATTTACAAGCGGCGGAGAAGCATCTGTTTCTCATGCCTGATTATCAGCGTTTATATTGTTGGGGAAATACTGAGTCAAGATAGTGAAATATCAGTGGTCGGAGGCAGTGACTGCGTCGGCTACAGTGAAATAGGAGGCAGTTACTTTGAACGATCAAGATAGCAAGTGTGCATACGATTGGACCTCATTGGGCAGATTCTCATTTACCCCATCGGATGGGGAAAGATCCAAACGTCCTAATGTTTTCGAGATCGCAGGGTTTCCACGTCGGGAGACTGTTTCCTCAAATCTTCTTGCATATTTTTTCGATCCGCTGCAATCGCATGGTTTAGCGGGGTTGTTCGTAAAATCGTTGATTGCCGTATTGAATGATAAACGTGACGAAGAACTAGCGCGGTATTCATACTCCGAGGACGACAATGACGGTGTCTATGTACAAACCGAGGTCAGCAACGGGACTGATACGCGTAATCGTGTTGACATCGCTGTTCATACCCCACATCTGAGCATCGCCATTGAGAACAAAGTTGATGCTTCTTTGTACAACGATCTACACGACTATTACGAAAAAATTCATAGTGAAGCATCGGAACAAGGGAACGTCGAAGATCTTACTTGCGTGGTCGTCTTGCATGCCGGTGATTTACAATTATCAGATTTTCCTTGGTGTGCCAAAGGCTTACAGGCAAACGAGAATTTGTTCTCGGTCAATTATGACGAACTTTTCGATCAGGTACTTAACGGTGTGGGGGAGAAGCTGCTGGACGCGGACCCTCGTGCAGTGGATCTCTTGGAACAGTATATGGATAATTTCAGTGCAAGAAGAAACGGGCAGGATATGAACAAGTCTGATCAACAAATACGTCAGTTCGCCGACCAAGTGAAGGGACATGAAGAGGTAGCATATAATTTTCTGAATTCGCTCGGCGACTATCGAATAGGCGCTAATGACAAGCTAGCAGATGCGCAAACGATACTGCAATCTCTGTATGAGGTTCCGCAAGAGACTGGCCATGAGGTTGGACCTCTTGGTCTGGTGAGTTGTGGTAATCCCCGTTTCTGGGATACTTTTGAACGAAAAGGCTCCTATGAGAATCGTGTGCACTGGATGTCACGGTATTATATTCAGGACTTTTCAAGAGCGGGAGCTGCTTTTGGCGTTTCATTCGAATTTTTCACTCCGATTGATTGGCTTATCAAAGGAGAGTTTCATGAGGATGTCGCATTGCATCTGATGGTTAAGTCATACAAAACGGGTATGAACCAGTGGAAGGAAGAAAATCGACTGACCCGCAATCCCTTCGAGCAAGTTCTCGGCGGAGTCACATTGCTTGACAGTCCCGATACCCTTGCTAAGGCTCTCAAAACTAGATGTGATGAGATACTTGCTGAAGCTTGGTCTGATAGCACTGTATAACTCGTCTGAGTCTTTCCGTAATGACCTCAGCTGAATATTTGCGTGTTTGCGTCTGGGACTGTCGTCCTTTTGAAACAGTTTGCTGTTTTATTGTTTGCGCCATGGGTGGCTCCGTTTTTGCCGTTCAAAGTGGCATCAACCCAAAATAATAAGGTAGAGAATTTAAGCGTTATGAAACCGATAATATCAAGTACTAGTATTCGCTATTTCTGCACTCTCGCTGCCGACCGCACCTTAATCAACGCCTCCGCAATTCACAATCCAGGTATTCAGCGCATCCCAGTCGTCTTGGTCAAACCTGCCGGTCCGGATTAACGCCTAAGATCATGGATTCGGCATTCACAAAGGATGGGCGGGACACACATAACACACCCGCAACAGACCGTCTGTTCTTTACTTAACCCCAAAACGGCGGGATGCCAAAGAAAATCCCACGAAAGGTGCTTCCGGCGAAACACCGAAAACCCTGTCCGTGGATCTAGGGGGGGGTAAAAACAAGGTTGATGGAAAACAGTTGGAAATAGTAATGTCGCCGGTGATGCCAGATTCTTGACCGCATCGTTTACCACTTTAAGGAAGAGAACCCATCTATTGATGTGGTAATCGGATGAATACGCAAGCCACTTTTGAATATTCACAGCACACATAATATTTCTCATTGGTTGATATCCATTAGTCGTTTTTACGCTTGTTGTCCGGCACGCTATTTGTCGCACCCTTTAGCAATTCAAAGAGGAGGACCGACTTGCGAGTGTGACAATCATATGAGTGCATGAATGGCAGAGGATATGTTCCAGATAGAACGAGTCCGCTCTCTCTTCGTGAGCAGATGTGAGGCTGGTGGAGTCATCGTGACTACAGTCAATTGTCATTTTGCTGGGAGACTGGTCGAATGTTTGGAAAGTCATTTTCCGGGCAGGGTCTCAAGGAGAGAAGACGAGAACCTTGGTGCAGATCGATCATATCGTGGCGAGTGGTCGTCGATCCCGAGTGGGGAGAGGTGCACGTTCTCGGTCAGCGGCGGTCAACAAGTACAGGTCGGACGCGGTGCGTGTTGGCCGGCTAATCTGCTTCATTGTAAGGGATGGCGCCGCGTTTCCTGGAGTAGAGCGCGTTCGGCCAGCCTTGGAACGAGAAGACGAACTGCCTTAATTCGTTAACCCGATCGCGTACGGTGCACTGGATGGTGGGCCGCTTCGAGATTCCTTTCACGACGCGTATTGTCGCTACATTGGTTGTGACTGTGACGCCGGCGATCCGTTCCCCATGCTGTTCGAATAGTTCCTAGAAGAGGGTTCCGGAGATCGATTACAGGACGAACTGCGTTGAGTAAGGCGCTCCGAGGAATTCTTCTGTCATCAAAATTCCGGATTGCCGGCTGATCTCGATGAGGAGAAGCGGGTCGTGGCCAGAGGGATGGCGCACATGGTCGTTGAAGTACTTGTGCGTTCGCTGAACCTCCGCCACAGCGATCATCTCATCGTCATTGACTTGCTCGTAGTCGGTAAGAACGACCTCGTGCACGGAGCGCCGGTGGGTCATGTTCCGTGGCACGATCCTGTCCAGATGGAGTGGTCGGTAGATAGGCGACTATGCGTCGATCATATTGTCTCCTCTGGCGTTTTCGTGCGGAGCGATCTGGTCTCGCTTGTCGGGGATGACGACAGGTGGGCGGTCAGCGGTGCGAGCGTTCGTACCGCGTGATGCCTTCGTAACCGTAGGACTCAGGCAGGTACTCCGTCAGAGCAACACCGCGCAGGGTCGCGTTCGGGCCGTAGATTCGCACGATGGACTCGGACACTTCCTTGATAAACCGCTTGCGCTCATCGGCACTGTTCGTACCGGTGGTGAGCGACACTTCCAGATGGATGCCAGGGCCGGGTTCTACCGCTTCGCCGCCAATGAAGTACTCCGATGGCTCAACGCGTACGAACGTTACGGTCGTCATTTCGCGCGGCTTCCGCAACGTGGTCACGGAGAAGTTTGTAAGGTCCTTCGCCAGCGCGGCGTTGGACTGGGCGGATACGTTCGACGGTACGGTGACTCGCATAAAAGGCATGAGCCAACCTTACACGATCCCGGCCCGTGGACAGCCACAGCCGCCGACCTATCGGCAACGCCAAGTGCGCGGGTTTCGCCATGAGCTCCGAGGTATAGGGCGTGTCTCCTAATGGTCGGATCCTGGTATGTATGGCGCAGAGGCTTGCGTCGGTTCTGTAGGTGATAGCGAGGTTACTGAAGCGGGTGATGAAGCCGCGTCACTGTTCGGGAAGGCGAAAAACCGATCGATAAACGACCATAACGTGGCGGTGCAGGATGCCTGGGCATCCGGCTTGCGGCAGGCATCGGGGGCGGGTTTTGTATTGCAACGATCTCGACGTGCTGCAAGCCGCAGACCAGACCAGCAGAGAGGCGAAAGGCGCTGGCATCGGCTGGGACAGGGCGAGCAACCCGGTATGGTTGCCTGTGAACACGGGTTGGCGTTGCGATTACATGGCGAAACGCGTCTACATTAAACACCAGTAACGGCTTACCAAGAGCCAAAGAGAGAAAACATAGACTGCGAATCTCCTGACCCAGTGTGCGGCAAGGTGAAATGCCGCTGATTGTGGGAGAATTGCAGGTACGAGTATAGGAGGATGCAATGGATGAGCGAAGGCGGCGGGCGTTAGCGCTGCGTGATGGTATGCATTCCGCCGAGCTTGAAGGCGGTCATGTCACCGACGCCTTCCGCCTAGACGCGCAAGAGTATGTGGATGGATCCATCGACCTGCAGGGCTTACTTGACCGGTTGAACCAACGGTATGCCATGCATAGCAGCCTATGAGTGGCATTGACCCGTATCTGATTCCTGGCACCGGCGTGCTATGCAACCTGGTCGACGCTCATAGTGAGCAGGCGTTGACTGGTGCTGAGAATGATTGGGTCACGTTCCGATTCCTGCAATTGCAAACGACACCACTCACTGCCGAGGGGACGGTCAAGCAGTTGCAGTGGATTCATCGTTTCCTGTTTCGGGATGTGTACGAGTGGGCGGGGCAGATTCGCACTATAGACATGAGTAAAGGCGGGGGTAGCGTCTTTCAACCCTTGCAACTGTTCGCCACAGGCGTGCGATACGCGGAGAGCACGCTGCAGGACGATAGTATGCTGCAAGGTTTGAGTCGAGGCCGGTTCATCGAACGCCTGGCCGTCAATTATGATAATTTCAACACCTTGCATCCCTTCCGTGAGGGCAATGGTCGTACCCAACGTGTGTTCTGGACGTTGATAGCGCGTGACGCCGGCTGGGGGTTGGATTGGACGCAGATTAGCAAACGCGAGAATGATGTCGCCTCATTCATCGCACATGAGAACGTGGACTACCACCTGCTGACCCGAATGTTCGAGACGATCACCCAACCCCTGCCGCCAGGACAGGATCAACGATTCCTGCCCTCCATCGACTTCAAAGCCGGCACAGACGAGACCCCAGGGCAGCCGAACATCTATCAGGTGCTTTCAGACAGTGAATACGAGCAGCAGAAGCAACGCTACAGCTACCAGACTAAAAGCCGCGTGCAGCCGGAGAAGAAGATTGCCAATGATATATGTCAGGCACTCAAGGCAGAAACCGAACATCTCAACACGGAACAATCCCCGCCCGAGGCTACTCGGTACCGGCATCAGCGGGGGAGATGAATCGTGGGCGGCTGCCCATACCCGCTGAGCTGTATCAGCTCGACCATGCCTTACGGTGCTGACGAACGAATCAACAACGGCGCTGATTCGAGTGCCTGAATACTAGCTTTTCTCAGTTGGTGTATCGCTGCGTGATCGCATTGTTGATTTGATCAACGATCTCTCGTGGATTGTTTACTCCTATTACCAGACGAGCGTAATCTTCATTGTTAAGTTGGATTACGATGGGGTGCTCCGGCCTGGTGACATTCCAGAAGATTTTCTCCCCATGTTGGGTGAATGTTCCTGCCCATTTTCCAGGAGTGTGTAGGCCGGGGGAGCGTAAACCCTTAGTGTCGTCGAGGATACCGGGATCTTCGCTTGCTCCGTCTATATGGTCTATCGGTACTTCGAGTTTTCCCTTGAATGACCAGAATTTGTCAAGTCCTTCTGGCTCTATCTCTAGCGTATTCGCCACAATTGCAATCTTGTTACCCATGATTATCTTCCTTCATCGTAGTAATCTTCAGTTGCACGCACGCACGTTCCAGAATCGCCTTACCCAACTTTGTTTGTATGGCGACGAGTCCGTTTTGGGAGCCTCCCACGTCGGTAGATGACATCGATTCCACATACGATTGGGCGATTGTGCGAATCTCAACGTCGCCCGCAGATAATTCCATGAGAGCCACCAACACCAAACCCCGGGTATCTGATCCGGAGGGGTCCAACGCAATGGCTTCGTGCAGCGCTGCTATGAACATGCCACGTTTGCTGCCGAAGGCTGCGTAAAGACTGCCTCGGAGTAAACCTGAGGCGTTAACGAGATCGTCTATCGAAGTGCCTTCATAACCATGTGTGAGGAAAGCTCTCCTGAAATGCGCAAGTACTTCACCATTGTCAAACCCTTTTTTTCGGCCCACGAAACACAGCATACATTTAATTGACTAAACAGTCAAAAATAAGAATATGCCTTTCGGAGACGCTGATTCGGTTGAAATGAGTTTGTTTCATAACCCGGCGGGTATCAGAGGCATAGCGATGGGATCTGTGATGATGGCTAAGGGATCGCCGACGAGTTGAACGCGACTGGGGTGTGCACGGTCAATGACAGGTTGTTCACGTCGAAGTCGTTGAACAAGCTGCTCAAGAACCGTGCCTACATTGGTGAGTACTGCTATGCCGGGCATGTGATCCCGGGTGGTATGCCTCAGATCGTTGATGACGTGACCTTCGATGAGGTGCAGAAGATGTTCGCGATGAACAAGCATCGGGGCGTGAAAACGAAGACCGAACTGGCAGCCATGAGCAGCGAGGCACCGGACTACTGGCTCACGGGAAGGCTGTTCTGCGAGCGGTGCGGCGCACCGATGGAAGGCGTGTTCGGCACGTCGAAGACGGGCCGGAAATACCGGTACTACTACTGTCTGAACCAGCGCAGGAAGCAATGCACGGCCAAGCCCGTGCGTAAGGATCTCATCGAGGATCGCGTCACACTGACCGTTGAATCGTTCCTGGAGGACACGGAGATGCTGGCATCGCTGGCGGTCGATATGGCTGACCATTACCGTCAGACGCACAGCAGGGCACGGGAGATTCTCGACGGTCTTGGATCGCGAAGAAATGACGTGGAGTCGAAGTTGGCGAACTTCGTGAACGCCATCGCCATGGGCATCATGAACCAGTCCACCGCCGCAGCGATGGCGTCCCTGGAGGAGCAGAAGCAGGAGTTGGACGCGGCCATACAAGCCGAACATGTCAAGGCTGCACTGTTCGAGGATGAAGCGTCGATCAGTGCCTTCTACAAGCGTTTCGCCCGTGCGACCATGGACAGCAAGGAAACGAGGGATCTGCTGTTCGAGTACTTCATTGACAGGATCTTCGTGGGGGACAAGACACTGACTATCGCATCATGGTTCTTCGACGGCGGGCAGGCAATTACACGCGCTGATCTCCCTGAGGCAAAACAAACGGGGGAAGTGCTGAACATAGAGTTCGACACTTCCCCCTCAGGTGGAGCTGCCGGGAATTGAACCCGGGTCCGGTGACAGTACTCCCAGTCTTCTACGTGCGTAGTCTGCTGGCCGTATGGCTATTATTCTGCCCCCAATGGTGTCGCAGACAACTATTGGCTGGCATATTCACAGTTAAAGTCCCTGAATCACCCTGTGACGCAGCGATTCAAGCAAGTCCTCTAAATGACGTTCAGCTTCTCCCCGAAGACGAGAGAGAGTGAACGGAGCCACTGCTCACTGTTTATTCCTGGCGCGAAGCTCAGGCAGCGAGAGCGAACTCAGTGCGGTTAGATTTAGCACTTGTTGTTTGCGGGAGGACATTAACGAGTGGACCCCCGCGTTCTCGGCACGCTTCTCTGCGACGAACAGATCACCGTCGAAACCGATCAGCCCCATATTTAATTATTAAACCAGCTTGGCTAATTAACCAAGCACTCTATTGTATACCATCTGCAATAGCATCTCAGACAACACTTCAGCGATGACATTATTCCCGGTACTTATTACGCGTTGGAGAAAGCACTTCACATTTCAGCGGTATTCAGAAGAAGACAATGCTCCGCGGTAAGTGTTCGAGCGTACTTTCTGAAATGAGTAGCGAACCGTCCTAGCATAATTAGCAGTACGAAGCACAATAACTGAGGAGTATAGCAACTAAGAAGCACAGCAAGCTAGAACTAAAACACAACAGCGGATGTTGATAACAAAGGAGTATAAAAAACTCTCTGTCACCAACATCCGCCGTAGGTATTGCTAGGCAGTCTTAATTAGCTGGATTTACCTGTTCGTTTTTGGAAACAATCAGCTTATGGAAGACAGCAATCACTAACACATAAATAACGCCAACTGACATGACAGCAATTGCTCCAGTTTGCATACCAACCGCATCGGATGCAAGACCCATAAGTGGAGGGAAAATTGCTCCGCCGATAAGACCCATCATCATCAGACCAGAAATTTCGTTCTGTCTTGATGGTAGGTGAAGTAGTGCGCGTGTCAGGAACAGCGAAAATACGTTGGAGTTACCAAAACCAACCAGTGCGAGACCGAGGTAGCACAAGAATACTGGTGATTGGTCAACCGTAATGAACACTGTGAGGCAAACAACTGACAGAACCATGAGCACTGCACATATACGCAGAGCAGTTTTATTGCTCAGCCTCTGCAAGGTCACACTTCCAGTAAGGCAGCCAATCGTACGGAATACGAAATATACACTGGTGGCGATACCGGCAGTTGCCAGTGACTGTCCTGTCTGCTCCATGAGAATCTTGGGCGCAGTGGTGTTGATACCGACATCAATACCCACATGGCTGACGATGCCGAGGAAGCAGAGCAACACAACCGGGTCCTTCAACAGTGCGAAGCAACGAGCGATGCTGGTCTTACCTTTATCAGGTGTAGCTTCTTGGATATTGTCACTTGCAAGAAGTACGTAACCCACCACAGCCACGACTAAGAAAATCACATAGAGAAGCCACCACATACCAAAAGCAGCAGCCATCCATCCAGCGAGGATCGGCGCAATGAATGAAGCAAGAGCCTTGACGAATTGGCCAAGGGTGAGTGTGCTTGCTAGGCGGTCGTTGTTTACCAGATTACTCAGTAGGGGATTGAGAGAAACCTGCATCACAGTGTTACCAATGCCAAGTAAGCAGAAGGAGATAATCATAAGAACGAAGCGGACGTCCTTAGATGGCTGCAAGTAGCCGATAATCGGCACAATCAGTGCAGCTGAAGTGATAATTATGCTGATGAGTACGGTTTTACGTCGGCCAAGACGATTCATCAGCAGGCCAGTGGGTACCGAGAAAATCAGGAACCAGAAAAACACCATGCTGGTGAAGAGATTGGCTTGTGAATCAGTAAGTGAGAAATCGTCTTTCACATAGTTTGCTGCGATACCTACCAGATCGACAAAACCCATGATGAAGAACGACACCATAACAGGTGCGAGCGATCTAATATTCATTCCTGACCGTTGTTGGACAGAACTTGTGTTTGACATAATGGTTCCCCTTCAACCGGTGATTCTCAATTCCCCAACTGAGAATCACCGGCCAATAACTGCTTAGTTTTCGGCTTCCGCCTGTGCGAGGTAGTCCGGAATTGCTTCTGGATAATCGGGCCATGCACCACTTTGCGTGCACACGTATGCTGCGGTGTTAACTGCAGCGCGATGCGCTGTGCGAAGGGACACGCCTTGAAGGATGTTGCTGGTGAAGGTTCCGGAGAAGGAATCGCCGGCACCTACGGTGTCAGTAACTTTCACACGGGGAGTGGACAGAGTTGATGAATCACCAGTGCGTCCGAAGATACTGCTGTATTCGCTGCCGGCTGTAAGAACCACGTATTCAAGGTCAAAATGATCAATGAACCACTGGCATGCATCAGCATCTGAGGTGCCACGGATATCAAACATATCTTGCAACAGCAGGAGTTCTGCATCATTGAGTTTCAGTACTGTGGCTTGCCACAGCAGCTCGGTGATAAGTTCCTTCGAATAGTGATCGCCACGAAGATTAATATCAAAGAACTTCATCGCACCAGGTTTAGTGTGCTTAAGGAGTTCAATAATCGTGTCATGGGTTTCAGAACTGCGTAGTGCCAATGTGCCAAAGCAGACGGCATCTGCTTTGCCGACCATTTCGATGAGCTCGCGGGTGAGCACGATATGATCCCACGCCACGTTGCGCACGATGGTGTACTCAGGAATACCATTTTTGAGAGCAACTTCAACCGTGCTGGTTGGCCAAGCATTGCGTTGAAGAATTGACTTGATGCCTGCGTCAGTGATGGCACCGGAGAGTTCATCGCCAAGGGCATCTTCGCCTACAGCACTAATGGAGTATCCGTCCGAGCCATTCTTCATTGCATGGTATATAAAGTTTGCAGGAGCTCCGCCTGCTCGTTTGCCTCCGGGCAGCATATCCCAAAGTAGCTCACCAAGGCTGAGTACGATCGGTTGGTTCATGGTGTTTCCTTTCCTTGCGGTGTTTCTTGTTTCACTGATGCTCAATTAAGAGTTTGACTGTGCCCATGTGTTTATTCGTCTCTCACTATGTAGCTCTAGCGAATAGTGAGGGATGGCGCAGGAATTGATTTGCCGCCGCAGCTGCTGCGCCGGTGATTGTGGGATCGCTCGTCAACGTTGAGAGCAAGATTTCTGTTGAATTCAATATCTCAGGAACTATGCGTTCTTGTAAGACTTCGTAAACAATGTCCAGTAACACACCGCCTGCCTGAGCCATGATGTCACCAATGATGATTTGTTGTGGATTGTAGGCGTTAATGATATTGACACAACCATATCCAACGTATCGCGAGATTTTGCTGACTAGCTCAAATGCCTGTTTGTTACCCGCTGATGATGCTGCAAAGAGAGACTTGCAAGCATCTCGATGCGTCATCGAAGCTATGTCCGGAAATTCTGCATCTAAGATGTGTGACTTTACAAGTTCCTCGTGAACTGCCACCGCTGAACAATAGCATTCCAAGCAACCAAAATTGCCGCATTTGCAGGCTCTGCCGTTGACATCGATGCTGATATGACCTATTTCTGTTGCTGCACCGCGTTCGCCATTGATGAGTTGTTCGTGGTCCATAACACCAAGGCCAACCCCTTCTCCAACGAGATAGTAAGCAATGTTCTCTGAAGAGACGCGGGGGTCGAAGAGGCTTTCAGCTAACGCTCCTGATCTGGCATCATGCTCAATAAAAGTCGGCACAGGGAAGGCATTGCTGAACTCATCGGTGTAACAAATATCTGTCCAACCGGGCATTGAGGTTACTACCGCAATCTTTCCTTCATGTCGCAGATACGGGCCAGGAACTGACATGCCAACTGCAACGATATGTGAATCTTGACTGAGTAGATCGGTAATAATACTGCGAATATGGTCAACGGTGGCAGATATTTGCGAATCGATAACAGGTGGTAAATCAATGAGTGAGAGCTGTCTACCACTGATATCAAAAACGCCAATTTGTACAAGACTACGTGCAAACTTCACGCCGATAACCCTGTATTTGGAGTGGTTGAGAGTGAGGCCGAGTGCTCGTCTGTTAAGTCGACCTTCAAGATTTCCGGTTTCGCTGATAACGCCAAGTTCAATAAGTTTTGCCGTGATTTTGGTAATTGCTGCTGGTGTAAGGCCGAGCGCGTGGGCGATGTCTGCACGTGAGCAGACACCGTTGCGGTGTAGAAACTCCACAACTCGTGAACGATTGAGTTCAGATAGGGGTTGTTGATCACCCCCACGGGGCAACCCTGTTGTGCCAGAATGCACGATGACTCCTTTGTCGTCGAATACGAACAATTAAAAACATTTTTTAATATATTAACTTCGTTAATGCAAATAAGTCCATTCGGCGTGTTGTCTGGTATGGGGAGCATCACGGAGCCCCGAGGAGCGAATGCTCTCAGAGCTTCTAGCGCTGCAGAGATTGAGTAAAGAGATGCTTGTGCTCACAAAGACATGACCTTGTCTGTTTTACCTACCGATGAATTTGTTAACAAAACTGCAAAAATGTGAGCTTCAGGACTCATTGCCGAAATCGAAACGACACAAAGGACGTATAAAAAACAATAGTAAGGAAAACGAACTAAACATAGTATCGGGGAATTGGTCCGCTTTCCTTGTCAACGCCGGTTTACGGTAAACATCTGGCAGAGGCCGAAAAAAGTGTTGAGAGACGCTGAATTTTCGTCTGCATAGGTCTTAGCAGCCAGATGTATTTGGCTGTTAAGGATCAACAATGGGGGTTCAAGATGTGGCATAAGAAAACGATGATGGTTGCGGCACTTACCGCTGCCACCTTGGCGCTAAGCGGGTGTTCGGTCGGTGGTTCATCTGCTTCTTCGACTGATGAATCTACGGATGGAACAGGGAAAACCCTCACCATATGGGCAATGCAAGGGGACTATTCAACACAGACCCTTAACGCTATCAACTCTGCATTTACCAAGAAAACAGGGGCGAAAGTTAAGGTTGAAACTCAGCAATGGACGGATATCACCACTAAAATCACCACCGCTCTTACCACTTCCACACCTCCTGATGTTTTGGATATCGGCAATACGCAAGTTGCAGGATTTGCGACTAGTGGGGGATTGCTTGATGTGAGTTCGCATAAGAAGGAATTGTCTGAAGGCAATGAATGGCTGAGCGGATTGGAAGACCCTGCAACAGTTGGTGGCAAATTATATGGTGTCCCTGCTTTTGGAGCGGCGAGAGCAGTGGTATACAACAAAAAGATTTGGGCCGATGCTGGTGTGACCAGTGAACCAACAACATGGGATGAATTCACTGCAGATCTTGACAAAGTTGCCGCGAAGAATGCCTCAAATGCAGACTTCACACCTTTCTATCTTCCAGGCCAGTATTGGTATTCAATGCTTCAATTTGTCTGGGATGCTGGCGGACAAGTCGCACAAGAAAAAGACGGCAAATGGACAGGTACGATGTCCAATGCTAAGAGTGTTAAAGGTCTTGAGGAGTGGAAAGCATTCCAGAACAAATATTCCAGCAAGGCATCTCAAAGCCTAGATACTGATTCTCCTGACCAAAATCAGATGCTTGCCGATGGAACCACGTCAGCTGTGTTGGCAAATAGCGCGGCGCTCTCATCAGTGAAAACTATCAATTCAAGTGTGAGCTCCGATGATCTCGGAACTTTCGCTATGCCAGGGCAAAGCGGTAAGAACCAGCCTGCAATGACTGCCGGTTCGGACTGGACCATCGCCTCTAAGAGTAAGAATTCTGGATTGGCACTTGAATGGATCAAGATTGCATCCAGTTCTGATATTCAGCAGAAGTGGGTTTTTGGGCATGATGGTTGGCTGCCGAATACAGTCGAAGGTTTGGATAAAGCGATGAAGTCCTCCAGCTTCCCAGAGGCTCAAAAAGGCTTCTTCGAGGCAGCAAAGGATTCTAAAGCGACTCCAGGATCTGCAAACTGGGCAACGATTGAGGGAGATAAATCGGTGAATTCCTTCACTCAGTCAATTGCTACCGGCACTGCGACCCCAGCACAGGCAGCAAAAAGTTTCGATGAGCATATGGATGAGGTATTCGCCAAGTAGTTCGAACACCTGAACAGGTATCAGCGAAGAGTGGCAAGCAGGTCATCATTCTACGGGCGACAACGCAGAAGTGTAACGGTTGAATCACCAAATCACTTCAGCGTTGCCAGCCCATATCGAAGCTTGGTGATGTTACTGACATCCCCAGCTTGGGGAAGCAGACAAGCGGACTAGGAATGATGAGAAAGGAGGATGTTATGACATCCGCGAGTACGGGGATGAGTCCAGCTCCTCATTTACAGGATGAATTCCCTCGGGAGCCTAAAGCTTCGCGAGGAAAGCATGGGAAGAAACCAGGACTGCGAGACCATGATGGAAAAACCGCAGCGATGTTGTTTGGTCCCACAGGACTTATATTGATTGCTTTGGTCGCTGTTCCTATTGCATTCCTGTTGATTTCTTCATTCTCCGATTTTAATCAACGTTCCTTATTTACCGGCGAATTCAATATCGTTGGTTTACAGCAGTATGCCATAGCCCTGGCTGACAAAGACTTCTGGTATGCGATGCTCAGAACTGTTCTTTTCACGGCAGCTTTGGTATTGGGAAGTGTACTGATAGGCATGTATGTGTCTCAAATGATGACAAGGTTGAACGGAGCAATGCGATACCTTGTCACATTTGTATTGATCTTCGCCTGGGCAATGCCCAACGTTGCATCCTCCATTGTGTGGAAGTGGCTGTTTCAACCAGGGTATGGAGTGGTTAATTGGATGCTCACGCGGCTACGCATTTTTGGAGATATGAGCAATACTGCTTGGTCTAATAACACTACGCTTGCTCTGCTCTGTATCTGGATGCTGGTCGTCTGGCAAGCTGTCCCATACATTGCTATTACTCTGTACGCAGCGACGATTGCTGTTGATCATTCCTGTCTGGAGGCTGCTCAACTTGATGGAGCTGGTTCTTGGAGAATGTATTGGCAGATATTAGTACCGATGATTAAACCGAGTCTGCTTGTTGTATCGATTTTGTCGGTTATTTGGGATTTCAATGTGTTCAATCAAATCTGGTTGGTTTCTCAAGGTGGTCCCTCTGGATCCACAGCAACCATTGGAGTATTTACCTATACCAAGGCTTTTGTCGGATTTGATATCGGTCAAGGTTCAGCCATTTCAGTGATTACGGTGCTGTTATTGCTCGTGCTCACAGGTGTGTATATTCGCAACCTCTTGAAGTCAGGTGAGGATCTATGAGTCAAGGCATCCATCAACATTCTCAGACGGCTGTTATCAAAGCAAAGCGTCGATTTAAGTGGGGGCAGTTGAGAACGAATATTGCAGGACTGCTGTTCTGCATCATATGGTTCTTTCCCGTGTATTGGATGACGATAACTGCATTCAAGCCTCGCAATGAGGTTATGACTGTTAATCCAGTATTCCTGCCCACCCATTGGTCGCTACAAAATTTTCGTACGGCCATATTTCAAACACAGTTCATAACGAATCTCTTCAATTCCATCTTGACCACAACGGTTTCGGTGGTGCTCTCTGTTCTGTTAGCATTTTTAGCCTGTGCGGCGTTGACGTTATATCGTTTCAAAGGGCGTCGTTCGATTATCGTGACGGTGCTTGCTATTCAGATGCTTCCGGGTACTGCCTTGCTGATACCTCAGTTCATCGTGTTTAATCAACTCGGACTACTGAATAGTTATATAGGTCTGATATTGGCATATATTGCCGCGGTACTCCCATTCTCAATTTGGAATATGCGTGGCTTCTTCCTCGCGATTCCCGTAGATATATTTGAATCAGCACGCGTAGAAGGCGCCAGTGAATGGCAGATTTTGCGGATGATTACCTTCCCGTTGGTAGCACCAGGAATCATCTCCACATCAGTATTTGCCTTCATCGCAGCGTGGAACGATTACCTCACCGCATTTACCTTCATGAAAGATCAATCGAAATACACACTACCTGTCTGGCTGGCTAGCTTTTCAACTCCGATGGGGACTGATTTTGGTGGGCAAATGGCAGCATCCGTGTTGTTTTCGCTCCCTGTCGTCATCTTCTTCATGATTATTCAAGGCAACATGGTTAAGGGAATAACTGAGGGGGCTATTAAGTGAGTTTTGTTAACAATTCAAGCGTAGACTGACATTACCGAAGATGTGCTGAGCGATTGTCTATATACAAGGTGTAGGTGCGGGATGTGAGCGTCGTGTACCTACGAAACGTGAGTGCACGGAGCAGGGGGAGACTGTTATGGTGGCACGAGTTCCCGTTCTTGGTGAGAACGTAGGGTTCAAGCGCGAATCTGGTACGCGCAGATATGCCAGTGCGGCACCTTCAGATATTCGTTTGCGCAACCGAACCGCAATAATGCGGGCGCTTTATCCTCATGATTGGCGTTCGAGAGCTGAGCTGGCGAAGATTACAGGGATGTCAAAAGTTTCCACCTCAGATGTGGTGGCAGAGCTCATCCGAGATGGGCTTGTGGTTGAGGGTGAGTATAAAAATTCTCAGGGTCCCGGCAAACCTGGATTATCTATTGGTTTTAACCCTCAAGCTGGTTGTGTGGTTGCCCTTGATCTATCGGACATTACTCATCTGCGCGCTCTGGTAATTAATCTTGTTGGGGATGTGCTGTTGAGAGAACAGGTCGATTGTCCTGAACAAGCAAGCTTAGATATCAAGCAGGTAGTTGGCTTATGTCAGCGCGTACTGCACCAATGCACTACCACCGTCATGGGCATAGCGGTTGCCACGCCTGGAACCGTGAATGACGAAGGTCTGGTTATTGAGGCTCCCAACCTTGGGTGGAGCAACATGGATTTGCCTTCAATCCTTGGTGATATAAGCAAGATTCCTGTGGTAGTCACCAACGATGCAGATGCGGCTGTGTTCGCCGAACGCTACTTCGGAGCAGGGGCACCAGACATGATTTTGGTGCAGATAGCTAAAGGTATCGGTGCGGGTGTGCTCATTTCGGACAGCATAGTGACAGGCAGAGGGTTTACCGCTGGTGAGATTGGTCATGTAGTGATGACGGAGGGCAACAAACCATGCGTATGCGGCAAAACAGGTTGTTTAGAAACATTGGTTTCTGTTCCAGTTCTCGATGAACGCATAGCTAAAAATCCTAGCCAAGCCGCAACAATTTTACTTGAGGCAGGGCAGAGCTTGGGAAGGGCTCTAGCTATGCCGGTGGCGATGACCAATATCACTAGGATTGTGTTGTCAGGGCCAAAACACATCGTCACACCAGTGCTCGTGGAATCGACGCAACATACTATCGATTCGCTGGCACGATCGAGGTTTATTGATGCGGTTCATGTTCAACAATCGACGCTTGGACAAGATGCTGCCATGCTGGGTGCTGCAGCACTAGTACTAAGAAAAGAGCTTGCAGTGCTGTAAGTCAAGGCCAATGAATTTGTGCTGTGCCTTCCTTCTCCGGCAATAGCGGAGGCTGGTTCACAGCAAAATATCCATCAAAAACAGTATGTGAAGAGACAACAACAAAGGATAGTAACCGTGATAATGCAGGCGACACCACCGTCAACAATGCCGTTGTTGATTCCAGAGGTGCAGAATTTGGAGCTGAAACAAGGAGTAGTTGTGCTGCCTGTCAGTGGGACAATTGCTCAATATACTGATGCAGCCTCAGATAGTGGATGTTTCTTAGCTCAGCAACTTCAACGTAGTTTAAGCGAAGCGACTGGTTCTGCATGGAATGTAAGCCGAGGTGGACGGTGGAAAGCCAATATAGCCTTATTACTTGATTCAACCTTGCCACAAGGGAGTTATAGACTCGATATTTCAACAGCATGTGACGTTGATGCCGCCGGCGCTCAAATTCGACTTTGTGGTTCTCATATTGCAGATTTGCGTGATGCAGTACAAACTTTACGCCAATTGATAGCGCAGTATGGTTCTGCTGTGCCTTGCATGCATATTGAAGATAGTGCTGCATACGCTGTGCGTAGTTATAGTCTCGACGTCACGCGTGGTCGAGTTCCCACCATGCAGTGGCTACATTCATGGATAGATAAACTCTGTTTGTACAAGTACAACCAGCTGCAGCTCTACGTTGAGCACAGCACCAAAATTGATGGGTTAAGCGAAAGTTGGCGTGGGAGCAGTCCACTGAGTTCTCAGGATTTCATCGAACTAGATCAGTATTGCGCCGAACGAGGTATTGATTTAGTGCCTTCAATATCCACATTTGGGCATCACTATATGACCTTACGTACTCACAGTTTTCGCGATCTGGGTGAGTTCCCTGAGCAAGCGGATCGACCCTTCAGTTTCATTGAGCGACAAGAGCATCACACTATCAATATCAATCATCCTGAGGCTTTTGCACTGTCTTGCAAGCTCATAGATTCTTATATTGATGAGATACGTTCCGTGTATTTCAACATCGGTGGTGACGAAACTTTCGACTTAGGTAAAGGGCGCTCGCGAGAAGGTGGTCAAAGCAGTGATCCTGCACATATGTATGCAGGCTATGTAGAACGCTTATGCCGATATGTGCAGCAGCATGGACATCAGGCAATGCTGTGGGGCGATATAGCAGTTGAGATGCCGGAAATACTCGATTTACTACCTCCGGATGTTGTGGTGCTTAATTGGTTATATTCGCCAGATGTCACGGACGATAAAGTCAGATTGGTTGCTGCTTCGGGAGTCCGGCAATATGTTTGCGCCGCCGTACACTGCTGGAATAGCTTATTACCACATTTCGATAGAGCTTGGCTCAATATCAGCAAGCTTGCTGCAATCGGATTGAAATATCACGCTGAAGGGTTCATGGTTACCGATTGGGGTGATTATGGTCATATCAATGATCCTAGGATGAGTATTCCGGCGATGATTTATGGTGCGCAGGAGGCTTGGAAACCTGGCGCGGTTGATGTCGAAACTGTAGATTCGAGAATTTCTGTACTTGAATATGGTGATCTCACTGGACGTGTGCTTGCTGATATGAAAGCCGCGGCATCGTCTGTATCTTTTGCGTGGGAGAATGCAATACACCTTCTAGAGCTTGATGATGGTCGTGGAGGTGTCAATGCAGATGTGTTTCAGGCAGTGAACGCTGAAGGTGCCACAATACCTATTGATATTCATCGAACACCACGCGTAGGTGATGTGCGACGCGCATATTTGCAAAGTCGACTGCCCCAGATTGCAAAGGCTGCTGCATGCAATGGTGATTTACACGAGGCTCAGTTAGGGATTATTTGTGATACTCCCCATGTTGCAGCTGTTCGTGGAGCGATTATCCAGCCTTGGCTAGTGGCTCTTGACGGTCAGTGTTTGTTGAATGAGCTGGGCTACTGTTTAGCAGTGAATGCAGGCCTCATTAAGCAATCTTCTGTTGCAGACAGTGATAGCAGTGACGCTTCATGGCATGTGGAAACATTGCCGGAGCGCCTAGAAACGTGGTTTGAGAGTTATTCTCAATCGTGGAAATCGCTGAGTCGAGAATCAGAATTACGCCGCATTGCTGACGTTGTATGGCAGCTTGCAGATACAATTCGTATTCAGCGCCAGGAGCAGTCATGATGGCAACAAGTGACATGCTTGACTTCGGAAGTCCTATAGCACATAGCTCACCATCAATAGTCGATAATACGGCTACTCACCCCTTACCTCAGATGCATGTATCGCAAGGATATATCGGTATCGATGTTGGTGGCACAAAAATCGAGGGTGTTGTGCTAGACGACCACTCCACTGTGCTGGAAAGTATGAGATCTACCAGTCCGCAAGGAGAGTTAGCTGTCAATACAGAACTCATAGCGATGATTGAAGATTTGATTCAACGGTGTACCAATCGTGGTATTTCGCTTGCTGGTATCGGCATTGGTATTCCTGGACGGATTAATCCGCATACAGGTGATGTTTCTCATGCTGTAAATCTCAGTATTTCTGGTATGCATTTACAAGCAGATCTTGAATCTAAGTTTCCTGGAATCCCGATAAGTGTGGAAAATGATGTGAACGCTGCAGCCCTAGGAGCGTGGACAGTGCTCGACGGGAATAGAGCCTCACAGCTAGCCTTCATCAATTTCGGAACAGGTCTTGCATGCGGGATTGTCCAATCTGGCTCAGTGCAGCGAGGTGTGAGCGGAGCTGCAGGTGAAATCGGTCATTTAGCGATTGAGGAGCATAACTTGCTCTGCAAATGTGGGCAACGAGGATGCCTTGAGACAGTTGCTTCTGGATCTGCAGTAGCGAGGCTGTGGCCTGTCGAGCGTGGACACCCAATGCAGGATTTGATATTGCATCAAGAAGCAGGAGATGAGCAAGCTTGTCAAACGCTAGACATGGTCGTTCATGCAATGACGAAAGCGATACTCACAGTTGCACTCAGCGTTGATCCCGACCGCATTGTGTTGGGAGGAGGATTGATGAAAACAGGGGAATCGCTGTTTAACAGGATTGTTATTGATCTCGAAAGTAGAGCTGAAACAAGTCCTTTCATCACGAGCTTGGGATTGTCGAAACGGCTGAGTTTATCGCCGAAAGACCAAGCAATTGGTGCGATTGGTGCAGCAGTCATTTCTGTAAATCGTGCTTAAGTCACAGCACTTATTGAGTTCGTCATCTTTAATCAGGAGGAATAGCAATGGCAGAAGTAATTATCGTTAATAGTCAGCAAGATGCTGGCGAGATATACGCACAGTGCGTCGCTGACTTGATTGCTGCCAAGCCAGATTGTGTACTCGGTTTGGCTACAGGTTCCAGCCCTCTGGCTGCGTATCAGCAGCTCGCACGCAAAGTTCGAGACAGCAAGCTGGATGTTTCGCGAGTTAGAGCTTTCGCACTGGATGAGTATGCGGGACTAAATCCTGAACATCCTCAGTCATATCGCAGCACTATCAGCAGAACGGTTGTGGAACCATTGGGACTCAACCCCGATAACGTCCATGTTCCTAACGGCAATTTAGACACCATCAAAGAGGCGGGTGCAGAATATGATGCAGCAATCGCTCAAGCTGGGGGAGTGGATATCCAGATTCTTGGCATCGGGACAGACGGTCATATTGGTTTCAACGAACCTGGTTCATCCTTGGCTTCTGGGACCAGAATCAAAACGCTCACCGAACAAACGCGTATAGATAATGCACGATTTTTTGAGGGTGATATTAACAAAGTGCCTTCACATTGCATCACGCAAGGAATTGGAACGATTCTACGGGCTAGGCATCTGGTTCTACTAGCTTTTGGAGCTGGTAAAGCCGAAGCTGTTGCAGAAACAGTAGAGGGTGGTATTTCAGCATTTTGCCCAGCCTCGGCGCTGCAATTGCACCCACATGCCACAGTAATTGTGGATGATGCTGCTGCATCGCGTCTGCGCAATCGTGACTATTACAAGTATGCCTTCACGAATAAGCCTGCTTGGCAGAAGATTTGATTCTTGCGGGGCAAGAGATGAATGTAGCTGTGTAGATTAAGGGCACTGATATATATGACAACAGCATCAATCCGACAACAGCAAGTTTCTCAGATAACTCATGCCATGACGAGCGAAGCGCGCCCCTTGGCAATTCAGCATGCAAGAAAAGTTGATGCAAGTGGTATCTGTGAACATTTTTGGATGGTGGCAGATGAGGGACGCATTGTTGCAACTGGGACAAGAGATGATGATTTAGCATCTGCGATAGCCAATATGCAAACTCAGCAGAGCTCAAGCTCAGCGCTAGATAAGTCCGAAGAACAAGCACCGCTTAGCCACATCTCTGCGTCCGGCTTGGAAATCGTCGATGCACAAGGGGCTACGCTAACTCCTGGCTACATTGATATTCATTCGCATGGTGCGTGGGAACATTCCTTTGACGATGGTGAAGAGGCTATAGCTGTTGCCAGAGCAGGACATGCTGTGCATGGGACAACGCGTCAAGTACTTAGCCTGATTACTAATCCGTTGGACGTCATGTGCAATAACCTGCGCACTGTTGCTGCTGTTTGTGCTCAGCGACCAGATTGCATTGGAGCACATTTAGAAGGCCCATTTCTCGCAGTATCCAGAAAGGGAGCACATGATCCTGACTGTCTGCGAGAGCCTCAAGAGGAGTTGGTTGAGCAGCTCTTAGAAGCTGCTCATGGCTGCATCCGTCAAATTACTATCGCGCCTGAGTTGCCTCACGGGATTGAGGCTATTGCCCGTTTTCGTGATATGGGAGTGATTCCTGCTATAGGGCACAGTGATGCGGATTATGTGACAACAAAGCGTGGTATCGATGCGGGCGCGGGAATCCTTACACATATTTTTAATGCTATGAATGGGATAGGGCACCGTCAACCAGGGCCAATTCCTGCAGTGTTAGAGGATTCCCGGGTGCAAGTTGAACTCATCAACGACGGCTTCCATGTTCACAATCCTGTGGTTGAGCTAGCATTCAAGCTTTTTCCTCATCGGCTAGCTCTGATCACCGATTCTATGGCTGCAACGGGGTGTGCAGATGGGCGATATACCCTCGGTAAGCTAGCTGTGAATGTGGAGAACGGTCATGCTCGTTTGCTGTCGAATGGTGCGATTGCGGGTTCAACGTTAACGCTAGATATTGCCGTTCGCAGAGCAATCGAGCAGATTGGCATCAGCGAAGTTGACGCAGTTGCTGCTGCGACGCTGGGGCCGGCCCACGCTTTGGAGCTGGATCGGCCGAATCAGGTGACTGCGTATCCTTTAGGATTGCTCAGTGCTGGCTATGCAGCCGATGCTTTACTCATGGCTCCACAATCGTGGCGAGTTGCATCAGCGTGGTGTCAAGGACGCAGAATCGTCGTTTGAAGGATTGTAGGCAAAAAGTGCATGGCTGTCGCCTTGTGCAAGATTCGCCTGATATTCGTGAACATAGCGCATACGCTCAGCAGTGGATTGAGCTAAAGGTGTAGGCAAATCGTCTAAGTCGAACCAGCCAACGCTCAGACTTTCATCATCTCCCACGAACGCTTCAGTATTGCCATCAGGGTCCACACTGCATAGAAACAGGTGATCCATATACATGGCTTTGTCACCGTTTGAATATGTTATGACTCGCGGAGATGATTTCACACTCACCAAATCTGTTGGAACAGCGTCAATACCTGTTTCCTCTTTAATTTCACGCACAACAGTATCGGCTGGCTCCTCGCCGGGTTCAATGATGCCATAGACAAGAGCCCACTCGCCGGTGTCTACCCGACGCCCGAGCAAAATGCGATCTTGGGCATCAACCACATAGCCGGTTACCCCGCACAGCCAGAGCATGTCATGGCCTATTTTTTTGCGAATATCAAGAACGAATGATGGTGTTGTCATTGGACTCCTTGTACCTGAGGTGCTCAAAAGGATTGAATCCACACCGGTTGATGAAACACAGTTCTCGCAATAGTTTCATCAACCGGTGTGGATTCACGCTCACGCTCGAGTTAACTATCTATTCAGCGGATGATGTCTTTCTTGCTGCTTGCTGCGCCATCCACTGTTCTACGCCCTCTACGCTCTTAGGAATGCCTGCTGAAATCCATTCAGGACCCTGCTCGGTCATCAAGACGTCATCCTCGATACGTACGCCGATTCCTCGGAATTCAGGTGGCACTAAGAGATCATTTTCTTTGAAATAGAGACCCGGTTCGATGGTGAAAATCATTCCAGCCTCAATAGGTGCATCTTGGTAAGACTCGTAACGTGCCTGTGCGCAATCGTGCACGTCTAGACCCAGATGATGAGCACAACCGCATGCGTGCCACCTTCTATGCTGTTGTCCAGAAGGACTGAGCGACTCTTCAACGCTGACTGGCAGAATTCCCCAGTCATGTAGAGCCTCGGCTAGCACACGCATGACAGTGTGGTGAATATCGCTGTATGTGACACCAGGCTTAGCAATATCAAAGGCTGCCTGCTGTGCAGAAAGCACCGTTTCATAGATTTTTCGTTGCAAGGGGCTGAAGGATCCACCTACAGGGAAAGTCCTAGTGATATCAGCAGTATAGAGGCTGTTAACTTCAACTCCCGCATCAATAAGCAGCAATTCTCCGTTGTGTACCGTGCCATTGTTGCGCATCCAATGCAATACAGGAGCATGACTACCAGAGGCAACTATGGTCCCATAACCGACATCATTGCCACGTTCTCGGGCTATAGAGTTGAATGCACCTTCAAGCATGCGCTCTGAGCGAGGTTTATCAGCAACTTTTGGCAAACGTTCAAGAATACGATCGAAACCAAGCTTTGTAGCATTGACTGCTTTGCGCATTTCAGCAATTTCATATGAATCTTTAATCATGCGTTCTTCTGCAGCGAATTCGTGGAGTTTGCCATCACTTGCAGTATTGAAATCAGGATCGTCACAACCATTTTCCCAACGTGTATCCTCAACCATTTGTGTGATTTGAGGATCTGCATCTCGAACCACTCGCAGACGCACGGCTCCCTCTTCGGTGCCCACATCTTTGCCTAGAGCATCTGCGAGCTGTGCTATATCCGCAGTATGAATACCAGTCATCGCGGAGAGCTCTGCAAGTCCTGGACGAGGACCAACCCAGTATTCACCATATTGAGAAGAACGGTAATAATCCTCAGTGCTTTGATCTGCACGCGGGTGCACAAACAATGTCGCTGTGTGCGTTTGTCCCTGTTGAGATTCTGTCGAACCGTTGGCTACTGGGTTGAGTACTAGTACCGCACCAGCTTCGAAATCTTCTCCCAAACCGGTGTAATACGCAAAAGTGGTGTCTGGCCGAAAGGCATAGTCGCAATCGTTGTTGCGAGTTTTGAGACTTCCCGCTGGAATAACCAAGCGCTCACCAGGGAAACGTTTGCCCAATGATTGCAGTCTGGATGGTGTGTAAGAACTAGATTCCAGTGCGTGCTGCTGAGGTTCTTGAGAGTCCCAACCTTCGGTCATGAACTCCTTGAACGTGCTAGAAACTGGCCTCAGTGTGCGGTTGTTGACTCGATCCTCTAAGTCCTTGGAATCCCCTTCGACAGTCAACGATTGCTCCCCACCCATACTGTATTCCTCCTATTTCTTAGTGATACAGACCCTGGTAACAGTGATGAAGTGCTTGCTGTACCGGATTGTATATTGCTCTGCAGCTCATCGTAGTGCGAGTGGTGTATCACGGAAGTTGGCCTGGGGCGAAAGTGGAGATTGCTCTGTCGCCGAAACTTTGGAGTCGAAACACCACGCGGTTCGGCGTTTCGCCTAGAATGTTCACTGTCCTATATGGTGTGTTGGCGCACGGTCAGAATTGAAGGCGGAGAATGTCACTAGAGCAGCCGAATCAAGATGGAGCACAGATGTCGGCGGTTGAGCGGCTCATTATGAGTCGTCCTACCGAACACAACACTACGAATCTCAATCTTGATCGCATGCATATGATGCTTGATCTAATGGGACATCCTGAAGAATCATTCAGAGTAGTTCACATCACCGGCACCAACGGTAAGGGCTCAACAGCACGTATGGTGGAAGCTTTAGTGCGCGCATATGGTTTGCAAACAGGCTTATACACGTCGCCTCATCTTCAACGTGTGAATGAGCGTATTTGCATCAATGGTCAACAACTCAGCGACGAAGCTTTCGTGGATGCCTATGAACAGATTATTCCCTACGTTGAGATGGTAGATGCGCAGTCCGCCAAGGATGGTGGTCCTGCAATGAGTTTCTTTGAGGTACTGACAGCAATGGCGATTGCTGTTTTTGCCGATGCTCCTGTTGATGTGGCTGTGATTGAAGTAGGTATGGGTGGGTTGTGGGATGCCACCAATGTCGTTGATGGTGATGTGTCGATTATTGGCCCTGTTGATATGGACCACATGCAGTGGCTAGGGAATACTGTTGAAGAGATTGCGACCGAGAAAGCAGGCATTATCAAGTCGCGGTCAACAGCAGTGATTGGGCCCCAACCTCATGAGCAGCAGGTTATGCCGATTATTGAGGCAGCTGTGACAAACAACCATGCTCAGGGAATTATTCGTGATGGTGAAGAGATGGAAGTGCTCAACAGACTTCCTGCAGTTGGAGGGCAACTTGTAGATTTACGGACACCTAATGGTGTGTATGAGCAAGTGCCAGTAGCAAAATTCGGTAAGCACCAAGCACATAATGCATTATCAGCTCTAGCTGCTGCTGAAGTGGTGCTACCGATTAATGGAGCGTTGGACGGCGATTTGGTTTCCCAAGCCTTGGGAAGCGTAAAAATCCCTGGACGAATAGAGCAGATAAGAACCTCACCTACGATCATTCTTGACGGCGGGCACAACGTGAATGCTGGTGAGGCTCTGCGTGATGCCATCGAGGAAAGCTATGATTTCGAACAGCTCGTTGGTGTTGTGGCGATGATGCGCGACAAACAGGTTGAGGAATATCTCGGCATTCTCGAACCGCTGCTGAGCCAGGTGGTGGTGACGGAAAACTCTTGGACTGACCGTGTGATGTCTGCTGAAGAGCTTGAACAGATTGCTGTACGAGTATTTGGAAGGGATCGGGTGATTCGTGCAGACGCATTGCCAGATGCCATTCAAGAGGCAGTTGATTTAGTAGATGCCGAGGACGAGGTTGGTGTCGGCTATGGCCGCGGTGTGCTGATTTGCGGAAGTTTTGTAACGGCAGGGGATGCTCGCACATTGTTGAAAGAGCATATGAATAAGGATCTAGCTAAACCTAAGTCGGAGCGTGTCTGATGTACCTTAAGGAGCTCACGCTTCGCGGGTTCAAATCCTTCGCATCCGCAACCACATTGCGTTTCGAACAGGGCATAACCGCTGTTGTTGGGCCTAATGGTTCTGGAAAATCCAATATTGTGGATGCTCTAGCGTGGGTGATGGGGGAGCAAGGTGCCAAAAGTCTTCGTGGCACATCGATGGAAGATGTGATTTTTGCAGGTACATCATCTCGACCGCCATTAGGTAGAGCGCAGGTCAGTCTGACCATTGACAACACCGATCGTGTGCTAGATATCGATTACACAGAAGTCACTATCACCAGGACGATTTTCCGTAATGGAGGCTCTCAGTACGCCATTAACGGCTCATCTTGCCGGTTATTAGATATTCAGGAGTTGCTAAGCGATACTGGCCTCGGACAACAGATGCACGTCATTGTCGGGCAGGGACGGCTTGATTCAATTCTTCGGGCAGATCCTGCTGGGCATCGCGCCTTTATTGAAGAGGCTGCAGGTATTCTTAAACATCGCAAACGTAAGGAACGAGCATTACGCAAACTAGCAAATACCGAGGGTAATCTTTCTCGTCTAGACGATCTACTCTCCGAAATTCATCGTCAGCTAGGCCCCCTGGGCAGACAAGCTCGTATATCGAGGCGTGCCGAGGGCATACAGGTTACCTTGCGTGACGCTCAGGCTCGCATCCAAGCTGAGGATGCACTTACTCTGACGCACAAACGCGACACGGTTCGTGCTGAGCTAGGACGTGTTCGTTCTTCGCTGCTTGATGCACAACGCGAATTAACACAAGCAAAGTTGCGCATTGAGCAGGTCGAGGCGCTGAGCAGTCAATCGAATCCAGAAATTACGAAAATCAACAACGCTTGGCATGAGTTATCGCGGTTACAAGAGCGTTTCCGTTCTTTACACTCTGTAGCATCCGAACGTTCTTCTTCTTTGCTTGCCCAAATTGTGGCAGTCGGTGGCGATGACCCGACCATGTTGCTGACTAGGGCTAAAGAATTGGAACAGCAACACGAGACTCAAACCCATGAAGTCTCGACGCTGAAACAGCATTTGGAACAAACCACGGAGCAACGAGCAGGAGATGAGAAAAAATTAGCTTCAGTCCGACAAACGTTAACAGAGCTTCGCCGCATGAGTCGGCAACGTGATTCACAGATTTCTCACTTGCGTGAATTAATTGCCAAAGAACAATCTGCCGTCCAGCTTTCTCAGAGCAGAGAGTCCGATTTTGCAGGACAGATAGAGAACCTCACCACTCAACTTCACGAGGCTAAAGGTCAGCTTGAGTCGGTGTCAGTAGATTTGGTATCTCTTGGTGATGAAGACTCTGGGGCTGTAGCACTGGCGAAAGAATCTCTGGACGCGGCACAAGCGCAGCTTAACGAGCTTAATGATCAACTCCAGGATTTGAATTCTCGAGTGATCACCTTGCAAGCTAAAGCTGATGCATTAGGGGACACCCTAGAAAGCAGAAATGCGACGGGCGTCTTGGAACAAGATCCCGAAGTAGCTTCTCTAGGGAGATTAGCTGATTTCATCAAGATTGAAGAAGGTTGGGAAGAACCTGTTGCACACGCGCTTGACGCTTTTGCAAGTGCATTAGTGGTTCCAGCAGGAAGCAATATGATTCATGCTTTGTTACGTGCTCGCGAAGAGCATTTAGGCAAAGCAGTGATGCTCAGACCGATACAGAGCTCAACTGTTTCACCAGCGTTGCCTGAATCGGAAGATCACCAGCACGCTAATCATTCCTCTGAACATACAGCCGATGCCGATAGCACAAGAGCATTGGCTTCGCTTGTCACTCTTAATCCACAGCAGGCACAGAGCCAACAAGCATTGGGCATCCTCGCTTCAGTGCATGCGGTTCTTGCACAGGTTGCGGCATGCGATGATGTGCAAGAAGCTTACGATGCCGTCGAAACAGGTATATGGCGGCGTGCTGTCAGCCGATCAGGCGATGTTATCACCTCCGTGGGGGCAGTCGGAGGATCTTCACAGCCGCAGAGCGATTTGTCCCTTGCTGCTAAGCGTGACAGTGCATTGATGCAATGCGCCAAACTTAGCGACCGTGCTGCCGTACTGCAACAAGATATCGCAGCGGCTGAGCTGAACCGTGATCAAGCCAGAGCTAAGCTTGAGAGTGAACGAAATCTTCATACTGAGCGACGTGTGCAGCGTCAACAATATGAGAAATCATTACACGCAGCTCAACAACGTGTTTCGGCATTGGAACACCAGATTGAGCAAAGCAAACAAAAAATGATTGACTCATCTGAGGATCAGCAAAGCCATCAGCAAAAAGCAGAGGATCTTGAAAAAGCGTTATCTGCTGCGAATAATAGCGAAGGTGGAGCTCAGGATTTTGAGGAACTCACACAGCGTGAGCAAAAGTTGGAACGTGCGTTGACTTCCGCAAGAGAGCAGGAAGTGGCTGCGAGGATTGCTTGGAATGAGGCTCGAAATACAGCTGAGTCTTATGCCAGACAAGCGGATATGTTGCGTAGCAATGCCAAGGATGCCCAAGAGCGGCGTATTCGAATTGAACAATCAAATACGCAGCGACGAGCTGAAGCTAATCGCGTTCGCTTACTCGCTGAACAGGCCAAGCAAGCTGAGGCGCTGATGACTACGAGCTTGGTTCAAGCCGCTACTCGTAGAGACGCCTTACAATCACAGATATCGACGCACGATGATGAGTTGAAACGCCTTAGACAAGAGCGCAACGCTGTGGAACCGAAGGTGGCTTCATATCAAGAGCGTGAACATCAGTTAGATATTGAAAGAGAACGCTTAGCTACACAGCTTGGTCAGCTGGTTCAGCAACTCTCAGATGGGCTTGGTATTGGCATCCCTGAGTTGATTGACACATACGGTCCCGATCAGCCAGTACCAGTGTTAGATGACAGTGGGAAGGCGCTAACGCTGCACGAGTCGGAGTCAGAGCCAGAGTCAGACCAAGAAGATACGGATAACGGACGGTATCAAACTGTTCCTTATAACAGACAGGAACAGCTTAAACGTTTAGAAAAAGCCAAACGGGACCTACAAGCATTAGGGAAAGTTAATCCTCTTGCTACTGAAGAGTATGATGCTTTGCAGACTCGTAACCAGTATCTTAATGAACAGCGCAACGATGTAGCGACATCTCGTGAAGATTTGTTGGCTTTGGTCAAGGATCTTGATACGACAATGATAGACGTGTTCAAACAAGCTTTTGACGATACAGCACAGGCTTTTGCTTCCGTATTCAATACCCTCTTCCCTGGGGGAACTGGAAGACTTCGCTTGGAGAATCCGGATGATCTCTTGCACACAGGCGTTATTGTGGAAGCCAGTCCTGCAGGCAAACGTGTTAAACAGCTAACTCTATTGTCTGGCGGTGAACGATCCTTGACTGCATTAGCGCTGTTATTTGCTATTTTTACCGCACGACCCAGCCCGTTCTATGTGATGGACGAAGTCGAAGCAGCCTTAGACGATGTCAATCTCACGCGTTTGCTCAATGCCTTGAATGATTTAAGATCTCACGCACAGCTCATAGTGATTACACATCAGCAGCGAACCATGAGTATTGCTGATGCACTCTATGGCATTACCATGCGTTCAGACGGCGTTACTGCTGTGGTATCTCAGAAGTTGGATCGTTCCTGAGCTTCTGGGTTCCTGAGTACTTTTGCACGGGAGACGGTGTTGAGCGCAAGAATTTCTTGTGCATCGATAATAGGCAAATCCGGCATGGGGAAGGCCTCATTGAACACTGATAGTTCCGTGCACCCTAAAATAACCACATCACAATGATGCTGCGTGAGCATTGCATTGAGCACTGCCTCATAGCGCTCGCGTTCGAGTACACCAGTGTCTTTGACATCGTGATAGATAAGATAACTGATTTCCTTCTGCAAGGTTTCGCCAGGCTCTTCAAAGGTATAGCCCGCCGCTTCCACACCCTCGCGGTAAATACCCGAGTTGAGACTACCTTCTGTGCCCATGAAGCCAACGCGCGGATGAGATTCGACGGGGTAGCGCTTAATCAGTTCTGCAACAGCTTCTTTAGGCATATGCATAATAGGAACTGGCGTGAGCGCCTGAAGTCTATCGAAAAAGTGATGAGCGGTGTTGCATGGCAACGTGATAAATGACGCACCTATTGCTGTTGCTTTTTTCACATCATCAGCGATGAAGGGGAAAGGGTCTTCGGTACTCTGGCCAAGGATAAATTGGGTGCGGTCAGGCACACTGGCATTATTGAATACCACGTAATCCAAAAATTCCTGATCCTGATGCGCATGAGTGGCTTTATCAACCAAACGCACGTAGCTTTCGGTAGCCAACGTTCCCATACCGCCTAGAATGGCGAAAAAATTGCGCATCACATCCCCTTTAGCTTGACTCTCTGCAACATCCAGTGTGCTGATTATTAGCTGAGCTATTATTCAGCACACGGGAGCTCAGTGCTCGTACTGAGCATAGTTCTTGCTTGTCAGTCGAGCCAGTCGCCAGAGTAAAAGCCTACGTTTTAACGATAAATCCTTGTGATAACGCAGGGTCCACGAGTATTGATGTTGCTGTATCATCGTCAAACCTTGCTGTAGTGCATCGCTTGGTTCTGCGTAGCGTTTAAGCACTGATGGTGGGACGTCAAGCAACATCTTGGAGCCTTTGCCAATCAGTGTGTTACCGTCGAAAGGCTTGTCATAAACCAAATCATCCACAAAGTAGCGCGCTAGATTGAAACCATTGAGAGAGACAAAGAAGTTGGTGCGTCCCTGACGAAGATTAATTTCGAATAATTTGTATTCACCATCACGAGGATCAAATTTCAAGTCGAAATTAGCAACGCCCTCATAATTAATATCTTCAAGGAATTCCTTGATTCGTAAGCATAGAGCTTCGTTGAAATCAGGGATGATAGCTGCATAATTGCCAATGGCTTCTGGCGTGGGATCTGCAAGAAGAATCTGGCCGAGGAACATCATGCGAACCTGATGGTGCTTATCGACATAGGCGTTAAGCACTCGCATATTGCCATCGCCTCCAGGAATAAAATCCTGGATAATAAGATCTGAGGAGTAACCAGCATCAACAATCAATTTGACAGTCGCATTGAGTTCCTCTTGGCTGTTGAGCGTATAAGCTTTTTTGCGGCCGGGGAAATCAATCGAAAGATATTCAACGCTATCAGCAGGTTTAAGCGCCACAGGGAAGCCGAAAGGTAGATGCGTATGACGACCCTCACGATAACCCTGTGGATTCAATACCACTGTTGCGGGATGGGGTAGCTGATAGCGCTCGCAGAACTCGTAGAAACTGCTTTTGTAACTCAGAGCAGTGTGCAATTCATCATTTACACTGGTAAAAGTAAAATACTGGCTCAGTTCATCTCGATAACGACTCAAGAGCGCACTGTAATCGTCACCGCAGGGTATTAATAACAACGTGGCATTTGGGTATTGCAGGCGCAAATCCTGGCCAGCTTTGACCATGTGTGCTCTAAATGATTCAGGCTCAGTCAAATCAGGATAGAAGTGCGTATCCATAATCGTGCTGAATTTCGAAACCGATAGTTGTAAACGTCCATAAACATGTGATGTGATGCCGTATTCGCTATGGAAAGCGCGTGCCATAGCGTATGCACCTGTTTCACTGCCCAGTAGTATTGCTTCGAAATCGCTCATTTGCTTTCTTCCTTGAACATTCGGGCAACAATGTTGTTATCGCCCTCAAATGGCACATGATGATTCATCTCTTTGATCCAGCGTTCCTCGCCTTTTCCAGTTATGAGAAGAATGTTCAAACGATCAGAGTGTGCCTGTGCATCGCGATATGCTTCCTCAATGGCACTAGTGCGGTCGAGTATTACTCCAGCTTCCACGCTTGGGTTTGTCACATAGCTCATCAGCTGCGCGCAAATCTCTTCATTTGTCTCGGTATCAGTGTCTTCGGTCGTGAAAATAAATCTGGCTATGCGGTCTTGCGCTGCTTTGACGATACCTTCGCGTCGGTCTATAGCCTTGTTGCCAGCAGACCCTGTAACTAAGGTAATTCTTGGATGGTGTTGACCATATCGTTGATATACAAAGTCAACTAATGCTTTAATACTGGCATAGTTATGCGCATAATCCACGTATGCGATGGTCCCATCGTTGCTGATGAAGCGTTCCATTCGCCCAGATATACGAATCTTTTCCATCGCTTGCAGAGAGGATTCTTCTATCGGAACACCTATAGACCTCACAATGGCTACGGCTGCAGCAGCATTAGCTTCGTTAAAATCACCCTCGATAGATAATGTGAACGTTCCAACACTCTCTCCATTGGCGACAAGGTCGAATGCGGGGCGAATATCTTCGCTGCTTATTGCGACTACATCTGCAGCCTGTCGATCAGCGTTTGAGGAACGAAGCGCAAATGTGCTCACTGGAATACCATCATTCGCTGCATCATCCTTGAGCAGTGAAAAATGCTGACTGTCAGCGCCAATAACCATTCGTGATGAATTGGCGATAATTTGACGTTTGCAGTAGAGATAATCTTCAAAAGTTGGGTGCTCAATGCTGCTGATATGGTCGGGGGAGATATTCAAGAATGCGCCGATATCAAAGTGCAAGCCATAGACTCTATCAACTTTGTATGCCTGCGAAGAGACTTCCATCACTAAGTACCGCATGCCGTTGGCAACTGCCTGATGCATCATACGGAAGAGATCCATCGATTCCGGTGTGGTCAAATCAGATTCCGCATAGTGCACGCCGTCTAAACAATTGTCTACTGATGACAACAAAGCGGTTTTCCCGTGGGAGTGGGCATTCAGAATCGCTTGAGTGAAATATGCCGTGGTTGTTTTACCTTTGGTACCAGTAATACCAATAACGGTGAGTTGCTCTTGCGGGAAGTCAAAGTATGCGGCCGAAAGTAGAGACATAGCTTGGGTTGCATTCTTGACAATAATCCCTGTTGCTGAAGTGTACTGAGAAAAGTCTTCTTGCGCTACATAGCAGCTCAACCCCAGGTTATTCGTCGATTCGAGATACTTGGGTGAAAAGCGTCCTTTACAAAACAGCAGCGTGTCAGGAGTAACTTCTCGCGTGTCATATGAGATATTCGTGAAACTCCGTTGGGGGAGTTTTGCTGAATCAGTCGTCCACACCTCACCGCTAATAACTTCTCTGAGCATGTGGTGTTGGTTGAGCAGAGTTACCGCCGATTCCAACGTAAGCGTCATATCCATCCGATCCGTAGCCATAGTTTCCCCAACATTTTCAGTGTTATTTTACATTCTGGTATTGTCTGCTTCTTAACCCCTGTGTGCAGAGTATGCAAAGAAGGAAGTCCATGTCTGCTCCGCAGGGGCGAGATATTTCTTAAAGGCGATAGATTGAGCTGAGATAGTGATGATGAAGTTTAGAGGAGCAGAAATGGACACAAGCTCGGATGCCAAGCTTTCTCGCGGTGCCAATGAGCTCAACCAGGAACTAGCCAGACGTACGAAAACCAATGCTGAGGACTGGTTTCTCGTGTTTAAAGCTCGATATGGCATGAAACTGGTATGTGATGCTCTCCGTGATATTTATGGGCAGGGGAGTGTGACTACACAGCTCTATACCTGCTGTACAGCAGTCGATCCTATTGTGGCAGCGGGGTTGATCCCTATGTACGGTGATATCCAGCGCGAGACAATAATGCTTAATCCTCAAACTATGCCGCTTAACTCTGATACGCATGCTGTGATGATGCAACATACCTTTGGGCTGGTGGATGAGTCATCTTCAAGGATGCTTGCAGAACTGGTCAGAAAGCAGACGCATACGCTGCTTGTTGAGGACAGCGCGCACTGCATCACGCGGATGGCGCGTGATGTGCAGGGACAACCTTTGGCTGACATATCAGTGCACTCATTTGGTGTGGAAAAGATTTTGCCAACCCGCTTCGGCGGTGCAATTTGGGTAAATCCTCATCTGGCGAAAACTGCACCCGAGTATGACCGTCTGTTGCGCTCTCGCCTAGCTAATATACCAAGGCCAGGCAAGAGAATAGATGTTGTGACGAGAATGTACATCAACGAAAATAGAGTGCTAGGACGTCTCCCAGGAACTTTGGGATATAAGGGGCGTTCATGGCTTACACGCGTAGGCCTCTATGAACCGCCTATTGCCAAAGTTGAGCAACGCGGTGGGCTTGCTTACACGCCCATGGCTCCATCCTCGTGGATGGAAACGTCGATGCTGCGGTCTCTGCGCTCTCTTGACGGTAATGAGTCCAAGCGATCTTCGATTGTGGAACTGTTGAGAGCATCTCTGAATACATCGCACGTTGTGCAAGTACCAGCACAAGTGATGTCAGGTGATCCCCAGCCCTTGTTACGCTTTCCTGTCTTCGCAGCCTCAACTGCCCAGGCTGAGCGAATTATCTCAGCTATTAGAGCGGCAGGAGTCTACGCAGAGCGTTGGTACCGTCCTGAGCTCTTCCCTGGTGTTGAGAATCCTGATACCTATCAGGTTCCTCATGATCGCTCGAAGCTACGAATCACAGATGAACTTGTATCAGGTGCCATCAGTTTGCCCACAGATCTCAGTGCAGAGCAGGCGGCTGCTGTGTCCCGAATCATCGCCGAGCAAGGATAAAGAGGAACTCAGCATAGATAAGTGCACCATAAGTGTAGCTACATGAGGAAAAACGTCCTGATTAGCTGTACTTATGGTGCACTTATCTATCTCTTAGTGAGGCAACATCGCCAAAAGATAAGGAATCTGTCTAGTTGTTGGTTTGCTTCTGACGAGGTGCATTTTTACGACGGCGGATTGCCTTGAAAATGGCTAGTGACTTCTCCCAAGGATGGTATAGAGCGCTCAGTGGCTTCTCATAGGTGCCAGCCCAGATAGTTGGCTCATTCTGGAAGGATTTCTTAAATTCACTGATGCCGTCATTCAAGAGGCCATTCATATCGTAGCGCTGTGCTCCAACAGCTTTTGCTGCTTTCATTGCGCCCCATTTGAGCGGATAATTAGCGCGCATTTTACGTCCTGTTGCGTTCGCGCCTGCCCAGAGCTCCGAGGCACCCCAGCTACTGGTTACATTCCACATGAAGGAAACGATTTCACCTTCATATTTTGCGACGATAAGTTGACCAACCTCGCCGAGAAGTTCAAAAGCCTGACGGTAATACTCATCAGGGTGTAGTGGGAATCCGTCGCGGTCAGCTGTTTCATGGTAAATGCTGATTACCGTATCAACGTCTTCTCGGGTTCCTGGAGCAACTTCGATACCAACTTTGGCACCCCGACGGATGTAGTTACGCGCATTTCGTGAATGAAGGGACTTCATAATCGCCTCTTCATCGGGCTCAAGGTTCACGATAGCAGTTGTTGCCATTAAGACGTGATCGCCTTCTGCCCAATCCTGCGACAATGAGATTGATGTGGTCGGAGGATCAATCTTCAAAGAAACGGGGTGGAAGCAGTCACGACACCAATCGGCGATAGCGTCTGATACTTCGGCATAGAGTTCACTGTTCGAAACAACCGGCCCACGAGGTGCATAGCAGATGCTATTAAAAGGCCAAGGCAGTTTACGCACCAGAATTTGGGCGCAACCCACAGTTTCGGTTCCGGATTGTACCGCTACACGATGTGCAGTCCAAGGACCGGTGGCAGCTTTCAATTCTCCCCATTGCCACTTCTGCATCGGGTGCCCGTGCGCTGCATCCACCAGCTCATTGAATTGCGAAGCGTCAGTGATTTCGTGGATGGTTAGCAATGTAAAGCCCCCTGCAAATTGTTTCGGTTCAATGTTTGCTGTTGCGAATCATAGTGTTCGCTGAGCAACGCGCTTACATTATAAGCGAGTGTGGCATGGGCATTAACTCTACTGTGACTTCTACTCAAAACCAGCGCCTTCTTCTTGAACGCTATTGTTACTAGTACTACTTGCATCTAGGCAATCGCTTACTCAAACCAATTTTCGTGTATCGGTCTGCGACCTTTGGATTCAAGCCAGCGGTTAAAGGACTCTTTCCATACGCGATGCGCCTGGCGTTGCCAATCCATAAGTTCGCTTAACTCAAGATTGCCTACTTGCGGATACAAGGTCGATATGGGCTTTACTAAATCAACCGCCGCTATGGTATCTGCAGTTGCGTCGTGAAAATCTCCGTATGGTTCCACACCGTAATATTCGGTGGTAAAGCTCAGAGTGCGCTTACCGGAACGCCGTGATACTGCTCGATCAATAACCAGAGGATCCACGATGAGCAATGTTGAATCATCGAATGCATCGGTTATTTCAGGGGAGCACTGCCAACGGCGTAAATCACCCTGCAACATTTTGACATCGAAAGGGGCATTGTATGCCAGAAGGGGGATGTTGCGTTTCTGGGCAGCGATAATGACTGCACTAATCTCCTCAAGAGCAGATGTTGGCTCGCTGCCGTGTTCTTCGACGAAACTATCGGTGAATCCGTTGACTCTGCTAGCGCCCGCGCTGATATGACGATGAGGATTGATAAGCCATTCTCCAACTAGATCTTCAGCATGGCCGCTTTGCGGGTTGCGAAGTACTAGTGTTGCGGACACAATGGCATCATTACCTGGTGTTGCACCAGTGGTTTCAGTGTCGAAACCTAATAGCCATGAGTCTGCTAGACGGGTAGTGGCAAGTTGTGATTCGGTGGCTTCGATGTGATCCAAAAGTTGAGGTGTATCAGTCATGAGCCCATTGTCCGACTGCAAATCGACAAAACTCGACTAATAGTTTTAGCGTCGTTCAAGCTGCGCGCTTATACATGTGTGTCGGCTTCAATATGCCAAGAACAGGATTGTTAGGTCGATAAATACTTTCTGAACACTCCGCCTCGGCTATTAGCTTCGAGTAATGGCACAATGGTGGATGTGGCAAATCAGCAGAAATTCGAGGAGAAACGTAGACGCTTTGAGGCGTTAGCCATGCCTGCTGTGAATGCTTTATATCGTCAAGCAATGAAGCTGACCAACGATCCAGACGATGCCCAGGATCTAGTACAAGATACTTTTGAGCGGGGCTTCAAGGCTTTTGACAGATTCGAACCCGGTAGCAACTTCGAAGCTTGGATGACAACCATCCAACGTAACGCATTTTTCAATCAATACCATAAGGCAAAGCGTCGTCCTCAACGTGCTAATGATTCAACAGGGGAGTATGACGACTGGGATATCTATTCTGCTTCAGGGCATTCTTCGGAGGGGTTAAAATCCGCTGAACAGGAATATCTTGAAGCTTTTGCGCCAGAAGAAATCATGGCAGCCTTAGATACATTGTCTCCTGAACGCCGTCAGGTGTTTATTGATGCAGCCATAGATGGGAAAAGTTACCAACAAGTAGCTGATGAACAGGGAATCAAAATCGGTACAGTGATGAGTCGGCTCAATCGTGCTCGCGCTCAGCTCAAAGAGGAGTTGGCAAGCTACGCGAAGGATCGTGGATATGGTGAACAGCGCACGGTAGGTAGAGCGGCAGACTCTGGTACGCTTCAGGTTTCACCATCCGCGAAGTCAGTGGATGCTGCAGTCCATAATGGAGAGCAACACAGCAATGAAGTCGCGAAAGCAAAGATTGCGCGAGGTCTGTCTACTAGCGAAAACAGATCTCAGCAGGCTGCAGGTCCTTCTACTCGAGGAGTAGAAGGACCTGCAGAAGACTTCGAAGCTATTGACGGGAGAAAGGGTTAGACATGAGTAATCACGTCGAACGATATAGCCATATCTCCGTGACACAAACGGGTAATGCTCAAAGTAGAGTTGAAGTGGCACATATCGAGATTGCAGAAAGCTTTGACCCCGACACCTGTTGTGATGAGCGCGAGAAGGCTCTTATCAACATGATTCGTAACTACTTAAGACCTGAACAAGCACCTGAATGTCTCGTCCAGCGTCTTCGCAATATGATGTCTGATGTCAGTGCCGATTCACAAATCGACGAATTCGGTGACGGTCGTGAGGATGTATCTCGGTAATTGACTTGGCCTCACTACTTTGCAGCGATTGATCTAGGCAGTGATTGATCTGGATAGTGCAGCGGGACTGGTTGGCGCAAGCAGTGTGACGGCCTGTTGAAAACAGGAAACCCCACCAACTATATGCCGAATATACTTCGACTAGTTGGTGGGGTGATGAACCACTTAACGATTCAATTCCCTGAATCCGCTGGTTGACGGATAGCTCGCAATCTCAGGCGTTTGGCCTTTTGCCGTGGTTAGCGGCCTTCTTGCGACGATCTTTGCGCTTACGTCCACGCATGCCCATGATGGACTCCTTTGCTTATGACGAATAAACCTGATGGATTATCTCACATCGACAGGACTGACACAACTCTGAACCCCTCGCCGAACTGATTAATGCTTAATCGTTATTGAGTTGTTCTGCATGATAGTGAATTGTTGTTTGATAACAGGCATCCGGTTCAATAACCACTAGGTCCTTACCCGTGCGCAAGGCGTTAGCATATGCAGTCATCGGTTCCACAGCCACTCCGGCAGGATGTTGCCCTTCGGGGAATCCTGTTGCTGTACAAACTTGCCAGGCATGTATTGTGTTATCTCCCCTCAACGAGACTTGTAGCCCATCTGGTCGAGTGAAAACTGCTGTGGTGTTGCCTTCCTCGTCACGTTGCACACCAGTCCACGCGTCGTCAAAAGAACGACCTGCAAGAGTTGGGTTGTCGCGCAAATCATACTGGGTATTGGCAACAGATTCTTCGCCTGTGGGTAGTAGACGATCAGGATTTACAGTCACATGAATATTGCAGGGCAGATTCAATCTGCATTTGGCGTTGTCGGCTTCAATTTCAATACCGTTTTCTCCATTGCCACCGTTAGAGAGCCAAGGGTGAATGCCAAACGCCCACGGTGCTCGAATGGATCCGTTGTTGTAAGCGACAGTGCTCATGGTTAGTCCATCGGCATTCAGTTCATACAGTACGGTCACGATGATATCAAAAGGGTAGCTGGTAAGATTTGGACTTCGCCAACTCAATGACACACTAGATTCTGTTAAGGTTTCTAAATTCCACATGTATCGGTACCCGAAACCGTGTATGGCAGTCTGTCGGTCCACTTCATCAATGGGCATTTGGTAAGTGACACCTTCGAAAGAGTATTCCCCATCTTCCACTCGATTCGGATATGGGACAAGTGCATAGCCGTTGCAGCAAGGGATCGTATCATTCTCTCCGAATGGCACAATGACCTCTTTGCTCTGGTAGTCGAAACGTCTCAGTATGGCTCCGAGTTGAGTGATCACAGCGCTATAGTCGCCGAAATGTATTGAATATTGTTGACCAGTCCGAGGTGTGTTTGAAGGTGTTGGTCGGATGATGGTGTTGGCTTGTTGACTCATGTGTGCCCTCTGCATTGACGGCGAATGTTATCGTTAACTTACTGTAGTGGCATGTGCCTGTCTCACGCAATCCACGGCGCAAACTCAAATCATGAATCAGCAATGTCATGTCGTATCAGTGCAGATGAGCCTTCGCTGCTGTTGCAAATGGCGTAATAACTTTACGATACTGATTACTGCTAGTGCATATGTGCTAGTCAGTGAACAGAACTCCACGAAGAAGTCATTGTGCAAAGAAGATAGCGAGAACCATGCATACAAGTGAAGCGATAGAGCATCGTAATCATCACAGTGCCAAAAAAATTCTTATTGCTCAACCGCGCGGGTTTTGTGCTGGCGTAGACCGAGCGGTTCGTAGTGTCCAGATGATTCTCGACAATTCAGCAAGGACTGAACAGCAAACCAACCCTAAAGAACTTCCACCTGTGTATGTAAGGCGAGAGATTGTGCACAACCGACACGTGGTAGAGCACTTTGAGCAGCAGGGTGTGGTCTTTGTTGAAGCATTACAAGACATTCCCCAAGCAGCTGCTGAGGCGGCTATCCCTGTGGTGTTTTCTGCGCATGGTGTGTCGCCAGAAGTGCGACGAGAAGCTTTAGCAAGGCAGCTATATGTTGTGGATGCCACATGCCCCTTAGTGAGCAAGGTTCACCGTGAAGTATTGCGTTATGCAAAATTGGGCTATCACATTGTGTACATCGCGCAGCAGGGTCATGATGAAGCCATTGGGGTTGTAGGTGAAGCTCCTGATCGTATTCATCTAGTAGAGAGCATTGAGGATGTGGATGCCTTGCATGTTAGCCCAGGCACCAAGCTGGTGTGCTTAACGCAAACTACATTGAGTGTCGATGAGACAGCAGAGTTACAACGACACCTTCGTAAGCGCTTTCCGGCAGTAGAAATGCCTCCGAGTGCCGATATCTGCTATGCAACTCAAGACAGACAGTTTGCAGTCAAGCAATTGGCCGAGGCCTCTGATGCGGTGATAGTTATCGGGTCGGATCATTCATCGAATACTCGTCAGCTGTTGAAGGTCGCTCAAGATGTGTTCGATAGCAAGATGGACGGTATACATCGTCGTGCGCATCGTATTGATCGTGCCCAAGAACTTCAGCAGGAGTGGTTGAGAGATGCTCAAATTATTGGTTTATCGTCAGGTGCTTCAGCGCCAGAGAGCCTGATACAGGAAGTGATCAAGGTTTTAGAAAACTATGAATTTCATACGGTTGAGGTGATTGGCGCAGCAGAACAACATACACAGTTTGCACTTCCTGCGCCGCTACGTTGATTCCAGCAGGGGCGCATCCATCAAAGATGCACGAATGATGCTGAGTCGACAGCGCGGTGCGAATAGCACTATATACGTGCTAAATCACACCTACTATTCGCGTTGTGCTAATTTATGCTGTGCTAATCCACACCGTGTGAATTCACCAGGTGGCGATAGGTGCATGAGTTGCTTTGAGCACATCCAATAATGCGTGTGGATTGATACCAATATCGAATCCGCGCTTACCGCCAGAGACAAGAATCTCGTCGAACTGCAAAGCACTGTCATCTAGCACTGTGGTGTGGTTACTGCGTTGACCTAATGGTGAGATGCCGCCAAGGACGTAGCCACTTTCACGTTGAGCAATTTTGGGATTGGCCATTGAAAGTTTCTTAACTCCCACACTCGCAGCGAGAGCTTTCAAATCGAGGTGCCCAGTAACTGGAACGATACCAATCACACGTTGATCTCCTGAATCTGCCATAAGGGTTTTGAAGATTTGTTGAGCATCCTTGCCCAGCTTCTCAACAGCTTCCAGCCCATAGCCATTGTCCATATGGTCAGACGAATGCTCGTATTCATACACGTTGAATGGGATGCCCGCTTGTTCGAGCATCACGGTAGCTGGTGTGGAAGCTGAGCTGTTGTGTTGCCGTGATTTCTTAGAACTTTTGCCCATCCTTGTTAGACCTTCTCCGTTTGTTGATGTTAGTTGTAGCTATGTTCTAGGTGGTGTGGCGATGCTACGCCATAGGGATAACAAAGAGCCCGCCAGAGTAACTCCGGCGGGCTCTTCGCTTATACGATGGTGCTAGTTCACTCAGAGATCTCAGCGAAGTAGAGCAGGGTACGAATCATGTTTGAAGTGAATCCATACTCGTTATCGTAGAAGGAAACGGTGCGGACGAGCTGTTCGCCATCTGCATCATTAACATCGGTCTGGGTTGGATCGAAAACGCCACCGTGGGTGTCGCCGACGATATCAGAGGTCACGATGCCATCACCGTTGTAACCGAAGTAATCGGTATCGGAGAAGGCGGCCTTGAAGGTGTCGTTGATTTCGTCAACGGTGACCTTCTTGCCCAGGATGGTGGTCAGCTCGGTGACTGAGCCGTCAGGGATGGCAACGCGCTGTGCGTGGCCCTGCAGCTTGCCGTCAACAGAAGGAACAACCTTGCCGATGGCCTTGGCGGCACCGGTGGAGTGTTCGATGGTGTTGATTGCGGCTGCACGGTTGGCGCGTGGCTTGCTTCCACGAGGGCCGTCCAGAATCATCTGGGTGCCGGTGTAAGCGTGGATGGTGGTCATGAAGCCAACCTTGACGCCAAACTTGTCGTCAAGCAGCTTGACCATAGCGGCCAGTGAATTGGTGGTGCAGGATCCAGCGGAAACAATAGAATCCGAAGCCTTCAAAATCTCGTGGTTCACACCATAAACAACGGTAGGAACGTCGTCCTTTGCAGGAGCGGAGATAAGAACCTTCTTGGCGCCTGCATCCAAGTGAGCCTGGGACTTGGCTGCGGAGGTGTAGAAGCCGGTGCATTCGAGCACAAACTCAACGCCGTCGTTCTTAACCCAAGGAATATTGGAGGCATCGCGCTCGGCGTATACCGTGTATTCCTTGCCGTCTACAACGATTGAGGTATCAGTTGAGGTTACCTCGACTGGAGTGCCGTCATCATGCTTGAAGGTGCCGTGGGTGCTATCGTACTTCAGCAGGTATGCCAGCATCGAAGGCGTGGTCAGATCGTTGATTGCTGCGACCTCGATGTCACCGGCCTCGCCGCCGCGATGCTGCAGCTCGAAGATACGACGGAATGCGAGACGACCAATACGACCGAAGCCGTTGATGCCAATCTTTACTGTCATGTATATCTCCCTCAGGGATTAGGCCATGGCGCTTATGCATGAAACGCAAGGTGCCGTGGTCAACTTTTATAACAAGGACAACTCTAATGCGCCGCCTGTACTTAGAGCAAAGCTCCTGACCATGCTTCTTCGTTAAATCCGACTAGCACTTGCTGGCCTTGGACGAGAATGGGACGCTTAACTAACATGCCGTCTGTGGAGAGTATTGCTACTGCCTCTTCGGTGCTCATCGACGGTAGCCGGTCTTTCATATTGAGCTGCCGGTACAACTGACCAGAGGTGTTAAACAATCTCCGGATTGGCATACCGCTGAGGTTATGCCATAAGGTCAATTCCTCTGCTGTTGGGTTGTCGGTTTTGATGTCTCGCTCATGGAAGTTGATGTGATGTTCGTTGAGCCACTTACGTGCCTTCGCACACGTTGAACACTTGGTGTAACACACAAACAACGCCTCAGCGTGCTGTTCTTCTGAAACCATACTCATACCCTCCAGTAAAGTCCATCACGAAGATAACTGCGATAAAAGTGGAGATATATCCTGAAAAAAGTGCTTCTGAAACCAACTTTTATCGCAGTTATCTCAAATCCGGCCAGTAGTTCAGGCCAGTAGTGAGGAAATGTGGTCATCTATGGGGCCGAGAGTTGCGGTGGGGGTAATATTGCCCGTCCACTCGGGGGGCGGAGCCTCGCTGGGGAAGGTGATGATGAGTGTGCCCTTGCCAACGGAAACCGTGGCGGGTGTGTTCACTCTGAATTCATTGCTAATGCCAAGAGGATGGTCGTTGCGCAGCCGCACGTGGTCGAGCTCATATTTCAGCCCTATTTCTGTCACATCGTATGAAGAATCTGAATGAGAAAAAACGGATACCATTCTGCGCGCCTCAACCTTATTTGCAGGGAAACTTAGCTTTGCGTTGCTGATTGCTGTCACGATAGTGTCTGCGCCATGCAAGAACGCGATACCCCCGTGCTGCGCGATGTCCGAGAGGAGTTGCAAGTTACCGATTGTATGGTCGAGACGGCCTCCGAGTCCGCCGTAAACATCGAATATCCGAGCCCCCTGCTGCCATCCGATTTTGAATGCTGACAGCATATCGGTGTCATCTTTTTCAGGATGAAGTCGCACGGTGTGCCCACTGTCAGGGATATCGCCCTCCAGAGAATCAAAGTCTCCGATGATGGCATCAGGAGTGAATCCAAACGACATAGCAGCATCGTAACCACCGTCTGCTGCGATAACGAGTGCTCCCGCAATGGTATCCGGCTGTGTATCGAAATACTCACCGGCTCCGAAGATGATGCCATGCTTTGTGGTGTTCATCGAGCTCCGTTCCATATGTTGTAGAAGAACCACGCGTTGTCAAGAATGTTGTCAGGTGTTATCTGAAACTCAATCTTAGGGCGTAGTGACACACAGCCTGTATCGTTTGTGAAGAGAGAGCATACCGTGACCATGGGGGCTGCATGCAGAAGACAACGTCCGTCAGACCGATTTTGCGGTCAAAAACATTCTTATACATCACGGAATTTTTCTCGGGAATGGCGGTGATGGCGGCCGAACTAGGAGCATCACGCTTACTCGCACCATATTTTTCGAGCTCTCAAATTGTCTGGACCATCATTATTGGCACCATTATGATTGCCTTGGCCTTGGGAAATATGTGGGGAGGGCGTCGAGCCGACAAAGATCCTAATCCGGATCGCCTATATATGCGCATTCTGATTGCGGCCGTCTGGATTGCGTTGATTCCTCTGGTGGGCAAGTACATCATCATTCTTATATCAGGGTTACTTATTATTACTGTTTCAACGAATTTCTTAGTGATTGCTGCATTCGTTAGTTGCATGATTATTTTCGTCCCGCCGCTGTTTTTGCTGGGAACAGTTACTCCAGGATTGGTCAAATTCACTACAGATTCCTTGGAAGATAATGCGACAATCGTTGGCAGACTCGGTGCGTGCAATACAGTCGGTTCCATTCTTGGCACTTTTCTGCCGACTTTCGTTACTATTCCGGCAGCGGGAACCTTCGTGACTTTCCTCATTTTCTCAGGGCTTCTGCTGGCACTCCCTATCATTTATTTCGCAGCAGCAAAGGTGCAACGTGTTGCCAGCGCCGTCAGCATCGTGATATTCGTCGTATCCGCAGTGCTTTCCCCGCTGACCGGTTTTGCCTTCTGGGAAGGCAAACTAACTTACGAAGGCGAATCGATTTACAACTATTTACAGGTCAAGACTTTGGCAGATCGGACTATCCTTTCGACCAATGTGCTCTTTGGCGTGCAGTCGGTGACTATGAAGGAGGGCGGGCTCACTGGTCTGTATTACGACACTGCGCTCGCGGCTCCTGCACTTGCTGATAAAGCTGATTCAGCCTTAATTCTCGGTATGGGAACGGGCACATACGCTCGGCAATTACGCGAATACTACCCAGATATGAGCATCCAAGGTGTGGAAATTGACCAATCCATCACGAATCTAGCCGGAAGATACTTTGATGAGCCCTCCGACATTCCAGTAAGTACTTACGATGGTCGTGCCTGGTTAGAGGGCAGCAAACAACGATTCGATGTAATCATGGTTGATGCCTATCAAGACATCACCATTCCCTTCCAAATGTCATCCAGTGAATTTTTCACATCGGTTCGCCAACATTTGAATCCAGGGGGAGTGATGGTGGTGAACATGAATATGATTTCTGATGGAGAGGGATCGATTAATCAAGCATTGCAGGCCACCATTTCCAGTGTGTTCAACGAAGGAACAAATCTCGAATCGGTGGTGATGGCCGATGTTCCAGGCACAACGAATAGGGAGCTGTTTGCCAAGGCACCAAGTGCAGAGCACAAGACTTCCTCGAAGAAAGTCGCCGCTGATGCTACGATGCAGCAAGCCTCTCAGGCTTCAGCGTTGCAACAACGTACTGAAGACCTTACCGGCGATACTGCACTCACCAGTTATATGGGTGAGGTGGCTTCGCGGTTTGTGACGGTCGATAGAGGAAATGTTGGTAATGATTCACTGGTACTTACTGATGATAAAGCACCAGTAGAGCTACTAGGCATGAGGGCTATCGATGAACTGATTGCTCAGCAAGCGGGGCCTTATAAGGAAGTGCTTCGCACTCAAGGTATCTCAGGCCTCATGCAGATGCAGTAGTGACTTTCAGTAGCTCAAGGCGACATGTCTTGTCGCTAAGTGCACCATGCAAGCGTTGCGCCAAGAGTGGAGAAGCTTGGATGCGCACCTTCTTCGGCGGATACTGGTGCCATGAATACAGTGTCGATGGATGTAGTTTCGAAGAGCGGAAAAACGGTTGTTGCTGGAGGATGTTTCTGGGGTATGGAACGTTACCTTCAGGGTGTTGATGGTGTGTTGAACACCGTGGTGGGCTATGCCCAGTCTCATAAGCCAAATCCAAGCTATGAAGAGGTTTGTGATGGGGGCACAGATGCTGTTGAAGCGGTTGAAGTTGAGTTTGACCCTGAACGAGTAAGTTTGCGCACCTTGGTGCTACTGTTCCTCGATGTCATTGATCCTTTCGCGATTAACCAACAAGGTAACGACGTAGGTAGGCAGTATCGATCAGGCTTGTATTGGCCGGCACATATGCAGACCGAGCAAGAGCATGTATTTCGTCAGGCTCTTGATGAATTGGCTCAGAGAGAGGGGAAGACCCCCGCCGTTGAGGCTGAGCCGTTACGCAATTTTTATCCAGCAGAAAGCTACCATCAAGATTATCTGAACAACAATCCTGGCGGTTACTGTCACATTTCGATAGCGAAGATTCAGAATGTAGCTAATCGTCAGCGGTACATCGAACAGATATGGCAGCTTAACCGCGAACAGTATGAAGTTACACAGCATGCAGCAACTGAAATGCCATTTACCAACGCTTATGACAACACCTTCGAAGCGGGAATTTATGTAGATGTGGTCAGCGGCAAGCCATTGTTTCTTTCGAAAGATAAATTCGATTCGGGTTGCGGCTGGCCTGCTTTCTCCAAGACCATTTCGCCGGATGTAGTGACTGAGCATAGCGACCATACAATTCCTGGTCGGCCCCGCACTGAGATCCGCACTGCGGAAACTCAGATTCATCTTGGCCATGTTTTTGACGATGGTCCAGCGGAGCGCGGCGGTCTACGTTATTGCATGAACTCAGCATCGTTGCGTTTCGTGCCCAAGGATGAGATGGAGCAAGAAGGTTATGGAGCATATCTCTCAGACTTGGATTAGGCAACTGCCAAGTTTCGTAGAAAAGTATTACAGCACTGAATTTGTGCTGTGGTTACAACATTCGAAGGTATGTGGTATTATCTACAAGGCTTGAGCAATCAAGAAAGCGGAACTTCCCACCTGGAAGCCTTGCATGGCTTCGGGTTCAAGGCATAAGCCTGTTGTAGCGTGTTATAACGCTACGTTATGAATTGCTGCTGTGAATAGTGGCATCTATGTGATGTCTATTCTGGCGTGCAATCGGCTATGCACTGAATCCAACGATATATGCAAGTATCTAGACGAGGCTCCACGAATAGTAGTAAGCGAAGGAGTCATCATTAGCGACGAACCACGGATCAACGACGAGATTCGAGTACCCCAAGTACGCCTGATCGGACCAAATGGCGAACAGGTGGGGGTTATTGCAACCTCGGTCGCGCTCAATCTGGCACGGGAGGCGAATCTCGATTTGGTCGAGGTGGCGCCGAACGCCAAACCACCGGTGACCAAGCTCATCGATTACGGCAAATTCAAGTACACCGAGAAGATTAAGGCCCGAGAGGCCCGTCGTAATCAAAGCACTGCTGAGGTCAAGGAAATCCGTTTCCGCCTCAAGATTGACAGCCATGATTTCGAGGTCAAGAAAGGGCATGTAAGCCGCTTTCTTCAGGGTGGTGACAAGGTTAAAGTCACCATTATGCTTCGCGGACGCGAGCAGTCCCGCCCTATCGGCGGTGTCGAGTTGTTACGCCGTCTTGCCGATGAGATTTCTGATCTTGGCAGCATTGAATCTTCCCCAAAGCAGGAGGGTCGTAATATCATCATGACCCTTGCTCCAAAGGGCAAGAAGGTGCATACGCAATCAGAGCAGCGCCGTCGTGGCGACCAGGCCAAGGCAGAGCGTCAGGCACGTCAGGCAGCACGTCTGGCTGCGAAGCAGGACTCTAAACCTCAGAGCGCAGCTGCGTTAGGAGAAAGAATCCACAACGCTTCGACTTCACCGAAAGCCTCGAAGCCGGCAACATCTGTTGCTGCGAAGGGGATGCATGCGGTAGCCTCCGCAAAGACTTCTGTGAACAAGACAACAACCAAGGAGGGCAGCAATGCCGAAGATGAAAAGTAATTCCGCCGCGTCCAAGCGCGTGCGTGTCACCGGCACGGGCAAGCTGATGCAGGTAGGAAGCGCAATGCGCCACAACCTTGAGCATAAGTCTGCGCGTAAGCGTCGTGCGCTGGCTGCAGATCAGGTGCTCGCACCAAGCCAGTCCAAGAAAATGAAGAAGCTGCTCAACCACTGAGCCGGCCCAAAGCCAAAAATCCAAGAAAGCTGAGGAACAATAATGGCACGTGTTAAGCGCGCAGTGAACGCTCATAAGAAGCGTCGCACCGTACTCGAAAGGGCTTCCGGCTACCGTGGGCAGCGTTCACGTCTGTACCGCAAGGCCAAGGAGCAACTGCTCCACTCATATAATTACAGCTTCCGTGACCGTAAGGCACGTAAGGGTGATTTCCGTAAACTGTGGATCCAGCGCATTAATGCAGCTGTCCGCGCTGAGGGAATAACGTACAACCGCTTCATCCAGGGCTTGCGTCTCGCTGACATCGATCTCGATCGTCGCGCGCTTGCTGAACTGGCTGTAAGTGATCCTGAGACTTTCAGCGCTATTGTCGCTGAAGCCAAGAAGGCATTGCCCGAAGATGTTAATGCACCAGTTGCTGCCTGATTACACTAATCTGTAATTTCACTGCATTGTAGTAACGCCATGACCTCGCCGAGTGCGGGGTCATGGCGTATTTTGTATACTTTTGTATCTTGAATCAGCCAAACTGAATTAATACTGTACAAATATGTACATGAATAGGCGCTGGTCTGTGACTGCTGTTCGTTTGTGTAGGGATTAATGAGCGAATCGGTGTGGTCACAATAGCAAGAAGCCTGAAATCTCGCCATTTTCCGGTTTGGTGTGAGGGCAGTCTTAATGGAAATCCCTACACAAACGGCAGCAAGGTGTGATTTCGCCTTACAGAGGGATGTAAAAACGATATTTGCGGATAGGATGCAACTTATGAAGTTCATGTCATCGTCTGGCAGCTCATATCGTTTTTCGCCAGATGCATTACTGTTACCGCGTCGGAGCATACAAGGCCAGATACGTCATAGATGGCATAGTTACGGACCGTGCGCAAGATGAGCGATACCAATTATTATCAGGAATTACTTGAGCAGTTCCTCGCTTATACCGGTGTGGAACGTGGCCTGTCGAAGGCTACAGTAAGCGCTTACTCTTCTGACTTGCATAAATACATCGCATATATAGAGCAGCGAGGCATCAACGATATAGCAGATGTTACTAGTGATGACGTGGAATCATTTATTACCACTTTAGCTTCGGAAAGTAGCAGAAGTAGAGCGCGACGTCTTGCCTCAATTCACGAGTTTCATCGTTTTGCACTCAAACAACATGTGGTGACCGTGGACGTATCAGAGAGGGTGAAAGCACCTAAATCAGGCCAGCAGCTTCCTGATGTGCTCACCATTGATGAAGTCAGTGCATTGCTTGATGCTGCACAGTGTGGAGGGGCGAGCGATCCAGTTGTGTTGAGAGATAAGGCTCTACTGGAATTTATGTACGCGACAGGCGCACGCGTATCTGAGGTTGTAGGCATGGATATTGCTGATATTGATTTGGAATCCTGCGTAGTGAAATTGACAGGAAAAGGTTCAAAACAACGCCTGGTACCTTTTGGATCTTATGCGTTGGAGGCGATGCAGCATTACCTCAATGTAGGTAGACCGGCTTTACAACGTAAATCGACAAGAGTTGTCGAACGGTCGGCAGTCATGCTTAATAAACGTGGTAAACGTCTGTCACGCCAGTCAGTCTGGGAAATAGTTCAACTCGCTGGTCACAGAGCAGGCATCACCCGTCCTCTTCATCCCCACACACTTAGACACTCTTTTGCTACGCATCTGATTCAGGGAGGCGCTGATGTTCGCACGGTTCAGGAGCTTCTGGGGCACTCTTCGGTAACCACTACGCAGATTTACACTCATGTGAGTCCCGATAACCTCATCGAGGCATATACTCTAGCTCATCCTCGCGCGCACTGATTAATACACTCTGGTGCCTTTTAGCCAAGTTTGCAACACGGTAATATTTCCTAATCGGTGCACACCGATGCTGTCCGGATCTGCATCGAGCACAGCAAAGTCAGCATGTTTACCGACATCAAGACTGCCACGGAAGGTATCAGTCCAAGCCTGATACGCAGAACCTTCGGTAGCCATGGCCATTGCTGACCTCACCTTAAGACGTTCAGCAGGAATCCAGCCGCCTTCGGGATGCCCAGAAGCAGTTTGGCGAGTCACTGCGGTGGCAATTGCGAGCAATGGATTATTGCTCGAAACTGGCCAATCACTACCATGCGCAAGGCGTGTTCCAGAAGATTTCAATGAAGCGAAGGGGTATTGCAAATCGCTCCTTGCTGCAAGTCGTGGAGCAGTCAGCTCGACCATCAGAGGGTCCATTTGAGCCCAGTATGCTTCTACGTTGGCAGTGATTCCCAGAGCGGCAAAGCGAGGAATATCTATAGGTTGAATAAGCTGACAATGAGTGATAACGGGTCGTCTGTCCCATCGTGGATTAGTTTGAATCGCATATGCAATAGCATCTAGAGCATTGCGCACAGCACGATCGCCAATTGCATGGATATGTGTTTGAAATCCCAGTGCATCGAAGTGAGCGACCGCCTGAAGTAGTTCTTCCCTTTTCCAAACTTCCATGCCTGTGCTGTCACTATTGTCGTAGGGATCCAACATTGCGCCTGTTCCAGACTCAATCACACCATCCGCAAAATATTTGATAGTGCGTGCGCTCAACATATCTTCGGCATGCATTGTCTGAGCTACTTCGCTGATTTCTTGACGCACTTTCAAGAAACCAGCGCTTTGTTCCTTCCAGTAGTGTGGATCAGCGCGTTGTGCCAGATTCGATCTGACATTGAGAGCGCCTTGTTGGAGTAAATCTACATAAGGGGTATGCATACCCTCATCAACCCATGCGTCTTGCATCCAAGTAATACCGAAACGATTTTGTTCGGCACAAGCTATGCGTAATGCTCTTGCCAAATCATCTCTGTCACTGCGCGGGGCTTTAGCCATCACTAAATCGACTGCATGCCATTCGCGCAATGTTCCTAGTGGTGATCCATCGTCTCGTCGATCGATACTACCGAGTTCAGGTTCCGGTGTGTCAGAGCTGATTCCTGCAACGCGCAATGCTTCACTGTTGCACCATAATGAATGGTAATCATGCGCGCGCAAATAGCATGGGCGATCTGGCACTGCCTCATCTAACCAGCGAGCGTCAAAGCTGCCGCCAGGGGAGAGCGAAGGATCATAGCTGGCACCAATCACCCACGACGACTCAGGATGTGCAGCTGCCCACTGTGCAACCTCGCTGAGAATGTCTTCTACAGATTGCAACGCACTGATTGCCGGACCCATACTCTCCATACCGCCAAAGATGGGATGACAGTGGCCGTCTGAGAAGGCTGGAATCACGCATGCGCCGTCCATATCTAATATCTTGCCCTGCTTTGCCAGATGGTCGGCCTCTTCTCCGTAAGCAAGTACTTTGCCATGTTGAAAGCTTATTGTTGAACTTCGTTGAGTGCTATTAATCCAAATTCTGGCATTCGTCAGTGTCAGTATTTCATCAGATGAGAGATTACTGGGTTGGAGGTTGCTGGGTTGGAGATTACTGTGTGGGGAATTCCTGCGTGAGAAATAGTCAGATTGTGAGGATACCTTCTCATCTTGCTGTTTGGCTTTAGTCACCTCTACTCCTTTGGACTGAAATAGATAATCGAAATCTTTGGTGTGCGCAGGACAGTCATACTTGCACGGTTGAGAAGGTTCACGATTTAAAGCTTTCCCAGATTTTGGTGTAATTGTTGATAGCTTCATTTGAGCAAGTTGGAACGAGCTCGATTTTGGCATCATCAGGCGGACTCACTGCAGGATCGTTACGCAGACTGTCGTCAAGAAGCTCATCTACACCTGTAATGCCGGCGTCATATCCCTGATAATTAGCAGCAGCTGCTATATTCTCAGGCTCCATCATCCAGTTGATAAAGGTCAAAGCTTGTTGCACATTTTCTGCACCGGAAGGCACTGCCCAATTATCTTGATATGAGGACATGCCTTCTGACGGATAGACATAATCCATACTCGATTTCTGCTCACTGACTCTGTGCCCTGCACCATTCCAGATCATGGCAACTGAGTTTTCTCCAGAGATCAGTCGATCAATAACAGAGTCAGAACTGATGTTTTGTACTTTCTTCTTATACTCTGTGAGCAAGTCTTGGGCAGCTTGTAACTCAGTCGGGTCTGTTGAGCAGGGTTCCCCACCACTGGCTCTCAGCGCAGCATTAACACCATCTGTTTGGTCGTTGAAAATTCCAGGACTGGCATTCCAAGCTGCATCAGAAGTGAAGTAGTCTTTCCAACTGTCAGGTGCTGTTTCACCTGCTGCAAGTAAAGATGAGTCATACATATATCCAGTGGTGCCATACAAATATGGTGCCGAATATTTCCTGCCTTTATCAAAATATACTTGTCGAAAATCATCTTCAATATTCTTGCCGTTGGGTAAATCAAGAGCATTGATCTGTTGCAGCAAGCCCTCATCTGCCAACAGTTCGACTGCATAGTCGCTTGGAACAACCACGTCATATCCACTGCCAGAGGTTGCTTGGAGCTTAGACATCAAGACTTCATTGCTTTCGTAGTAATCGATTGTAGTTTTGATGCCAGTATCTTCTTCGAAGCTTTTGAGCAAATCGTCGGGGTAATAGTCCGACCAAGTATATATATGCAGTTCGCCGCTAGTGGCAGGGGTAAAAGCGACTGCCGAAGAATCATCTGATGCACTGTCGTTGCCGACGCCTGATGAGCAGCCTCCCAAGATAAGTAGCGTGATGATGGATGTTGTTGCGAGTCTGGTTGCGTTTATATTGTTCATATTCTCAGGTCACATTCATTCAAGAGGCAGCTTGCCGGTGTGTTGTTTGGTCTGGATGGAGGGGTGAGGAATATTGGGTTGTGTTCGAGGTGTATGTATGTATAAGGAAATAGCAATGATGTGTTTCGTTATCGTTGCTGGGAATTTACATAGAAATACCATGTGTTATCTCAATGTTTCATCGAATAACTGAGTAAAACTAGAAAAATGCTTCGTATTTAGTGTTTTTTCTACAGATGGTTTGCGTCGAATTCTTCTGTGAGGAGTAGATCACCTAGTGAATTCGCGGAGTGAGATTTGCTTGTGAGAGCTTGCCTCAGCATGAATCGTTGTATGAACTGGAACGAACAAGGTCTTGGATGTTGGTAATGTGGTGGTATGCCTACGGATTTGCTTGGGCGAGAGTATGACACCTTCGCCGCCCCTGAACCACTGAACCAACATGGACCAGCCCGCGTGGTTGCTATGTGCAACCAAAAGGGTGGAGTTGGTAAGACAACCAGTTCTATCAACATAGCTGGAGCCTTGAGTTTATATGGTCGCAGGGTACTGATTGTGGATTTTGATCCGCAAGGTGCTGCCACAGTAGGTTTGGGTATTAACGCCAACAGTGTAGATAACACGATTTATACGGCACTGTTTAACCCTTCCATGGATGTTCATGAAGTTGTGGTGCACACACGTTTTCCCAATCTCGACATCATCCCCGCGAATATCGATCTGTCGGCTGCCGAAGTTCAACTGGTAACTGAGGTTGGTAGAGAGCAAGTCTTATCCGGCACTCTTCGCCCGCTTCGTGACGAGTATGATCTCATTATTATTGATTGTCAGCCCTCGCTAGGCCTACTTACTGTGAACGCACTCACTGCTGCGGACGGTGTAATTATTCCCGTCGCTGCCGAGTTTTTCGCACTTCGTGGTGTGGCCCTCCTGATGCAGTCAATTGAGAAGGTTCGCAATCGCATTAATCCTTCGCTAGAGGTCTACGGTGTGTTGGTAACGATGTATACCCGCACATTGCATTCAGAAGAAGTATTGCAGCGCATCTTCGAGGCATTCAAAGGCAAGGTCTTCCATACGGTTATTACGAGGTCGATTAAATTGCCTGATGCCACAGTTTCAGGAGCACCGATCAGTATGTACGCGCCCGCTCACAAGACTTCAAAGGAATATCGAGAGGTCGCCAGAGAACTTATTGCACGCGGTATTGTCGCGTAAACGTTCTCGATGAACATGAATGACGAGGCTGTCCGCAACAATACAGGGTTATATGCACCCTCTGAGAGGCAATTCTCCGAAGCATTAGCTCCGGAAGGACTATCCTCAAATGTGCCGTCTCCTGATACATCTGTGGCTAGTGAAGCACAGGAATCAGGTTTCTTGGTTACCTTAGATGTGTATCAAGGGCCATTTGATGCATTACTGGGGATGATTGCAAATAAACGTCTTGAGCTGACCGAGGTCTCGCTTTCTTCTATTACTGAGGAATTTATCGCCTATGTCCGTCAGTTGAATTTTGAAGACAGTCTGGATGAGGCTAGTGCTTTCCTGGATGTTGCAGCAGTACTGATTGAAGCCAAAAGCGCTGCACTTCTCCCAGGTGGTGCTGACGGTGAGCATGATGAGCAAAGCATGGAAGCTCTGCGTGAGCGAGATTTGATTTTTGCGCGGTTATTGCAGTACAAAGCGTTCAAACGTGCTGGTGATGATTTCCGTGCCAGATTGCTCGCTAATGCTGGTAGATTCCCTCATAAACCTGAAAATGACCGTTCATTCGCGGCTATGCTTCCAGTTCTGCAGTGGGATATTGACGGCGAAGCGCTGGCCAAAATTGCTGCGCAGGTGCTGGCTAATGCGCCATTAACTGAGGTCTCGGTGGCGCAGCTCCACGTACCAATTGTGGATCTTCAGCAGCAGGCTTCTTTAGTGAGGCAAAGACTTACGGCCGCCAAGGGAACGGTTATGACTTTCACCGCGTTGATTGCTGATGCGCAATCGACCATGGAGAAGGTGGCGCGGTTCTTAGCGATCTTGGCATTTTTCAAGCAAGGTGCCATACACGTGAAGCAGGCAGGCCCATTCGAAGAGCTCTATCTCAGATGGGACACCGATTTAGAAAGTACTCAAGAAGTCTCGATGAGTGCCAATGACTTCGCTTAGCGTGCTTTTACCATGTCGTAGGTGTGAGATTGAGAGGAGGGGTAATGCAAGATTCTGAAGACCTAGGTAGTGACCATGATGCAGAGATAATAATCAGTGAGGCAGCAGAGCACAATCAAAGTCCTAAGCCCATAGACACTAGACCAGAATATGTGGATTTCGATGTTGATGATTTTCCAGGGGGACTCCTCGCTTGTCTTGAAGCTATGCTGATGGCCGCAGATCAACCTCAGCACAGTACCGATCTCGCTAGAGTGCTGTCTATAAGTGAACAACAGGTAGCAGATGCTCTTTCAACTCTATGTGATGAGTATGAGGAAAATAGTTCGAGACGTAGGCGCGGTTTTGAACTCAGACACACTGCTAGGGGCTGGCAGTACTGCAGCAGACCAGAATATGAGAGCGTGGTGTCCGCATTCGTCACTGATGGGCAAAGTGCCAGATTGTCTCAAGCTGCGCTAGAAGCCTTATCGATTATTGCCTACAAACAGCCGATTACCAGAGCACAGGTCGCTGCTATCCGTGGGGTGAATTCAGACGGGGTGATACGTTCCCTATCCATTCGCGGGCTCATACGGGAGGATGGTGTGGAGGCAGACACGCGAGCAGGATTGCTGGTAACAACTCCTGAGTTCCTCGACCACATGGGTTTGGAAAGTCTTGCCGATTTGCCGTCACTGGCTCCATTCCTCCCACAGGCCGATACAGTCCTCGACGAGGAAGACAGGTAGAAAGCAGATAACTGCACTAAAAGTGCAGTTTTTTCGCTGGATTATAGAGAATTTACTCCACTTTTAGTGCAGTTATCTATTTGGTCGCCTTCACTGGCCCCCTCGAGTCTAGGCTTAGTTATTGGCATTTGACGGATTGTGCATTATTGTCTGAATCATATGTTGGATTTAGAGAACCGGGTCTGTATTCCTTTGTTCCTGAGTAGAAGGATTCCGTATGCAGAAGTCAACGGAGCACAGTGAAGTTTCCTCATCGTCGCATAATTACCAAGAGCATTCAGCTCATCAGATACCGTCCCAGACGGAGGCACTGAGCAGGAATCAGCGTTTGGATCGCTTGCCGATTAATCGTGCCCACAAGAAATTGCTTGTCGCATCTGGTATAGGGTGGGCTTTTGATGCCATGGATGTGGGTTTGGTCTCATTTGTTGTGGCTGCGATTGCGGCTGATCCCCATTTCCAACTCACTCTTAGTGAACGGTCATGGGTGTTATCGATCGGTTTCGTCGGCATGGCTATCGGCGCTGCTCTTGGAGGTTTTCTAGCCGACCGGATTGGGCGCAAGACGGTATTTACCGCTACCTTAGTGATATTTGGCATAGCCAGTGCAGGTATGGCGTTATCTATGACCTTGGTGGCCCTGCTACTGGCCAGATTCGTGATAGGTCTTGGCTTGGGTGCTGAACTTCCTGTTGCATCGACGCTGATTAGTGAGTTCTCGCCAGCTGCGCATCGTGGGAGGATGACAGTATTACTTGAGTCATTTTGGGCAATCGGCTGGATTATCGCGGCAGCAATCGGCTACTACGTCATTCCCAACACAGGAGATTGGGGATGGCGCTGGGCTCTTCTTATCGGTGCGGCTCCGCTGCTTTATGCGATTGTTGCGAGAATTCACATTCCAGAATCTGTACGATATTTGGAATCAAAGGGATTGGATGATCGTGCAGAAGAGGCTGTGCGCTACTTTGAACAGGCTGGTGGAGTGTCGCCGGTTGAATCTCCGCGGCAAGCCCCACTCACTAAAATTCCGACAAGAGCGTTATTTGCACCACAGTTCAGAGGACGGACCGCTGCAATATGGTTTACGTGGTTCTTTGTAAACTTCGCATACTATGGGGCCTTCACGTGGATGCCTTCGTTATTGACTGAGCAATTCGGCTCGTTAACTAGCTCCTTTGGATATTCGCTGATTATTGCATTAGCTCAATTACCAGGATATTTCTTAGCTGCTTGGCTAGTTGAAATATGGGGTAGAAGACGCACGTTGTGCTCATTTTTAGCAGTCTCAGCGATTGCTGCTCTGCTCTTTTCGCAAGCAAACACGGTTGCACAAGTGTTGGGTTTTGGCATGCTACTTTCGGCTGCAAACCTCGGGGCATGGGGCGTATTGTATGCGATTACGCCTGAGATATACCCAACGAGATTACGTGCCGCTGCTGCAGGTGCTGCTGCCTCAGTTGGACGCTTAGCTGCAATAGCTGCCCCACTGTTGGTGCCTCTGATGTTGACGGTTGGGCATGGTGAGAAAACCGTAACTTTTGTAGTGTTTTGCGTAGCATTTGCGCTCGCTTGCGTGAGTGCGCTGTTTCTGCCTGAATTCCGGGGCAAGCAGTTGGAAGATTAGTTGCACACAGCACAGCGCTGTTTGCCTTAGCTATCTGCTTATAGAACAGTAATAAAACAATTTACATTGTGTATGATGTTGTGCATATTGTTCGTTTGGTGTTTCTCTGTCGTGCTCTGGTGTGGTGTTTGAGACCGATCACGGGGGGGGGGGCTGTTTTCGCTTTGGCGGGGTGGTTCTCTTATGGGTAGGTTATTTGTGGGTGAGGGTCGTTTGGGTGCGATTCGTGTGTGGTTGTTGTCGGTGGTGCTTGTGGTGGTTACTGGGTTGGTGGTGTTGGCTGGGGTGGTGTCTCCGGTTGAGCGTGCGTTGGCTGCTGACGGGTTGGAGTTGGGGCTTGATGGCTATTTCAGTACCTTGTCTGCTGGCGCGACTCCTGTGGCTTCGAGTGGTTGGGCTTCGACGCGTCGGATTGTGTTTGGTAAGCAGAAAGATGTGACGTACTCATCCACTTCTACGTATGACTCTAAGCAGGTGTCTGGTGGGTATAAGACTTTGGCGAAGGGTGAGGTGGCGAGTGAGGCTGGTAGGTCGTTTAATAAAGCGACGGTGCCTACGAATGATTGGTCGGCGTCGTCGACGACGTCGGTTGCTGCTAATGAGGCTCTGTTGTGGGCTGATGATGTGGTGACTGCTGGTTTTAAGTTTGATACGAATGCTTCGTTTCGGAATTCTTTTGATAGTGAGACTGCTTCGTATAAGTCGAATCTTGCGGTGGTGTCTGATGCTGTTGGTGCGGCGAATTATTCTTCGTTTGAGCAGGAGTTGTTGTTGCGTGCCGGTCGGCAGGTTGAGGGTGTGTGTACTGCTGCTCGGTCCGCAGGGTGTGAATCTAATAAAGAGCCAACTAGTCCCGAGTTTTCTCCTTCGGTGAACGCTTATTCGGTGTTTCCGTTGTCTATTGGTGATGTGAACAAGTATTTCAACCATACTTCTGGCAGTTTGGTTGATAATAATTTGCGTTGCAAAACTAATATTGATGCCGGTAATTCTGGTAATTGTGCTAATGGTGCTTCTGGCTCTTGGTTGCGTTCTGCTCTCTGGGCCGGCAGACAGTATGCGTTCTATGTGAGGTACGACGGTTACCCGAACAATAGCATTACGAACAACGCCGCTTTTGGTTTGCGTCCTGCGTTGCATTTGGGGTTGGACGACCTGATTCTGTCTGCTGATGTTGGTGATCAGTCGCAGGCTGGTGTGGGTGATGTACAGCTGACGTTTGTTGATGAGACTCAAGGTGCACCGACTGGTGTGGTGGTTGATGTTGCTGATGTGGGTGGTGAGTGGGTGTTGGATCTTGAGGGTTCGTCTGATCTGGCGGGTGACCGGTTGGGTTGGAAGTTGGTGGATCCTCAGGCTACAGATGGCACTGTGGTGGCGTCTGGTAACACTTCTGGCGGGAATATGGTGTTGGGGGATTTGGATGTGGATAGGGATTATTCCTTGTATGTGTGGGGTCAGGAGGATGGTAGTGCCACGACTGGTTGGTCGAATAAGGCAACTAAGCCGGTGATACGGACGGTGCGTGTGAATTCTCATGGTCTTAATCAGGTGGGTGCTGGGGATCATAGTGTGGTGGTGACGGGTCAGATTAGTGGTGGTGTGGTGGTGACGTTGCCTGCTGGGTTCGTGTTGGATGGTAATCGGGCTGGTGATGTATCCGAGTGGGTTGGTGATAACGCGAACCTGCAGGTGAATACTGCTCTGGTGGAGTCGGATGAGCGTGTGGTGGTGCGGTTGAAGGATATTAGTGGTAGCCCGTTGTTGTTGAGTTCTGGTGGTCGTTCGTTGGCCTATGAGTTGCGGGTGAATCAGCAGGCTTCGTTGTTGGATTCCCAGTCTGGCGGGCTTTTGGTGGCTGCTGGTTCTTCTGATACTCCGGTGAGTGCGACCTTACAGGCGAGGTTTACTGGTGGTGTAGTACCACAGAGTGCGAAGTCCGGTAACTATTACGGACAACTCACCTTCCAGGTAGCAGTAGAAGATCAATCGTAAGTAGTAGCAGAGCACGGTTGAAACTGTGCAAAACAGCACGTGAAGCACTCTGATTGCGCGGTTTCGCGTGCTGATATGCACAGTTTCGTAAGCTCACACTATTATGAAGGGATTTGTAGACAGTTCTTGATAAGAGAAAACGCTTGAAGTTGTCTGCCATTCATTGCTAAATCATGTGGTACCTAGCGGAGTACAGGCAATGCCAGTGAGCTCAAGAAATCGATGTGGTCGTAGAATCCGTAGAATCCGAAGAGCTGATCATCAGCGAGTGCACATGGCAATTCCAATCCACTCGGTAAATCGCTTGGAAAGACTAGTGGACTGTTGCATACAGAGCCGCGTTGCTCGACTGATACGTCGTTCCTCAATACCTCTTCACAGAGCTGAACCTAGCAGCGAAGCAGAGCGTACAACTGTGCGCAACAGCACGCGAAGCCCGCTGATTTCGCGGCTTCACATGTCAGATTGCACAGTTACGGCAGTGGTGCACACATTCCGAGTCGAAACTGTGCAAAAGAGCACGCACGGCACCGGAATCAGCGTGCTTCGCGTGCTATTGCGCACAGTTTCAAAGGTATAGAATCTCTTGCTGGTGAATAAGTCGAGAAACATCGCTAGAATTGGCGAGGTTTCTTTTGAAGGTCTCTTATGCCCAACATCCTTGATGCGGCGAGAATACAAATAATACAGAATGAGGTTTTGATGGCGGTTCGTGGCGATATTCGAAATGTGGCGATCGTGGCACACGTTGATCACGGCAAGACAACCTTGGTAAACGCGATGCTCAAGCAGTCGAATGTCTTCTCAGAGAGGGAAGAGGTCCCGGATCGCGTGCTCGATTCCAACGCGCTAGAGCGTGAAAAGGGCATCACCATCTTGGCGAAGAACACTGCTGTGCAATATACCGGCCCTCTGGCCGAAGAACTCGGTGAACCTGAAGGCATCACCATTAACGTGGTGGATACCCCAGGCCACGCTGATTTCGGAGGTGAAGTCGAGCGCGGTATCTCCATGGTTGACGGTGTAGTGCTGTTGGTCGATGCATCCGAAGGTCCATTGCCGCAGACTCGTTTTGTGCTTCGTAAGGCTTTGGAAGCTAAACTCCCAGTAATTCTTTGTGTAAACAAGACTGACCGCCCTGATGCGCGAATCGAAGAGGTTGTATCTGAAAGCACCGATTTGCTGCTAGGTCTCGCACAGGATGTGAGCGAAGAAGGTATCGATCTTGACCTTGATGCTCTGCTAGATTTGCCAGTAATATACTGCGCAGCCAAAGTCGGTCATGCTTCGACTGAAAAACCAGCTGATGGTGAAGCACCTGATAATGATGATCTTGAGCCGCTATTCGATGCAATCCTCAAGAACATTCCAGCTCCTCACTACGATGAGAACGCCCCACTGCAAGCCCACGTAACCAATATTGACGCTTCCGACTACCTCGGACGCTTGGGCTTGGTACGTATTTACAACGGCACATTGGTCAAGGGCAAAAATTATGGGCTCTCTCGTGTCGACGGTTCACTCGAAAACTTCAAGCTCACCGAAGTATTGCGTACCAAAGGTCTTGAGCGTGTTCCTGTTGAGGAAGCAGGCCCAGGGGATATCGTCGCAATCGCAGGTGTGTCTGACATCATGATTGGCGAGACCATCGTTGATCCTAATGATCCGAAGCCACTGCCATTAATTCATGTTGATGAGCCAGCGATTTCGATGACCTTCGGAACCAACGATTCACCGTTGGTGGGTACCGAAGGCAAAGATCACAAGCTAACTGCTCGTATGCTCAACGATCGTCTTCAGCGAGAGCTGATTGGTAACGTCTCCATTCATGTGGTTCCAACCGAGCGTCCTGATGCTTGGGAAGTTCAGGGCCGTGGCGAACTCGCACTGGCCATTCTCGCCGAAGAAATGCGCCGCGAAGGATACGAGCTCACTGTAGGGCGTCCTCAGGTAGTGACCAAGATTATTGATGGCAAGATCAATGAGCCTATGGAAGCAACCACGATTGATGTGCCGGATGAATACATGGGCACTGTGACTCAGCTGTTGGCTGAGCGCAAGGGTCGCATGGATTCCATGAGCAATCACGGCTCCGGCTGGGTGCGCATCGAATTCACTGTTCCAAGCCGTGGCTTAATCGGATTCCGCACTGCACTGCTCAGCGCCACCCGTGGAACAGGTATCGCCTCTTCAATCTCTGCCGGTTATGCACCGTGGGCAGGTGCCATCGTCACCCGTCAGAATGGTTCGATGGTTGCAGATCGTCAAGGTAAAGCAAGTCCTTACGCCATGCAGAAGCTTCAGGCTCGTGGTAACTTCTTCGTACAGCCGCAGGCAGCGGTCTATGAAGGACAGGTTGTTGGTGTAACCAATAAGCCTGGCGACCTTGATATCAATGTCACTTTGGAAAAGCATATGACTAATATGCGTTCCGCCACCGCGGATGTGCTCGAGACCTTAACGCCTCCGATCAACATGAGCCTTGAGGAGTCCTTGGACTTCGCCAATGAGGATGAATGTGTCGAAGTAACCCCTGAGAGCATACGTATCCGGAAGATTATTCTTGATCGCGATCAGTGGTACAAGTGGTATTCCAAGCAGCGTCGTCAGAATCAAAACAGCTGAAATATCTGAAACTACGGTGATGCCGTAATCGCTTATTTGCCGCTCGTGTATGTTGCGCGGGCGGCATTTGCGTTATAACGGGACATAGATCAATGTCAGATATGAACGCTTCAATAGGTGCTTACATCATGTGACTTGTCACCAATGCAGCTGTGTGTAGTAAAGACGAAGAGTGGCGCATGAACTCGAAGGATGAGGGGTGGGCTAATCTGGTGGCATGGCATCGTTGAATTTCCAAGAGCAATTCGAAGAACCTCCTGCACCAGTAACAGCGCAGAGGCATCAAGAGTATCTTCCTCTGTCATATCGTTTGGGTGTGCCAGGACGATTATTGGTATCCATTATTAGTGGATTTCTCGTTGCGATTATTGCCTCTGGTACTCATAGAATGGGCGCTGCTGAGAATATTCCTTATGGTTTGTTTCTTTCCTTCATGCTGATAGGAATGTCTGCCTGGGCTGCAAGAAGCAGGAGCGGCGTATTCGGCGCTGGGTTTCATCTACTGTCATCATCGGCAATGGCTTGGTTGATGGCATTTCCTGGTCCCGCTGGCGATGTATTGGTCCCTGTTGGAGGCAAGGGTGTGTTTTTAAGCTTCTTTGGCATGCATGCGGGATACATCTGGTTGTATGGCCTTATAGTGTTGCAGTTGGTAATGCTCGTGCTGCCGCAGCGGTGGTTTACTGTTGCGGGTTCGTTACAAGCGAAGACTGCAGTACAGCAATATGCATCTGAGCCTAAACGATCTGCCGAGGTACATAGATGAGTTCCACACCTCCTAATTCCACACCTCCTAATTCCACACCGCCTAATTCCACACCGCCTAGTTCCACACAACGCATTTGGTATTTGGGCCCACAAGGTTCATTCACACACCAGGCTGCCAACGACGTGCTTCATCATTATCTGAGCGATAGCGACAATGGTGAGCTTATTCCCGCGGCAAATGTTAAAGATATTATGGCTGCTGTGCAGTCAGGGCAAGGTTGGGGTGTAATTGCTTGGGAAAGCAATGTTGAGGGGTATGTTGTCCCTAACCTCGATATGATGATTGACTCAGATAACGTTGCTGCGTTTGCTAGGGTCAGTGTGGATATTGCCTTCGACGCTTTTACTAGCACTCCTGAGGGCCTAGCGTTGACAGAGGTAAGCGCACATCCACACGGATTAGCTCAATGCCAGTCATATATTGAATCTGCGAATCTTCGGCCCGTACCAGCATCCTCCAATGCTGCCGCCTGCAGAGATATTCTGCCTGGTCAAGTAGCTTTAGGTCCACGAATATGCGGTGATTTGTATGGATTACGCACATTGGCGACTGAAATTCAGGACTATCAAGGGGCTCATACCGATTTCTTGGTGCTGAATCGCAGAGAAGCAATCATGCAATTTCTTTCTTATCAGGCGAACCAGCAGTCAGGAGAATACGAATCAGTGATTGCACTGATTCCGCTTAGCACTGGTTCAGGAGTACTCGCCAATGCACTAGATGTGTTGCGGGATGCAGGGCTCAATATGACTAGCTTTATTTCACGTCCGATTAAGGGCAATGATGGTACCTACAGTTTTATCGCAACCATAGATGCAGCACCATGGCAGCAGAACTTTCATGAGGCTCTGTCCCAGTTGATTGCTTCAGGAACATGGATTAAGACTCTGGCTGTTTACTCACGTCGCGAACGTCCTAACCCACCGGTTACGGCTTGGATGTTGCCGCGAGGAGGCGCATCGATGAGTGTACCTCAGCAAGGAGCGTCAGCTTCTCAGAGCGCATTCTCAGAAGGAATTAATGAGAACAGCGATGAGATACGCAAGGAGTTGTTATGGTGACTGGCATGATGCATCCAAACCACGGTATGAAAGCATCGCCTATTTTGACATCCGCTCACAAAATTGCGATAGCGGGTTTGGGACTTATCGGTGGTTCTCTGGCGCGACGGTTAGTAGATCATGGTCGATATGTTATTGCGTGGAACCATAATGAGCGCCCTTATGCGGCGGCTGAGGCATGTGGAATTCATTGCGTAAATTCCTTGTCTGAGTTGATTGCCGGTAAACCAGACATATTGGTATTGGCAACGCCGCTGGTTACCATACCGGAGATCCTTAAGATTTTGGCGCCGATTTGGCATCCCTCGGTAACACTCAGCGATGTGGGTAGTGTGAAAGGGATGGTGCGTAATCAGGTCGAAGCTGCGGGATTGGGGGGGTATTACGTCGGAGCTCATCCTATGGCCGGCAATGAGTGTTCAGGATTTGAGGCTTCTAGTAGTGAACTTCTTAACAACGCATTGTGGGCAGTAACCTTTGATGACACTACTCAATATTCGCGCTTTCTGACTGTGTCTGACATGATTTGCCAAGGTGCTGACAATCGAATGATTGCTGTTGATGACACAACTCACGATGCCTGTGCTGCCTTGATTTCGCACATGCCTCATGTGGTGTCAACAGCACTCTCGAATCAGCTAGTCGATTCCAGAAATCGCAATATTGCATTGGCGCTTTCTGCAGGTTCATGGCGCGATATGACTAGAGTCTCTCTCACTGACCCGCAGAGAACGCGTGCGATGGTGGTCGAGGATGCTCACAATGTTGAATCTCTGCTACGCCAGATGGCAACACGGTTGAACGAAGTGGCAGATGCCTTACATACTGATGACCAAGCGGCTTTAACATCATTCTTTGCGAAAGCTGACCCATTTCGCCGATATAAGGCTGATGAGAAGAACAAGGCGTCGAATAGCCAACAAACGATATCATCGCAGACAGTTAGCAGTCTGGATTTGCAGGATGATTCGTGGCGTGAAGATTTATTGAGTTCCGCGCGCAGAGGTGAACAGATTCTTGCCTTTACCACAACGCATCAGGTCTCGATTCAGACACGTGCCATAGCTTAATCTCCGGTTGTGTAGGGATTCCTGATAATTCTGAAAGTAATGTGGTGCCATAATGGCGGAATTGCAGTATTCTCATCCACTGCATACTTCGCAGTTCATCTAAAATCCCTACACAAACGAAAAACTTCGTCACATATCACGATTGATGTCGATTGGGACGTTCAGGTATTGGCTTGATACGAACGATTTTCTCGGCCTGAAGCCATACGCGCATAGCATGCCTTGATCCGTTTGCTGCTGGATCGCGCATAAGGTCGAGTTCTTTGCCATCCCAATAGTGCACATGACCTATATAGTCTCGATACTTCATCCTCTGGTCATCGGGGTTAACGCCTTCCTCGACTCTGACGACTACGCGTGCACCTGTGGGGATCGTTGAGGGTAACTGTTGACGGTAGAGATTTCGAGAGCCAGCAGCACCATTGTTGTGATCATGTGTTTGTGTATGAGCACCTAGCTCAACAGACACATTGACATCATCGCAGGACGTATCTGCACAGTCATGCCCATTGTGATCGTCGTCTGTCATATATACCTTAGTTAATCTGGCTGCGCCCTCTACCGCAGTAGAGGGCGCAGCAATCATCTGTCGTGTGTCTCAGTGAAGTTAGTCGGTGGCTACCGCATCCAATACTGGAACTTTCAGCGCTCGCCTTGCAGGAGGCAAACTTGCCAGCACGCCGACAACAATTGCCGCAATCAGGAAGATGAGCAATTCTGACCATGGGATGTCGAGTGATTCCAAACCTTGCGAGGCATACACTTTTTGGATTACCACACCAGCTATGCTTCCTACAATCATGCCTACAAGCGTGCCAAAGACTGAAATCATAGAGGATTCGATAGCCAGCATGCCGCGAACTTGACCTTTACTAGTACCGATAGCTCGTAAGAGACCAATCTCACGTGTGCGTTCTGAAACGCTGAGAGCAAGTGTGTTCACGATGCCGAAAATGGCAATCACAATCGACAAGGCCAATAATGCATAGAGAATCAACATAATCTGGTCAACCATTGAGGAAATAGTCGATTTGAATTCGTCCCTATCCATCACTGAAATGATGTAATACGGTTTAACTGCTGCTATGAGATCTTTCTTGACTTTGCTGTCGTCAGCTCCCTTGTTTGTGCTGATATACATTGCACTAGTAAGTTGCATCTGAGGTGTCACTAATTTATCGGCCGATTTGTGCGCCAGAATAATCGACGAACTGAAGGTCGCGTCATTGGTTATAGCTCCGACCTTGAGCTGTACTGTGGTGAGATCGGTAGAAACTTTGATAGTTTCTCCGATAGACCAGGATTTATCGTCTGCGACATTTTTCGCAACGATAATTTCGTTATTCTTAAGGGCCTTATCTGGATTCCCTTCAGAGTTTTGTGGCGTGAAGACATCAGTAAACAGTGAGTTATCTGTGGTGATGGTGGATGCTTGGACGCTTTTGTTATTGAATTTAACGCCCTGCAGGAGTTTGTTAGCTGTTACTGATTTCACTCCTTTGACATCCTTGACTGAGTCCACCGCAGCATCAGGAATAGCTCCCATGCCGCCGCTAGCCATGGCTACAAACTCTGATTTCAGCCCATTGTCAACGATTCCTGCAACTGAGCTCTTTGCTGAGGAAGCAACCACTGATAAACAGCTCACGATGGCGATGCCAACAAACAGTGCGGCTGCGGTGTTTGCCGTTCGACGTTTCGAACGAGCCAAATTCCTGGTGGAGAGTTTTCCTGTTACTGGGAACACTAAGGATGGCGCCCAGCCTAAAATTTTGCTCACCATAGTCACTAATGCAGGACTGAGCACAATAAAACCAATAACGATGAACGCGGCGCCCACGCCTAGAGGCCAGCCCGTATTCATGTCGTTGACAGCTTTCCAAGGGGTGAGTCCATCGCTAGAAGTAGCAAGTTGAACTGTAAAGACCCAGCTGACAATTCCCAAGGCGCACATAACGGTTCCTATGATTGCCCGAATGAATGTCGGCTTTTCGGGGTTGACTGTCTCATTCATAGCTTGCAGAGGAGGAGCCAGAGAGGCGTGACGTGCAGGGAAGGCAGCACCTATCAGGGAAACACAAACTCCAACTGTCAAGCCTATAAGCACATCCCGAAGGGTTGGATTGGATGCACCAGTTAGTGGTGAGCCAATTTGAGACATTCCTGCGGCTATAAGCTTCACCATGCCCCAGCCAAGACCGATGCCGGCTGCAGAACCTACAACGCCCATGATGATTGCTTGAATTATTACTGTGGCAAAGACTTGTCCTGGTGACGCTCCTACGGAGCGTAGTAGAGCATATCCGCGCATAGATTCTCGGACGATCATTGAGAAGGTATTGGCGATGATAAAGGAACCGACAAATAGTGCAATCACGGCGAAAATCAGTATCAACGGCTGAATGAAACCTAGTGAATCCTTAACAGATTGAGACTGCTCATCACGGACAGTATCTCCTGTCACCGCTGAGGCCTTGCTGGAAGAAGGTAGTGACTTATCGATAGCATCTGCAAGTGTACTCTGTTGTTGAGCGTCTAGAGCTTTGCCTCCATTTGCTGAGCCATACACTGCGATGTATTGCGTTTCGTCCGGATTTTCAGCAAGTTTGTCACTAGCTGCCTTTGCAACTGCAGGGTCAAGACCGATAATAATTGCCCCAGCTTGGCTGTTGGAGGTTTGGAAGATGCCACTCACTTTTACTGTGTGCGGTCCTTCGGGGTATACCAATGTGGTGCTATCGCCGACTTGCAAATCAGCTTTTTGTGCAGCATAAGAGTCCAAGGCGATTTCGCTCTCACCTGTGGCATAAGTGCCCTTTGTCATAGATGCTGAGCGCCAAGGGTTCTGAGATGACATACCTATGCCTAGAGTCGGAGCACCCACTGCTGCTACGGCATTGCCATCTTTACCTACCAGTACTAGGCCTGAGACTGAGTAACGGACATTGGCTGTTTTTACGCCGTGTACCGTTGCTATATCCTTCTCTAGAGAAATTGCGATGTCGTTGTACGTAGTCGTAGATGATGAAGACGTTGATGAAGCTGTTGATGAAGTTCCATCATCACTTACCGCTTTGTTGCCACGGATATACACGTCGGCATCCATATTAGAGGACATCATCTGGTCGACTTGATTGTTGAGCATCTCTCTGAAGCAGAAGGATCCAA